>NZ_JBFBGR010000010.1:0-289983 GCF_040684755.1 Streptomyces sp. NPDC089799 | reverse complement strand
GATGCCGTCGATCAGGGAGTGACGGCAGCCGTACTTGTTGTCGAACTTCGACTTCGTCACCGCGTCATTCACGTTGATCGCCGGGAACAGCAGGGTGCCCTCGGACATCATCTCGTAGAGGCGGTGGACACCGGTGGTGGTCTCCTCGGTGACACCGCGGACGTCGGACGCCAGCTGGGTCCACTTCTGCGGGCTCTCGCCGAGGGTGCGGTTGAGCAGGGTGAGGATGTGGCCGTACTCCTCGGAGTCCGCGGTGGACGGGTCCGGGGCCGCGCCGACCTTCTCGAACTCGACGCCCTTGTGCACCAGGAGGGTGGCGTCACCGCCGTCGTCCAGGATCATGTTCGGGCCGCCGGTGGGGGTGTTCGGCCAGGTCAGCGCCTGCTCCGTGCACCACCAGTACTCCTCCAGCGTCTCGCCCTTCCAGGCGAAGACGGGGACGCCCTGCGGGTTCTCCGGGGTGCCGTTCGGGCCGACGGCGATGGCGGCGGCCGCATGGTCCTGGGTGGAGAAGATGTTGCAGGAGGCCCAGCGGACCTCGGCGCCGAGGGCGACCAGGGTCTCGATCAGGACGGCGGTCTGCACGGTCATGTGCAGCGAGCCGGTGATCCGGGCGCCGGCCAGCGGCTGCGCCTGCGCGTACTCGCGGCGGATCGACATCAGGCCCGGCATCTCGTGCTCGGCCAGGGTGATCTCCTTGCGGCCGAAGACGGCAAGGGAGAGGTCTGCGACCTTGAAGTCCATTGCGTGCTGCTCCTCGTGGTTCGAGAGGGTGGGTACGGCTGAGCCGTGCACCGGGCCGGAGGTTCCGGAACGGCACACCTGGCGCAGTCCGTCGGAGGCCCTCTCTCCCCTCGGCCGGTCACCGGGACCGCCCGCCTGCCATCAGCAGCGACGTCTGGCACTGCTGACGAATCTACACCGATCGGCCCAGCGGACCCCAGCCGGTCAGGGGACAAGTCGCGTGCCGTTCGGGGGCTTCCAGGGGCTCCGTACGATTCCTCGCGCGCGCCCATGCGCACGGAACGTCATGCACAGGGATGGGATTCATGGAAGAGGACGGCATACGGGTCCGGAGACCCGGGCGGGGGCTGGGGATCGCCGCACTCGTACTGCTGCTGGTGGGAGTGGTCCTGGGAGGCGGGATCTTCGTACTGGGGCGGTCCCTGGTCACCGGCACGCAGTTGCAGAGCGAGCACATGTCACCCGCGTACGCGCGCGGTGACCGGATCGCCTTCCGGAACGGGCGGGAGGTCGGGCGGGGGGACATCGTGTTGTTCCGGGGGTCTGCCTGGGGTGAGAACCGGAACGTGATCGAGCGGGTGGTCGCGGTCGGGGGTGACGTGATCGCGTACGAGCGGGGCGCCGACAGGTTCACCCTGAACGGGAAGCCACTGGAGGAGCCCTACCTGCGCGGCGGGGACCCGGTGGCGGCGACCCCGGACCCGTTCCGGGTGACCGTCCCGGAAGGCCGGCTGTTCCTGATGGGCGACCGCCGGGGCAACTCGTACGACTCCCGCTTGCGTCTGGAGGAGAACGACGGAACGGTCCCGGTGTCGGACGTGATCGGCGTGGAGTGGCCCGCGGGACCGACCGCCCTCATGGTCGGGGGTCTGCTGCTGCTGTTTTCCGCGGGGCTGCTGCTCACCGGTACCGGGCTGGGCATCGCCTGGCTGGTGGAGCGCCGGAAGCCCGCGCCGGTGCCGCCGGTGTGGGGGTCCGCGATCCCCGAATGACGCCGCAAGGGCGTCGGGAAGAACGGAGGAGGCCCTCGCGAGCCGGTGCTCGCGGGGGCCTCCTCGTGCTCGGTGCCCGATACGGG
This sequence comes from Streptomyces sp. NPDC089799, assembly GCF_040684755.1. Lineage (NCBI taxonomy): Bacteria > Bacillati > Actinomycetota > Actinomycetes > Kitasatosporales > Streptomycetaceae > Streptomyces > Streptomyces sp. NPDC089799. Next base: position 288,161 of record NZ_JBFBGR010000010.1, on the reverse strand, counting down.
CTCGGGCCACGGACTCCGGGCTATTCGGCCTGGGCTCCGGCGGGTGCGGAGCCGTTCTGGGCGTCGTCCCCGCCGGCGGGCTCCTTGTAGATGTCCGGCTCCAGGTAGATCACGCGGGCGATCGGGACGGCCGTACGGATCCGCTCCTCGGCGGCGTCGATCGCGTGGGCGACCTGGGCCGCGGTGTTGTCGTGCTTGACCGCGATCTTGGCGGCCACCAGGAGCTCCTCCGGGCCGAGGTGCAGCGTGCGCATGTGGATCAGACGGGTGACGGTCTCCCCGTCGACCAGCACGGCCTTGATCTTCTCGACGTCCTCGGCGCCCGCGGCCTCGCCGAGCAGCAGCGACTTGGTCTCGGCTGCCAGCACGATCGCGATCAGGATGAGCAGGGCGCCGATGCACAGGGTGCCGATGCCGTCCCAGACGCCGTCGCCGGTGAGGAGGGCGAGGCCGACGCCGCCGAGGGCGAGGACCAGGCCGACGAGCGCGCCGAAGTCCTCCAGGAGCACCACGGGGAGCTCGGGGGCCTTGGCCCGCCTGATGAACTGGGTCCACGTGAGCTTGCCGCGGATCTCGTTCGACTCCTTGATGGCGGTGCGGAACGAGAAGCCCTCGGCGATGATCGCGAAGACCAGGACGCCGACGGGCCAGTACCAGGCCTCGATGGGCTCCGGGTGCTTGACCTTCTCGTAGCCCTCGTAGATGGCGAACATGCCACCGATGGTGAAGAGCACGATGGAGACCAGGAAGGCGTAGATGTAGCGCTCGCGCCCGTACCCGAAGGGGTGCTGCGGAGTCGCCTCGCGCTGCGCCTTCTTGCCGCCGAGGAGCAGCAGGCCCTGGTTTCCGGAGTCCGCCAGCGAGTGGACGCTTTCCGCGAGCATCGACGAGGAGCCGCTGAAGACGAAGGCAACGAACTTGGCTGCGGCGATGGCGAGGTTGGCGGCGAGTGCCGCCACGATCGCCCTGGTACCGCCCGACGCGCTCATGAGTGCGGATGTCCTTTCCTGGCCCTGAACCTGAAGCTGACCCTGCTGTCACAGGTACGGCCGCACATTGTTGCAGTCCGCGATGCGGACGGTGCGTCAGGCGATGACGGTGGCACGGAAGACCGTGCCATTCCCGGACAGTTCAACCTTTTCGCCCGCCGGGACGAAGACGGATCCGCCCGGCGTCAGGGTCAGTTCGCCGACCCGGGCCGAACCGGCCGTGCAGAGCAGGATCTGCGGGGTGCCGTCCGGGACGTGGACCGGGGCGGCCGCCGGGGCCAGGTCGAAGCGGGAGAGGCGGAACTCGTCGATCGGGGTCTCGTAGACCTCTTCGCCGTCGCCCTCGGGGCGGAGCAGGGCCGGATCGGAGGGCTCGAACTTCACGATCCTCAGCAGTTCGGGCACGTCCACGTGCTTGGGGGTCAGGCCGCACCGCAGCACGTTGTCGGAGTTGGCCATCAACTCGACGCCGAGGCCGCTGATGTAGGCGTGCGGGACGCCGGCGCCGAGGAACATGGCCTCGCCGGGCTGGAGTCGGACGTGGTTGAGGAGCATCGCCGCGATCACGCCCGGGTCGCCCGGGTAGTGGTGGGCGAGGTCGGCGTACGGGGCGTAGGCGCCGCCGAGGCGGGTGGCGGCGGCGGTGACCTCGGCCACGGTCCCGGCCATCTCCTCCCGGTCCGCGCCGAGGACGGCCGTCAGCATCTCGCGCAGCGCCGCCTCCTCGGGGTGGGCGTGCAGCAGGTCCACGTACGGCTTGAGGGAGTCGACGCCGAGCCCGGAGAGCAGGTCGGCGGACTCCAGCGCCGGACGGAACCCGCACAGTCCGTCGAACGGGGTGAGCGCGCAGATGAGTTCGGGCTTGTGGTTGGCGTCCTTGTAGTTGCGGTGCGGGGCGTCGATGGGGATGCCGCGGCGCTCCTCGTCGGCATGGCCCTCCCGCGCCTGGGCGATGTCGGGGTGGACCTGGAGGGAGAGGGGTGCGCCCGCCGCGAGGATCTTGAGCAGGAAGGGGAGCCGGGGCCCGAACTTGGCGACGGCGGCGGCGCCGAGCTCGCGCTCGGGGTCCGCGGCGATGAGCTCGGACAGGGAGGTCTCACCGGCGCCGCGGTCCAGGCGCGAGGGGGCGCCGGGGTGCGCGCCCAGCCACATCTCCGCCTGGGGTTCGCCGGTCGGCCGGTTGCCGAGGAGCTCCGGGATCAGGGTGGTGGAGCCCCAGGCGTAGGGGCGGACGGTGTTCGTCAGGCGGTCCATCGGTGGTCTTCCTGGCTTCCTCGGTGTGGGCGGCGTGGCGGTGCACGAGTGCGCGGGTTCGCGGGTGTGCTGCCGCGCCTGGTGCGGTGGTGCGCTGTACGCGCGCTGGTCGCGCGGTGGTGCCGGTATGGCCGGTGGTTCCGGTGTTGCCGGTGGTGCCGGTGGTGCTGCTGCTTCGAGTGGTGCGGGGCCGGGGTCCCTGGTGCGTACGCGGGTGCGTGGTGCGTGATGCCGTCGTGCGTGGTGCCGTCGTGCGTGTTGCTTGGTGCCTCGTGCGTGTTGCTTGGCGCCGTTGGACGTACGTGCCCTCAGGGGCGGCCTCCGGACGCCAGCGCCAGGTAGGCGGTGGCGAAGTCCGTGATGGCGAGGAGCTCGGCGAGCTGCTCCAGCTCCCCGCCCTCCTCGGGTTCGAGTTCGCTGATGGCCGTGTCGTGGCTGAGGGCGAGTTCGCGGGCCGCGGGGGCGGCGGTGAGGCCGCCGGAGGGCCGGTCGCGGAGCAGGACCACCCGGGCGTGCAGGGCCTGGGGCTCGTCGACCCGGTCGCGGAAGAAGTCCTCGGGGTCGGCTCCGGCCGCGAAGGCCCCGGCGAGCAGGACCCCGTGGCGGGGCAGCGCCTCGGGCAGCTCGGCGGCGAGCGCGGGGCGGCCGGCCAGCTCGGCGAGGGTGGCGGCGAAACGACGGCCGGCCGGGGCGGCGCCGGGGCCCTCGCTCCAGATGAGCGGGAGGGAGTCGGCGAGCTCGGCGGCCAGGGTCTTGGCGGGGTTGCTGTACGTCGCGATGGCCGGACCGCAGCGTTCGGCGGTGTGGTCGAGGCGGTCGGCGACGAGCTGCAGGGTGTCGGGGGCGGCGGTGATCAGGCCGACCTTGTCGAGCAGCACGAGCAGGGGGGTGAGCAGGGCCCACAGGGCGCCCGGGCCGGCCGCGGCGCTCTCGTCGTAGTCCTCGTACGGCGCCTTGGCCATCGGCACCAGGAGGCCGTGCGCGGCCTGCACCGCCTCGTTGATCGGGGACCGGGGCGGGGCCACGGCGACCACGCTGCAGCCGCGGCGGTACGCCTGCTCGACGAGCTGGGCGAGGCCGGGTTCGGTGCCGTCGGTGGTGGCCACGAGCAGCAGGTCGACGGGGCCCGCCCAGCCGGGCAGCGCCCAGCGGAGCGCACCGGCGGCGTGCGCGACGCCGGTCGGGTGCAGGCGGGTCACCGGTGCCGAGGCGCCCGCCAGGGCGCCGAGCAGGTCCGCCACGCCGGTGGCCGCGGTGCCGGGGCCGGCGATCAGGACGGACCGGGGGCGGCCGTCCGGGCGGAGGTCGCCCAGGCCCGCCTCGGCCGCGTGCCGGGCCGCGGTACGGACCCGGGCCCCGGCTTCGGCCGCGCCGCGCAGCAGTCCGCGGCGGTCGGCGCGGGCCAGGTCTTCCGGTGCGTCGAGCAGCGACTCGTCGAGCATGCGGGGCCTCCGGTCGGTTGAGTTCTCGGGCTCTCGGATCTCGGATCCCGGCTCACGGCGTGCGGCTCGCGGGCGCGGCCCGTGGGGCGCGGCGCGCGGCCGGTGGGGCCGGGGCGGGGGCTCAGGCCGGGCGGCGGGCCTCGTCCACGAGGAGGACCGGGATGCCGTCCCGGACCGGGTAGGCCAGGCCGCAGTCGGCAGCGGTGCAGATCAGCTCGGGCGTCTCGGCCTTGGTCTCGTCCTGGAGGGGGGAGTGGCAGGCGGGGCAGGCGAGGATCTCCAGGAGGCCGGCTTCGAGCGGCATGAGGGTCCGTCCCTTCGGATGCGTATGAGGTTGGGCCTGGTCAGCGTACCGCCAGGGCCCTTTGGCTGCACCGCCGTACGGCTCCGCCGGTCGGCCGGTCGGCGATACCCCGCCGCGGTGTGCGTGCGCGGCCGTTGCCCGTGCCCCGGCGGGGCGGGCGTTGGCGGCTGGTCGCCGCGCCGCGCGGGGGCCTGGGCGCTGCCGTGGCGGGGCGGGCCTCGGCAGCTGCACGCTGCCGCCGTGCGGGTGCCTGAGAGCGGCCCCGGCGGGGCGGGCCTTGACGGTGCCACGCCGCGCCGGGGCCGGCGAAGCCGGTGTCCGGGCTCGGGGCGCTCGGGCGGAGCGAGCCATCGCTGCGGCGAAGCCGGTGCTTTGCCCGAGAGGCGCGGCTTCGGCCGAGCCGAGCGGGGCTTCGGCCGAGCGAGAGCGAGCCTGCGGAGCGGTGTTCCGGTGTGCCCACCCGTTCCGCCCTGCGGAACGCCTGCCCACACCTCGGTCGAGCCGACGCCCTCACCCTGGGCGGAGCCATGCGCCCCGGCAGGGCCGGGCAAAGCCCTGCGGAACGCCTGCCCACAACCTCGGCCGAGCCGGCGCCCTCACCCCAACCTGAGCGGAGTCGGCGGCCTCGCCCTTGGCGGAGCCGGCGCGCGCGCCTCGGCGGAGGCGCGGGGTGGAGCCGGGCGGAGTGCCCGCCCGGGCCTCCGTGGAGGTTCGGGCGGGCAGAGCACGGCGGAACGCCCGCTCGGGCCTCGGCGGAGGCGGTCAGCCGCGGATCAGGGACAGGGCTTCGTCGCGGATGCGGGTGAGCGTTTCGGCGTCGCGGGCCTCGACGTTCAGGCGGAGCAGCGGCTCGGTGTTGGAGGCGCGGACGTTGAACCACCAGTCGGCGGCGGAGACGGTCAGGCCGTCGAGCTCGTCCAGTTCGACGCCCTCGCGGGAGGCGTACGCCTCCTTGACCGCGGCGAGGCGGCCCGCCTGGTCGGCGACCGTGGAGTTGATCTCGCCGGAGCCGGAGTAGCGCTCGTAGGAGGAGACCAGGGAGGAGAGCGGACCGTCCTGCCCGCCGAGGGCGGCGAGGACGTGGAGGGCGGCCAGCATGCCGGTGTCCGCGTTCCAGAAGTCCTTGAAGTAGTAGTGCGCCGAGTGCTCGCCGCCGAAGATCGCGCCGGTCTTCGCCATCTCCTCCTTGATGAAGGAGTGGCCCACGCGGGTGCGGACCGGGGTGCCGCCGTTCTCCCTGACGACCTCCGGCACCGACCAGGAGGTGATCAGGTTGTGGATCACGGTGCCGGTGCCGCCGTTGCGGGCCAGCTCGCGGGCGGCGACCAGGGCGGTGATCGCGGACGGGGAGACGCCCTCGCCGCGCTCGTCGACGATGAAGCAGCGGTCGGCGTCGCCGTCGAAGGCGATGCCGAGGTCGGCGCCCTCGGTCCGGACCCGGTCCTGCAGGTCCACGATGTTCTTCGGGTCCAGCGGGTTGGCCTCGTGGTTGGGGAAGGTGCCGTCCAGTTCGAAGTACATCGGGACGACGGTCAGCGGCAGACCCTCGAAGACCGAGGGGACGGTGTGGCCGCCCATGCCGTTGCCCGCGTCCACGACCACCTTCAGCGGGCGGATCGCGGCCAGGTCGACCAGGCCGCGGAGGTGCGCCGCGTAGTCGGCGAGGACGTCGTGCTCGGTGACGGTGCCGGGCGTGTCGGACGCGGCGGGGGCGCCGGCCTCCGACCACTTCTCCACCAGGGCGCGGATGTCGGAGAGACCGGTGTCCTGGCCGACGGGGGCCGCGCCGGCCCGGCACATCTTGATGCCGTTGTACTGCGCGGGGTTGTGGGAGGCCGTGAACATGGCGCCCGGCAGGCCCAGCGCGCCGGAGGCGTAGTACAGCTGGTCGGTCGAGCACAGGCCGATCAGGGTGACGTCGGCGCCACGGCCGGCCGCGCCCCGCGCGAAGGCCGCGGACAGACCGGGCGACGAGGGCCGCATGTCATGGCCGATGACGATCGCCGAAGCGTCCGTGACCTCGACGAACGCCGCCCCGAACAGCTCCGCGAGGGACTCGTCCCAATCGTCGGGAACGACTCCGCGCACGTCGTACGCCTTGACGATGTTCGAAAGATCCGCAGCCACTGCCTGCCCTCCACCTGGGGTCCTGTCCGTCCGGACAACCTACCCTGCCCCGCCGGGGCGTTCAGCGGCACAAAAGCGTCAGGAATCCGGCGAGCGCAGTACGCGCAGATGGCCGCGGCGTGTCTCGTTCCTCGGACTCGCGCCGGTCCGGCCGCTGCCGCCGGCCTCCGCCGCCCGCTCCTGCGGACGTGCCGCCTCGCGCACGGCGTTGGCCAGTGCTTCGAGGTCGTCGCCGCTCGGGCGGGACGGCGCGGAACCGTCGGACAGGCGTACGACCTCCCAGCCGCGCGGGGCGGTCAGGCGCTCGGAGTGCTCGGCACACAGGTCGTAGCAGTGGGGTTCGGCGTAGGTGGCGAGCGGGCCGAGGACTGCGGTCGAATCGGCGTAGACGTACGTCAGTGTTGCGACGGCAGGGCGGCCGCACGCGGTGCGCGAACAGCGACGTACAAGGCTCACGACGTTGGACGGTACCGCACTCTTGACCGGGCCGCGACGACTCCGGGTCAGCTCACTCCCCCGTGTCGTGGCGTGATCGCGACGGTGGCCGGCCCGGAGCGGGGCCTCTCACGCACCGGGCGCGGCCGGCACCACCCTCCGGACCCGCCCGTAATGTCCCGTGTGTGACATCCGCTCGCCGGCGGCGGAATCGGTCCCTTCGGGGGCGGTGGAGGGCTACCCTGCCGAGGTGATGGACAGTTCGCCGACGCAGCCCACCGAGCCCCGCCCCCGCCGACGCGACCGGCACGGCCGCGGCATGCGCGGGCCGGTGGCACCCCCTCAGGTACCCCTCGCGGCGAGCCGGGCCGAGCTCTTCGGGGATCTCGTGCAGGACTCGGTCGAGCGGCTGGAGCGGCGCTGGCCGCAGCTGGCCGAGGTGGAGTTCATGGTGGCGGAGGTCCCGGGGGCGCCGGGCGGCGCGGACACCGGGTGGAACGACGAGGCCGTGCCGCTGGGCGGGCTGGTGGAGCCGGACGAGGGCCGGCCGGCCCGGATCATCGTCTACCGGCGGCCGGTGGAGATCCGTTCGAAGACCCGCGACGACCGGGCGCTGCTGGTGCACGAGATCGTGGTGGAGCAGGTGGCCGAGCTGCTGGGGCTGTCGCCCGAGACCGTCGACCCCCGGTACGGGCAGGACTGAGGCCCTCGCCTCCCGAGGCCGTCGCCCCCGCTGAGGCCGTCCCCCGGACTCGCCCTCCCCGGACTCGCCCTTCCCGGATTACTCCCGCCCCGTCCGGTTCCGGTCGTCGTCCAGGACCGTCAGGTCCTGGGACGCCTCGGGGACGGAGACCGTGCCGCGGTCGTCGGTGAGCGGCTGCACGGTGAAGAACAGGATGCCCTCGTGGGGCAGCGACAGGGTGCGCGCCGCGTGGACCGGGCCACCCGAGAGGGTCTCCACGGTCAGCGCGTACGGTCCCTTGCCGCCCCCGCCCGGCACCGGCGGGGGTACCGCCGCCATGGTGGTGCCGGCCTTCACCGTGTACTCCTGGCTCGCCGGCTCGCCGCCCTGCGTGCCGGCCGAGGCGGTGACCCGCACCTTGGCGTCCGTGCCCACCGCGGTGAGTGAGAGGGTGGTGGCCCCCTGGTCGGTGCGGTTGTCGGCGTTGGTGGCCCGTGCGCCGACCGGGCCGGCCGCCGGGACGAAGCCGAGCTCCTGCTTGGCCCCGGTGCCCCGGACCACCCTGACCGCCGCCACCACCGGGACGGACTTCCCCGGGTCCGCGGGCGTCAGCACCAGGGAGCCCGGCTCGCCGCGGGTGACGTCCTTCAGGTCGAGGGAGGCGGTCATCCCGCCCTTGACGTGCAGCTGCTCGCTCCCGGCCGGGCTGATCGAGCCGCCCGGCCCGGCCAGCTTGATGCGCAGGTCGGCGTCCTCCTCGCCGGGGGCATGGGCAATCAGCCGGACCGAGGTCGCGTCGGCCGGGATGCCGGGCAGCACCAGGGAGCCCGCGGGGTCGGCGGAGGCCGGCAGCCAGTCGGCGCCGACGCCGTCCTCCATGACCTGCGCGGACGCCCCGACCCGGCCCGAACGGGTCGTCACATGGGTGGTGACGTCCGGCAGCTGCTCGGAGGTCAGGGTGCTCAGCAGGACCCGGACCGAGGACCTGGGGCCGACCCGGATGTTCTCCCCGCTGCCCTGCTCCGTCTTGGCGCGGCCCTCCGGGCCGAAGAGCTCGATGTCCACCACCGCCGGGGAGTCGTCCGCGTTGGTCAGGTGGACGTAGTCCTGGCGGCCCTGGGAGGTCGCGGTGCCCGGGAACCAGAAGTCGGTGCCGGGCGGGGTGCAGGCCAGTCCGAGCAGGCCCCGGGCCTGCCCCACCGACACCTTGGTGGTCTGCTGGGCGGTCCAGCCGGGGGCGAGGGCGCCGTCGGCGGTCCCGGTCAGCGCCGGGGCCTCGGCCCCCGAGGCGGTGGCACCGACCGGCTTGCCCGCCTCCTTCAGCTCCAGCACCTGCTTCTGCTCCTTGGTGGCGCCGACCAGGCGGGCCGCCCCCTGTCCGCCGACCCCGCGGGCCCCGCCGGCCGGGGTGACGGCCGTGTAGGCGGTCTCCGCGATGTCGGAGCCGGAGGGCGACGGGCAGACCAGGGCGGAACGTTCGACGGGCCGGCGGGCGGCGGCCGGGGCCGCGCCGGTGGCCGCGGTGCCGTCGGGTGCGGTGAGGGCGGCCATGCCGGTGAGGGCGGCGAGTGCGGCGGCCGCGGCGGCGAGGGTCAGGGGTGCGCGCTTCACTGCCGGTGGCTCCCGTCCGGACGCGGCCGCTGATGGCCGATCGGCTGTCCGTATGCGTCGTACTGCTGCCCGTGCTGTTCGTACTGCTCGTGTCCGCTGTGGTGTTCCTGCTGCCCGTGCTGCCCGTACGGTCCGCCGTACTGGTCGTACTGCCCGTAGGGGGCGGCGTCGTCGTAGGCGTACGGGTACGGCTGCTGCTGCCCGGGGTATGCGCCGTACGCCGGGTCCTGCGCCTGCCCGGGGTCACCGGGTGCGCCGTCGTGGACGCCGTGCGGGCCCGCAGGGGCGGCCGGGCCGGCGGGGTACCCACCGGCGTCGGCGTCCTCCGTGCCCGCGTAGTCGTAGCCGTACGTGTCCTGCGGGTAGGGCACCTGCGCGGGGATCTCGGCGTACGGGTCGGCCGTGACCGGCGCGCCGGCACCGTCACCGCCGTCCGCGCCGTCCGCTGCTCCCGCCCCGGCTCCGGCCCGCAGGCGGCGCGCCCGGCGGCCCTCGCCGTACTCCGCGCCGGCCGATCCGTCCGGGCCGGTGGCCTCCTCGTCGGGGAGGTCGTCGTCGAGCTGCCTGCGGCGGCCCGGCAGGGCCAGCACCAGCAGCAGTACGGCGAGCGCGGCCTGGGCCCAGTGCCAGGCGGTGCCGGTGGCCGAGTCGGCGTGGGTGAGGTCCAGGCGGCCGCCGTCGGCGGGGAGTTCGAAGCCCTGGGCCCACCCGTCGAGGGTCTTGGCCCGGAGCGGTTCGCCGTCGAGGGTGGCCCTCCAGCCGGCGTCGGCGCGGTCGGCGATGCGCAGGGTCCGGCCGGGCCCGCCTGCGGGGAGCGTGGTGTGGACGTCGACCGGGCCGGCGGCCACCGGGATCGGGGCCTCGCCGGGCTTGCCGGAGAGGATCACGGCGCGCGCGACCTGGCGGTCGACCCGCCAGAGGGCGCTGCCGTCGAGCTGGCTGAGCCGGCTCAGGCCGGGGGTGGCGTCGAGGACCTGGTGGAACCGCTCGGGGGCGCCGTCGCGGACCAGGACGTAGCGGACGGCGAAGGCGCCGAGCTGGTCGGTCTGGTCGGCGCCGGAGCCCGCGACCAGGCTGGAGACGACCTTGTCGAGGCGCTGGTCGCCGCCGGTCGCGGCGGCGAGTTCGGCGTCGCCGAGGCGGCCGCCGGAGCCGCGGACCAGGGTGTAGGAGACGGCGGCGGACGTGCCACCGAGCACGAGGGTGCGGGGCTGGTCGCGGGTGCCGCTCTCCTCGGCGACGAAGGCCGGGACCTGTACGGGGTCGCGGCGGTCCAGCGGGCCGTCGGCTCCGACGGTCGTCCAGCCGACGGCGCCGAGCAGCGGGCCGGCCGCGGCGGCCAGGCCGATGAGTGCGGCCAGGGGCTGGCGCCAGCCGAAGCCGTGGGCGGCGAGCCGGTCCTTGGCGCCGTCGGCGCCGAGGGCGGCGGCGGCCAGCAGGGCGAGGCCGTAGACGAGGGTGGCGGGGCCGGCCCAGCCGCTGCGGTTGGTGAGGACGGCGAGGAGGAGGCCGGCGAGGGCGGCCGCCCAGGCGGTGCGGACCGCGAAGCCGCGTTCCTCGCGCAGGAGCGCGGCCAGGGCGGCGAGGACGATGCCGAGGAGCAGGAGCCCGCCGCCGGTCTTGGGGCCGCCGGGGCTGATGCCGAGCAGGTCGAGGGCGGTGGCGGCGCCGCTGCCGTAGGGGAGTCCGGCTTCGCGGAGGAAGCGGGCGGGGTGCGTGAGCAGGGTCAGCGACCAGGGTGCGAGGACCAGCAGCGGGGTCGCCAGGACGGCGGCGTGGCGGGCGGCGTACGTCTTCCACTCGGCGCGGCGGAGCACCACGGCGGCGGTGCCGAGGGCGGCGGCGAGCGGCCAGAGGGCCGGGGTGAAGGCGGTGGCCAGGGTGAGGAGCAGGGTGTACGTCCACACCGCGCGCCGGCTGCCGCGGTCCCCTTCGGGGTCGCCCCCGGCGGCGAGTCCGTACGCGGAGACGCCGGCGCGGGCGATCGGCGGGAGGAGTACGGCGAGCAGGGCGGTGCCGAGCCGGCCGCCGGCCAGGGCTCCGGTGACGGCGGGGAGGAAGGCGTAGGCGACGGCGGCCCAGGCGCGCAGCAGCCGGGATTCGACCAGGGGGCGGGAGGCGAAGTAGGCGGTGAGTCCGGCGAGCGGGACGGAGCACACCAGGAGCAGGGTGAGGGCGGCCTGGGTGGAGCCGAGCAGTACGGCGGAGAGCGCGGCGAGGACGGCGAGGTAGGGGGGTGCGCCGGCGGTGGAGCCGGTGCCGAGGGGGTGCCAGTCGTCGGCGTAGGTGCGCCAGAGGTCGCCCGCTCCGGCGGGGGCGGGCAGGAGCGCGCCGCCCATGAGGGTGCCGCCGGCCAGCAGGGAGCGGCAGGCGACGAGGGAGACGAGCAGGAGGAGGGCGAAGAGGACGGGGGCCGGGTTGCGGGCGATCCGCTTGAGGCGGCCGAACTGCTCGATGTGCAGGTAGTCGGCGTCGTCGCCGCCGGGGCCGGATTCGAGGCCGCCGCCGTGCCGGCCGGCGGCGGTGTCGGTGTCGCGACCGGCGCCGAGGTGGCCGGCGAGCTGCTCGACGTTGGCGCGGAGGGTCGCGCCGGGGGGCGGGAACAGTTGCCTGAGTTCCTTGGCGGGTACGGCCGGGCGGCCGCGTCTGCGTCGGCCGGAGAGGATCCGGCCGGGCCGCAGGAGGGTGCCGAGGAGTCCGGTGAACTCGTCGACGGCCTGGCCGGGGGCCTTGCCGACGAGGTAGCCGAGGGTGCGCAGCAGGGTGCCGAGGACCAGCCGGACCAGTACCCAGGGGAGGACCGCGCCGGGGGTGTTGACCAGGACGGTGTAGGCGGCGCCGGCCTTGTCGACGCGGTGCGGGCTGGAGGGGCCGCGGCCGGCGCAGTCGACGGTGCGGCGTTCGCGGGCGGCGGCCTCGGCGTGGCGGAGGACGGCGTCGGGGGCGACGAGGACGGGGTGGCCGGCCCGGTGGGCGCGCCAGCAGAGGTCCACGTCGTCGCGCATCAGGGGGAGGCGGCGGTCGAAGCCGCCGAGGGCGTCGTAGACGTCGCGGCGGACGAGCATGCCGGCGGTGGAGACGGAGAGGACGGTGCGGACCTGGTCGTGCTGGCCCTGGTCCTGCTCGCGGCGGTCCAGGCCGGTCCAGCGGCGGCCGCTGTGGGCGATGGTGACGCCGGTTTCGAGGAGCTGCTTCCTGTCGTACCAGCCGCGGAGTTTGGGACCGAGGATTCCGGCGTCGGGGTTCTCGTCGGCGACGCGGAGGAGTTCGGCGAGTGCGTCGGGTGCGGGGGCGCAGTCGTCGTGGAGCAGCCAGAGCCACTGGACGGGCTCGCCGTGGGGGAGCTCGGGGAGGTCGTAGGCGTCGTCGCGCCAGGTGCGGCTGACGGGGTCCCAGCCGCTGGGGCGCTTGAGGTAGGGGAGGTCCTCGGGGGTGAGGGTGCCGGCGTTGCGGGCGGCCTCGTCGACTGCGGCTCCGAAGGAGGTGCGGCGGGCGAGGTGGAGGACGCGGTCGTCGCCGAGGGCGTCGGCGAGCAGCCGGGCGGAGTCGTCCCCGCTGCCGGTGTCGGCGGCGATCCAGTTCTGGACGGGGCGGTCCTGGCCGAGGAGTCCGGAGAGGGCCTGCGGGAGCCAGCGGGCTCCGTCGTGGGCGACCAGGACGGCGGTGACGACGTGCCGGGGGAAGGCCGGGGCCTCTGTGGCGGTGGTTGCCTGGTGGGGGTGCAGGGACATCGCGGTACGGGCCCTCCGGCTGGGGGTCCCCCGGACGGGTCCGGGGTGGTTCCGGGGGTACGGGCCCTCGGAGTCGGCTGGACAGCGCCCCACACTAGCCCTTGGCAAGCCCTTGGAATGCGACGGTCCGCCTCCAGCGGGGAAGGTGCAGGAGGCGGACCGTTTGCTCTGTTCGCTATGTGTGCAATGCGTGCTGCTCGACGGTCGGGACCGATCAGACAGCGGCCTTTTTCAGACGGCGGCGCTCACGCTCGGACAGTCCGCCCCAGATGCCGAAGCGCTCGTCGTTGGCAAGGGCGTATTCGAGGCATTCGGAGCGGACCTCACAGGCGAGGCAGACCTTCTTCGCCTCCCGGGTGGAGCCGCCCTTCTCGGGAAAGAAGGACTCGGGGTCGGTCTGGGCGCACAGAGCGCGCTCCTGCCATCCGAGCTCCTCGTCCGCCTCCTCGACCAGCAGTTCCTGAAACAGCTCGGTCATGTGCGCCCCTCGCTCTGTCTGTGCGTCCCCGTGGTTGCCGTGTCCGGTCTGGCCGGAACAACACGAGTGAAATTACAAGTGTGTGGATCCGGGGCAGTCAAGCCGAGATCTGCTATTGGGCCCCTTATTCACCCTGCGGAACCAAGCCTATGCAGAAAGTGTTCATATCGCCAAAAATCGTGACACTTGCCGCAGGGTCGACTTGATCACCGGTCGCATCCGTAGCCGACGCGTCACCCTCCGGTGTGGTTGCGTTCCGGCCACAGAAGCGGCGGAGATCACAGTCCGGTCACGACGGGCCGCGCACGTTTACAGGTGCGACTGGTGCGCCAATCCCCTGGCCGGGACTGCACAAACCTTTCTCCGCGCACAGTAACCGGATGAGGTGAATCTTTTCTCGCAATCCGGACATTGGGTTGACAGTCAGGCCCCCGAACCGCTCTCCTTGTCCGCATGTCAGTGACCGCAGCCGCCACCCGGACCCCCATTCGTGGGTTCCTGCGTGCTGCCCAGGGTCTCTGTTGCTGTCGCGGCTGTTGAAGCCTCCGCACCCCTCGCGATCCCCGCGACCGCCCGACAGCACCCCCAGCGCTCCGCGCCACTGACTTCCGCCGAGGAAACCCGTGAACAACGACAGCGACCTCCAGATCGCCGGCGACATCCTCGAGGTCCCGCACCTCCTCCAGCCCGCCAAGGAACACCCCACCACCGTGGCCGAGTTCATCGGCCTCGCCCGCGAGATCTCCGCCGACCGCACCGCGTGGGAACACCTCGTCGAGTACGACGCCACCACCCGCTGGTACCACCGGCTGCGCACCGGCCCCGGCTACGAGGTCTGGCTGCTCAGCTGGGTCCCCGGCCAGGGCAGCGGCCGGCACGACCACGGCCGCTCCTCGGGCGTGCTGACGGTCCTCGACGGCGAGCTCACCGAACACGGCCAGCGCGGCCCGCGCACCCTCGCCCCCGGCACCCAGCACGTCTTCGCCCCGGGCTACTCCCACGAGGTCGTCAACGACTCCCTCGACGGCGCGGTCAGCCTGCACGTGTACTTCCCCGGCCTCACCGAGATGCCGATGCACGAGATGCCCCGGTGCACCCCGGCCACTGCGGAACCCGTAACCGCCTGACGGTGATCACGACCGTGGCAGACTGCGCCTCATGCGCATTGTTGTTCTGGCCGGCGGTATCGGCGGCGCCCGTTTCCTCCGCGGACTGAAGTCGGCGGCCCCCGACGCGGACATCACCGTCATCGGCAACACCGGTGACGACATCCACCTGTTCGGGCTGAAGGTCTGCCCCGACCTGGACACCGTGATGTACACCCTCGGCGGCGGCATCAACGAGGAGCAGGGCTGGGGTCGCACCGACGAGTCCTTCAAGGTCAAGGAAGAGCTCGCCGCGTACGGCGTCGGGCCCGGCTGGTTCGGGCTCGGCGACCGCGACTTCGCCACCCACATCGTCCGCACCCAGATGCTGTCCGCCGGATACCCGCTGAGCGCCGTCACCGAGGCGCTCTGCGACCGCTGGCAGCCCGGCGTACGGCTGCTCCCCATGTCCGACGACCGGGTCGAGACCCACGTCGCCGTGACCCTGGACGGCGAGCGGCGCGTCATCCACTTCCAGGAGTACTGGGTGCGGCTGCGCGCCTCGGTGGACGCCGAGGCCGTCGTACCCGTCGGCGCCGAGGCGTCCAAGCCCGCCCCCGGCGTGACGGAGGCGCTGGCCGAGGCCGACGTCATCCTCTTCCCGCCGTCCAACCCGGTCGTCTCCATCGGCAGCATCCTCGCCGTGCCCGGGATCCACGAGGCCGTCGCCGCGGCCCCGGCGCCCGTCATCGGGCTCTCCCCCATCGTCGGCGGGGCCCCGGTGCGCGGCATGGCGGACAAGGTGCTGGCCGCGGTCGGCGTGGAGTCCACCGCCGCCGCCGTGGCCCGGCACTACGGGTCCGACCTCCTGGACGGCTGGCTGGTGGACACCGCGGACGCCGACGCCGTCGCCGAGGTCACCGCCGCGGGCATCGAGTGCCGCGCCGTACCGCTGATGATGACCGACCTGGCCGCCACCGCGGCGATGGCGCGGGCCGCGCTGGACCTGGCGGAGGCCGCCCGGTGACCGTTGCCGGCACGCCCGCCGCGGCCGCACCCTCCTACGAGGTGTTCGCGGTCCCCGGCCTCCCCGAAGTACAGCCGGGCGACGACCTGGCGAAGCTGATCGCGGCCGCCGCGCCCGGTCTGCGGGACGGGGACGTCCTGCTGGTCACCTCGAAGATCGTCTCCAAGGCGGAGGGCCGGATCCTCGCCGCCGCCTCCCGCGAGGCCGCGATCGACGCCGAGACCGTACGGGTGGTCGCCCGCCGGGGCCCCCTCCGGATCGTCGAGAACCGGCAGGGGCTGGTCATGGCGGCGGCCGGGGTCGACGCCTCGAACACGGCGGCCGGCACGGTCCTGCTGCTCCCCGAGGACCCCGACGCCTCCGCCGAGTCGATACGGACCGGACTGCGCGCCCTGCTCTCGGTCGAGGTCGGCGTGGTCGTCACGGACACCTTCGGCCGGCCCTGGCGCAGCGGCCTGACGGACGTGGCGATCGGAGCCGCCGGCGTACGCGTCCTGGAGGACCTGCGCGGCGGCACGGACGCCCACGGCAACCCGCTGAGCGCGACGATAACGGCCACCGCCGACGAACTGGCCGCCGCGGGCGACCTGGTGAAGGGCAAGTCCAGCGGCTGCCCGGTGGCGGTCGTACGCGGCCTGACCGGCGTACTGGGCGAGGGTTCGGCCCGGGAGCTGGTCCGGGCGCCCGCCGAGGACCTGTTCCGGCTGGGCACCTCCGAGGCCGTGCGGGAGGCCGTGACCCAGCGCCGTACGGTGCGTGCCTTCACCGACGAACCGGTGGACCCGGGAGCGGTCCGGCGGGCGGTCGCCGCGGCCGTCACCGCGCCGGCCCCGCACCACACCACACCGTGGCGGTTCGTGCTGCTGGAGTCGGCGGAGTCCCGGCTGCGGCTGCTCGACGCGATGCGGGACGCCTGGATCGCGGACCTCCGCCGCGACGGCAAGCCGGAGGAATCCATCGCCAAACGGGTCCGCCGCGGCGACGTCCTGCGGAACGCGCCCTACCTGGTGGTGCCCTGCCTGGTCGCCGACGGCGCCCACCACTACGGGGACGCCCGGCGGGACGCGGCGGAACGCGAGATGTTCGTGGTCGCCGTGGGCGCCGGCGTACAGAACTTCCTGGTGGCCCTGGCCGGCGAGCGCCTGGGCTCGGCCTGGGTGTCCTCCACCATGTTCTGCCGCGACGTGGTCCGCGAGGTCCTCTCGCTGCCCGCGGACTGGGACCCGATGGGCGCGGTCGCGGTGGGCCACGCGGCGACCACCCCGGCGGAACGCCCGCCGCGCGCGGCGGAGACCTTCATAGAGGTCCGCTGAGGATGAGCCCCCGGGGCCCGGTCCCCGGGACCTGGGACCCGGGGCCCGGGCCGGCGCGGCTCACCAGGCAGCGATGTCGGTACGCCGCATCTTCGGGGTCCGGCGGGGCGGCACCCGGCCCGAGAGCAGGATCAGCCGGGCCGCCCGGTGGCGTTGCCCGGCGTACGGCGCGAGGAGCTCCAGCATCTCGGCGTCGTCAGCGTCGGCGTTCCCGGCCAGCGCGTAGCCGACGATGCCGGGCAGGTGCAGGTCACCGGTGGTGACGGCGTCGGCGGCGCCGTTGCTGCGCTGCAAGGTCTCGGCAGAGGTCCAGGGCCCGATCCCGGGAAGGGCCTCCAGCCGCCCGGTCGCCTCCGCGAGCGGCATCCGCGCAGCTTCCTCCAGCCGGCGTGCGACGCGCGCCGCCCGAATGATCGTCCCGGACCGCTTGGCGTCCACGCCCGCCCGGTGCCAGTCCCAGGACGGGATGCAGGTCCAGGTGCGGGCGTCGGGCATGACGTACAGGCACTGTCCGGGCACGGGCTCGGGCCCCGGGGCGGGCTCACCGTACTGCCGGACCAGCCGCCGCCAGGCGCGGTACGCCTCGTCCGTGGTGACCTTCTGCTCCAGGACCACGGGAATCAGGGTCTCCAGCACCAGCCCGGTACGGGTGAGCCGCATCCCGGCGCGCCGGCGGTGGCTGGCGTGCACCAGACGGTGCCGCGGGACGAACGCGGACGGATCGTCCTCGGCCCCGAGCAGCGCGGGCAGCCCGTCGAGCACCCAGTCCGCCCCGGGCCCCCAGGCATCGGCCTCCACGGCATCCCCGTGCCGCGACACCCGGAGGGTGGCGGCACCCTGCGGGGTCAGGCTGGCCCGCCACACCGACCCGTCGGCCGTCGTACGGAAGGTCGGATCGGCGGGCCCGCGCCGCAGCGGCCCCAGGGTGAGCCCGAGATCGGTGACCTCGGCCGGCACCCAGGTCCGGCTCTTCGCCCCGGAGTGCGCACTGCGCGCCCCCACACGCGGAACGGGCACGTCGACCCGCCCACCCCGCGCAGCGGTGGGAGTCAGCGGATCGAATCGGCCTGCCACCCCTTGAGCGTAGCCGCGCCCCCGGGCCAGGGAGCCCCGTCCCGTCACGCCGGAACCGGTCCACCGCGCTCCGGCCGACGCACGAAGGCGAGCGGATCAGGTGCGGTCACTCCGCTGCCGGGTCGCATTCAGGGTCCCCACGGTGGTGGGCGTAATGGTTCGGGCGAGCGCCCGACGCGGAGAACGGGACGATCGTCTGGTAGGCCGGCCCGAGGATGAGGTGCTGGCAGACACAGCAGACGCGCCCCGCCGCCACGTTCTCAAGGAGCGTGGACCACTCGGTGTAATCGGCTCCCCGGATGTACGCCACGAGCGCGGGGCGATCCGGGAATCCCGGACGGGCTGCGTTCTCCCGCACCACTGCCATGAGCGTGCCGGATTGCCGAGTCGACGTGTCCGTCACGGATTTGTTGAGCAACGGGTGTGCGACGTGGCAGAACGGCTCAGCCGCCGTTTGGTGGTCGTTCATCCCTGGCTCCCTATCGTCAGTGGGCAACGAGAGAACGATGAACCGTCAGAAGTTCCGCCAACAGGACTTCTTGAGGACTTCTTTCGACCTTGAACCGGACTTCCTCGGGCGGAATTCGAGGAAGCGTGGCCTCCTGCCGGACTTCCTGCCACAGTGGTGTTCTCCACGCCCCAAAGGAGATTGCGATGTCGCGACCTACCGGAAACACGCGTCTACGCGCTGCCCGTACGGCCGCTGGATTCGGCTCCCAGCAAGCACTTGCCGACGCCCTCTCCGCTCTCGGCGTGACGGTCGGTCTGAAGCAGATCCAGCGCTGGGAATCGTCTTCTCCACCGTGGCCTTATCCGGACGCACGCCAGGCCCTGCAGCAGTTGCTGGGCCGGACGATGGAGGACCTGGGGTTCACTCCGCCCGAGGGTGTTGCCGATCCGCGACCACCTGCGACTGTCCTCGCACCGCCGACCCGCGGTCCCATGCGGACCCCGAACACCATGCAGCCGGCGAGCACCGGCTCCGACTACCTCACGGTCACCCGCGCCCACCGGCAGCTCTACTGGAGTGTCGCCCCGGCCACCCTGCACCCTGCCGTGGCAGCCCACGCAGAGCTCGGTGAAGCCCTGCTCCCTGCAACCTCCGGCCTGACCCGGCGCAGCCTGGCCACAGCGCTGGCCGAGTCCTGGTTGCTCGCCGGTCGGATCGAGTTCTTCGATCAGCAGGTACCGGCACGCGCCCAGGATTCCTGGGTGCGCGCACTCCAGGCCGCGGGCGAAGCGGACGATCCGCTCCTCGGCAGCGCGATCCTGGCGCACATGGCCTTCATCCCGGGCTGGTCCGGGAACCAGCCTGCCGTTGCCGAAAGAATGGCGGCAGCGCGCACCTACGCGCGACGGGCCGCAGCTTCCACAGGCTTCCGGGCATGGCTGGACGCAGTCGAAGCCGAGTGCGAAACCCGGTGCGGAAACACCTACACGGCACTCCGGCTGATCAACCACGGCGAGGACGTCCTGGCAGTCGGAGACGATCAACCCGACCCGGAGTGGATGGACTGGTTCAGCCCGGTCCGGCTTGCGGCGTTCAAGGGGAACACCCAACTCAAGGCAGGACACCTGCCCCAAGCCAGGGAGACGCTTGTCCGCGTCCTGGAGGAGCTCCCCCCGGACGCGGACAAGCAGCGGACCGTGGTCCTAGGCGATCTCGGCGCGGTGGAGGCCGAGGCCGGCCGTCCCCAGGACGCCGCGGCCTACGCAGTACGCGCCCTGGAGCTACTGGAGACGCACTGGTACGCAACCGGCATGGAGCGCGTCCGAGACGTGCGACGCGCCCTCGCACCATGGCAGCACGAGCAATGTGTCCGCGATCTCGATGACCGGCTGTACGCCTGGGGGCCAGTCCTCAACGCCCTGACGCATTGAACGCCGACACAAGGCCCGGAAGTTCCTCCAGGGACTCCACGCGGAACGTCGGAAGCGTCCGGGCCTCTTCGCTGTTCCACTGGATCGTGGCCCACGGCCCACGGTGCACGAGTGCCGTATGCATCCCGGCAGCAGCCCCCGGTCGAAGATCGTTGTCCACACGATCTCCGACATACAGGATCTCGTCATTCGCGAACGGGACCACCTCGGCCACCCGCTCGAAGAAGGCGATGTCCGGCTTCGAAGCACCCCAGTCGTCCGAGGTCCCGATCAGGTCGACATCCGGCGTGAAAAGCTCCCGCAGCAGCCCGCCCGAGCGAACGGTCTGGTTCCCTGCGATGCCCAACCACACCCCGTCGGCACGGAGCTTGGCCAACGCGGGCCGGACATCCGGGTAAAGGTCCGCTTCACCGAACCACTCGGGCTGACCAGCAGCAGCACGCGCCTCGCGCTGCTCGGTGAGGTCGAATCCGGGCCGGAACTCCTCGAACACCTCGCGGTAGTCGCGTCCCTGCGCGATGACCGCCCCGAACATGGCGGCGAACGTATGGCGGGGGACGCCGAGCCAGTCGGCCCATGTCCCGTACTCGCGGGTCTCGTCGACCAGGCATTCACCAACGTCGAAAACCACAGCTCGAATCATGTCCCCGAGCCTATCGGCGACCACATCGGCGCCTCAGCCGCCGATCCCTGAACACCGCGTAGCGATCGACGTCGGCCTATGTTCGGCCCCCACGGTCGGCATCCGCTGAGAGACAGGAGCGCGTAGCGATCTGAGGCGCCCTGGACGGGCCTGGATTGCAGTCATCTGATCCACTGCACCGCTGCATCCGCCCCTTCGGGGCGGCTGACCGAGCGGAGCCTCTGACCAGCCCGCCAACGCCAGACCCGAGGCGTCCTCGGTCCCCCATGCCATTCCCCCGGGGGCCGCCCGACAGTCCTTGTCGTTCCGGGACGGTCGTCGGGGTCAAGGGTGGCCCGAAGGGCCATCGCCCAACGGGCGACGCGACGAAGGAGCGCCCTTGACGCCGACGGCCGGCACGGAAGGACAGTGAGGACTGACGGGCAGCCCCCGGGCACCCCCATGACGCCGCCCAGGCAACGCCCCGGCACACCCACCACCCCGACCCACCGACCGGTCCCGTCCGACAGGAGTCCGGTTGCTTGCCCCGTCCCGCACGACTGCGTCGTCCGGCCCGGTGACACGGTGCCGGGGGGTGGGTGGGCAACCCCCGACCGGGCCCGCTCCGGCTCGGGGGGTGGAGCGGGCCGCGGCAGTAGCGACGTACCCCCTACGGCCGACCCTGCAGCACCGCCGAAGCCGTGCGGGTCGGGGGGAGTTGGCCGTAGAGGCGCTTGCCCGGGCATTCTGTGGCGAAGCCGTCTCGGTGGCCCGAGATCACGTTCATCGAAACGTTTCTGCCCTTGGGGAACTTGTTGCCTCCCGCCGACTTCAGGGTCGTCTTCCCGCGCGGGTCCGCGTTGAACAGGCCCAGCTTCCACGCCGTCAGCCCGGCCACCGCGTCCACCGCCGCCTGCGGCGGTTCGGACGCCGTGAAGGTGCCCAGTACGGCGATCCCCATGCTGTTGCTGTTGAAGCCCATCGTGTGCGCGCCGAGCACCGGCTTCGCGATGCCGCCGGCGCGACCCTCGTACACGTTGCCGCACTTGTCGACCGCGAAGTTGTAGCCGAAGTCCCGCCAGCCGCTGCTCACCACGTGGTACCGGTACAGACTGCGCAGCACCGCCGGGGCGTCCCTGCAGGCGTAGTTGTTGCCCGACGCGGTGTGGTGGACGAACGCCGCCTTGACCGACTGCGTGTAGACGAAGCCCGCCTCGCGCAGCGATTCGTCCGCGCCCCACCCCCTCCGCGTGATGATCTTCGGTCGGGGGCCGATGTACGGGCGGGCCGCCGCCTCCAGCGCCCCGTCGCTGGCGAAGACCGCGTCGGCGGTGGCGTCCGCCTTGTTGAGCTCCGCGATCTCGGTCGCGCCGAGGGGAGCGTGCGGCACGTTGGCCAGCGAGGACTCCGCCATGGCCATGGTCATGCCCTGGGCCGCTCCGGGGCGGCCCTTGTGGTCGCCGCCCGTGCCGGAGCCCGTACCGCCGTCCGTGCCGCCGTCCGTGCCGGGCTGCGTGTCTCCGTCCGCTCCGCCGTCCGCGGGCGTGGAGCCGTTCTTGTCGTCGTGGGTACCGGGGCGCGCCTCGCCGGGGTCGACGAGTTCGATCCGCATGCCCGCCGGAAGGCTGGACAGCGTACGGACGCCCGTCCCGGCCCGGACCCGGACCTCGATCCCGTCCGACGGCCCCACCCACAGCGGGGCGGTGCTGCCGCGCACCCGGCCCGAGGTGCGTTCGGCGCCGTCCGGGTCGGCCGCGTGTTCGCTGTTGTGGGTCTCCACGTCCTGCCAGTCGGACCAGCGCCCGTCGGCGACGGACCGGGTGCGCACCTGGACGCGTCCCAGGAGCTCCGTGGCCGCGTCGTCCCAGACGACGCCGACCAGCGAGAACGTCTTGACCTCGCGGGCGGGCAGGCCCTGTGCCTCGGGCACGCGGGGCGTGGCGCTCATGCCGGGTGCTCCGGTCGCCCGGTCCCGCGCCGGTCCCAGGGGGACCAGTGGCAGCGACTGGGTCGACCCGGCGGGACCCACGGGGGCGGCGGACTCGGCGTAGGCGGCTGACTCGGCGGGGGCGGCGGACTCGGCCAGGGCGGGGGTGGCGAGCGCGAGCGGGAGGGCCAGTGCGGCCGCGGTCGCGACGCCGATCGAGGAAGCAAGGAATCCACGCATGTGAAAGATCGTGGGCGCAGTCCGGGGCACCTGCCAGCGGGAACTGACGGTCCGTCGGCGCGCCGGGCGCACCGTGCTCCCCCGGACGGATGAGGGCGGCTGCGCCGGACGGGCGAGGCTCCCCGACTACCCTGGGCCGGGTGAACGCCACTGACCGCACCCCTGCCGACCTGCTGCGATCCGCGCTCGCCGCGGACCCCGGCCGTCCGCTCGTCACCTTCTACGACGACGCCACGGGCGAGCGGGTCGAATTGTCCGTCGCCACCTTCGCCAATTGGGTGGCCAAGACCGCGAACCTGCTCCAGGGCGACCTCGGCGCCGGCCCCGGCGACCGGCTCGCGCTGCTGCTCCCGGCCCACTGGCAGACGGCCGTCTGGGTGGTCGCCGCCGCGTCCGTCGGCGTGGTGGTCGAGCCCGGCGGCGATCCGGCCGGCGCCGACCTGGTGGTGAGCGGCCCGGACACCCTGGACGCGGCCGCCGCCTGCGGCGGTGAGCGGGTGGCGCTGGCGCTGCGGCCGCTGGGCGGGCGCTTCCCGCAGCCACCGGCCGGGTTCCTCGACTACGCGGTGGAGGTTCCCGGGCAGGGCGACCGGTTCGCGCCGTTCGTTCCGGTGGACCCGGGCGCCGTCGGGCTGGCCGTGGGCGGTGTCGAGCTGTCGTACGCGCAGCTGGTCGAGCGGGCGCGCGAGGACGCGGCGAAGCTCGGGCTCGGCGAGGGGTCGCGGGTCCTGTCCGGGCTCCCCTACGACGGCTGGGAGGGGCTCTCGGCCGGGCTGTTCGCGCCGCTGGCCTCGGGTGGGTCGGTGGTGCTGTGCCGGAACCTGGACCGGCTGTCCGGGGAGGGCCTGGCCCAGCGCCGGGAGAGCGAGCGGGTCACCCGCACCGCGGAATGACCACGGCGGGGACCTGGTGATCCGCGGCGGAACGGCCCGTACCGCGGGACGACCCGTACCGCGGGATGGGCCGTACGGCGTGACGGCCTGCAGCCCCTGCCCCCTCGCCCCCGGGACGCCCCCGTCCCGGGACGCCCCCGCGCCGCCCACGGCAACCCCCGCCACCCGCCGTGACCCCCACCACCCGCCGTGACCGCCGCCCTCCCCCCGTCGCCGCCCGCCCGTCACCTGCGGCGCCACGCTTTTTGTCACCCGTTCGGCGGAGTCCGCACCCCCGCCCCCGGGCCGCTCCGCCCTCCCCGGGTCATGCTCGGCGGAGGGTGCGGCTCGCGGGCCGGGTCCGGGCCGGTCGGGTCCGGGCGCGGTGCGTGAGCGGTACCCGGCGGTCGCACCCGTACGTACGGCCGCCCGCGACGCGTGAGGGGACTGACGCGAGTGACGGACAGCGCGGGCATACCCGGCGGCACCGGAGCGGCCGGGGGCGGAGCGAAGCCCCCGGGCCGTCGGCGCCGCCTGCTGCGCTGGACCGGGGTCGGTGCGGCCCTGTTCGTGGTGGCCGGCACGGGTACCGGGTGGTGGGTCTACAACAAGCTGAACGCGAACATCACCGAGGACTCCTCCGCCGTCGCCGAGCTCGAACGCTACGAGCGGGAGCGCCCGGCGCGGACCGCCGGCGGCGCGGAGAACATCCTGCTGATCGGCTCGGACTCGCGGGCCGGCCCGGGCAACGCCCGCTACGGGCTCGACGGGGGCCGTGCGCGCACCACCCAGCGCTCGGACACCACCATCCTGCTGCACGTGTCCGCCGACCGGCGCCGCGCCACGGCGGTCTCGGTGCCCCGGGACCTGATGACCGAGATCCCCGACTGCGGGAGGCCCGACGGGAGCCGCACCACCCGGCAGTACGCCCAGTTCAACTGGGCCTTCGAGTGGGGCGGGGCGGCCTGCACCATCCGTACCGTCGAGAAGCTGACCGGGATCCGGGTGGACCACCACATGGTGGTGGACTTCCGCGGGTTCAAGAAGATGGTGGACGCGGTCGGCGGGGTGGAGGTCTGCCTGAAGACGCCGATCGACGACGCCGAGGCGAAGCTGAAGCTCCCGGCCGGGCGGCACGTCCTGAACGGGGAGCAGGCGCTCGGCTTCGTCCGCGCCCGTTACAGCCTGGGCAACGGCAGTGACACCGAACGGATGCAGCGGCAGCAGCAGTTCCTGGGCTCGCTGGTGAAGAAGGTGCAGAGCAACGGAGTGCTGCTGAACCCGGCCAAGCTGTACCCGCTGCTCGACGCGGCGACCTCGTCGATCACCACGGACCCGGGGCTGGCCTCGCTGCGCGGCCTCTACGAACTGGTCCGCAGCGTGCGGGACATCCCGACCGGAAACGTGCAGTTCCTGACCGTGCCGAGGCATCCCTACCCTGCCGACCCGAACCGTGATGAACTCCATGAACCGGACGCCTCACGACTGTTCGGGCAGCTGCGCGCGGACCGCCCGCTGACCCTGACCCCGCCCGAAGCCGGCACCGAACCCGGAACCGCATCCGGCACCGGAGCCTCCCCCGAAGCCGAAGCCGAAGCCGAAGCGGAGGCCGAAGCGGAAGCGGGAGGGGACCGGACCGGTCACCCGGAAGACCGGAGTCCGTCACCGGGGACGACGGCGGGGCCGACTGCACGGAGCAGCGGCACCCCCTCGCCCGACCCCACGTTCACGGGCACCACGGCCGGGGCCGCGTCCTGTAGGTGACCGGGCGGTAAAGCAATCCCAAAAGGCATCGCCCGAACCGAGCTTCTGAACCGGAATGCCCCGTTATAAGGTCCGTGGAATTTGTCACCGGCGTGGTTTGACCCCGAACGGGCCGGATATGGTGAGCGACCCGGTGCCACCGACGGAGGACTCGACTGACCGTGGATGCACAAGGCCGTGGGCGGGCGGACGAAATCGATCCCGCAGACCAGTGGGTCCTCAACCCCCGCACCGGCAACTACGAACTGCGACTGGACCATTCCGCACCGCAGCAGCGCTCGCCGCTGAGCCCCCCGAAGGGCGGCTCGCGCGGCGGCTCGCGGTCGGACTCCCGGGCCGGCTCGCGCGGCGCGGCGCAGGGCGCCTCCCCGCAGGGACGTTCACGCCGTGCCCCGTCAGCCCCCGACGAGGCTCCCGGCGCACCCTCCCCCGCAGTCCCCGGACCGCGCCGCGGCGATCCGGCGCCCGGGGGCGGAGGGCGGCGCACCAACCGCAAACGCGGCAAGGCGGGCAAAGGCGGCAAAGGCGGCGGGCGGAAGAAGGCGCTGGTCATCACCGGCGGCTCGCTGGCCTTCCTGCTGGTGGCCGGTTCGGTCGGCGGGTACCTGTACTACCGGCACCTGAACGCCAACCTCGACGTCATCGACACGGTGGGCGCGGGCACCGGCGGCTTCAAGAAGGACCAGCCGATCAACATCCTGGTCCTGGGCACCGACAAGCGCACCGGCTCCGGCAACGAGGGCTACGGGGACAAGAACAGCGCCGGCCACGCCGACACCACGATCCTGTTCCACGTCTCCAAGGACCGCACCAACGCCACCGCGGTGTCCATCCCCCGTGACCTGATCACGGAGATTCCCGAGTGTCCGACGAAGCAGCAGGACGGCTCGATAAAGAACATCCCCGGCGAGCGGGGCGTGCGCTTCAACACCAGCCTCGGGCAGGCGGGCCGCGACCCGGGCTGCACCATGCGCACCGTCACGAAGCTCACCGGCATCCCGATCGACCACTTCATGATGGCCGACTTCAACGCGGTCAAGAGCCTGAGCACGGCGGTCGGCGGCGTCCCGGTCTGTCTCGGCAAGCCGGTGGACGACCCGAAGTCCAAGCTGAAGCTGTCACAGGGCGAGCACCGGCTGCAGGGCGAGCAGGCGCTGGCCTTCGTACGCACCCGGCACGCCTTCGGCAACGAGAGTGACCTGGACCGGATCAAGACCCAGCAGCAGTTCCTCGGGTCGATGATGCGCGAGATGAAGTCCAAGGACACGCTGTCCAGCCCGAAGAAGTTCTTCTCCATGGCGGAGGCCATGACGAAGGCGCTGACCGTGGACTCGGGCATCGGCTCGATCGCCAAACTCACCAGTCTGGCCAGCGAGTTGAAGGGCGTCAACCCGAAGAACGTCACCTTCACCACCCTGCCGGTGCTGGACAACCCGGCCGAGAAGGTCAAGGCGACGGTGGTGAAGAACGAGACCAAGGCCGAGCAGCTGCTGTCGATGGTCCGCGAGGACGTCTCGCTCACCGAGGTCGAGCAGCAGCAGAAGGCGGCGAAGGACGCGGCCGACGCCAAGCAGGAGGCGCTGCTGCAGGGCAACCGCGCGCAGGCGTCCGACGTACGGATCGAGGTGTTCAACGGCGGCGGCCCCTCGGGGTC
Organism: Streptomyces sp. NPDC089799; assembly: GCF_040684755.1. Lineage (NCBI taxonomy): Bacteria > Bacillati > Actinomycetota > Actinomycetes > Kitasatosporales > Streptomycetaceae > Streptomyces > Streptomyces sp. NPDC089799. The sequence goes on along the minus strand of NZ_JBFBGR010000010.1, from coordinate 261,649 downwards.
GGCTTCCACCACCCTGGCCTGGCTGCAGAACAGCAAGGGCGTCCTGAAGGCCAGCAACGAGGGCAACGCGCCCGCGAAGCTGCCCAAGACCACCCTGGAGTACGCGCCCAACCAGGCCGACCAGGCACGGGCGCTGGCGGACATCATGGGTCTGCCGGCCGCCGCGCTGAAGATCGGCACGGCGGACGCGGCGCCCAGGACCCCGATGAAGCTCACCCTCGGGGAGGACTTCAAGGGGGCGGGCGTCCCGCTCACGGCGCCCGAGAAGGCGCCGGAGGACATCCAGCGCGTAGAGGCGGACAAGGTCGTCTGCGCCAAGTGACGGGGCGGTGCGTGCCCGGCACGTGACGAACCGGCATCATTCCTTCGATCCCTGATGCGTCAGGTCGTCAGGTCCTTTTCATGGGGGGTTTTGCGTGAGGCACAGCAACGTGCGGGGGGAGGGTGCGCCCTCCCGGCCCGCCGGCGGCGGGTCCGGCGCGCCCGGCGAGCCCGGCGCGATACCCCGGCCCCGGGGCAGCGGAAACGGTCCGGGCGGCGACGGCCCGGCCGGGCGCGGGCGGCCCCGCCGCCGGCGGGTGCTGCGCTGGGTGTCGTCCGTCCTGGCCCTGCTGATACTCGGCACGGCCGGCGCCGGATACCTGTACTACCGCTACCTCAACGACAGCATCCGGACGGATGCGCTGAACCTCGGCGACAACAAGCTGGGCGGTTCCCGGCCCAACGCCTTCGGGCAGACGCCGCTGAACATCCTCCTGATCGGGTCCGACGCCCGGGACGGGGACGAGAACAAGGCCCTGGGCGGGGCGAAGGACACCTTCGACGGCCCGCCGCTCGCGGACGTGCAGATGCTGCTGCACCTGTCCGCCGACCGCAGCAACATGTCGGTCGTGTCGATGCCGCGCGACACCCTGCTGAAGATGCCCAAGTGCACCGAGACCAACGGCAAGGTGCACCCCGCCAGCAGGGGCCTCGTACAGACCAACCAGTCCCTGAGCCGTGGCGGCCCGGGGTGCACGGTGGCCGCCTGGCAGGAGCTCACCAAGATCCCGATCGATCACTTCATGATGATCGACTTCAAGGGTGTGGTGTCGATGGCGGACGCCATCGGCGGCGTCCCGGTCTGCGTCCGGCAGAACGTCCACTCGCTCACCAAGGACGGGAAGGGCTCCGGCCTGAAGCTGCCGCAGGGCACCACCCGGATCCAGGGCGAGCAGGCCCTGCAGTGGCTGCGCACCCGCTACGGCTTCGAGGACGGCACCGACATCGGCCGCACCCACGCCCAGCACATGTACATGAACGCGCTGGCCCGCGAGTTCCGCAAGAACGCCAAGCTCAGCAATCCGGTCAAGCTGAACAGCCTGGCCCAGGCCGCCATCAAGGCCATGGTCGTGGACGAGAGTCTGGACAAGATCGACAAGCTGTACGACCTGAGCATGGAGCTCAAGAAGGTCCCCACCGGCCGGATCACCATGACCACCATGCCGTGGATCTGGAGTCCCCAGGACCGGGACCGGGTGGAGCCCAAGCCCGCAGAGGCCGAGGCGCTGTTCCGGATGGTCCGCGAGGACATCGCGCTGGACGGCAAGGACGCCCGCCCCGCGCAGCCCTCCCCGGGCGCGTCGGCGACCGCTCCGGGGTCCTCCGCCGCTCCGGGGTCCTCCGCCGCTCCCGGTACGTCGGCCGGCCCGGCCCCCGGCTCGACCACGGGGGCGCCGCTGCCGCCGCCGTCGGCGGACCCGGCCGCCGCCCCGCACCGGATCCCGATCATGGTGCGCAACGCCACCGGCGGGAAGACGAACCCGCAGCCCACCGTCAGGAACCGGGCGAACGAGGTCGCCGCGCTGCTGGCGCAGAAGGGCTACACCCGCGCGATGGTCGACAAGCACGTCGCGGCCGAGGACCTGACGGTCGTCCGGTACGCCGGGCTGGACCAGGCCGGGGACGCCCTGTCGGTGGCGACCGCGCTGGGGCTGCCGCCGACCGCCGTGGAGCGGTCCACGGACGTCTCCGGGGTGACCCTGTTCGTCGGCAAGGACTGGCGCAAGGGCGACACCGTGACCGTGCCGCCGCCGGCCCCGAGCAAGGCACCGGACTCGGCGCGCGCCCTCAACGGCGACGACGAGTCGGCCTGCATGGCGATCCAGCCGGGATTCACCTGGTAGCGGCCGTCCCGCGTACGCACCCCTGATCACGCGACCGGGGGTACGCGGAAGGGGCCCGGCGGAATGATTCCGCCGGGCCCCTTCGCTTGCCTTCGCTTGCCCTGGCTTGCCCTCGCGTACGTACCCGCGGGCGGCTGGGCGCCGGGCGCTGAGCGCGCCCGCGTCACCAGCCCGCGGGGCGGTCCTGCGGGGGCTGCTGCTGCCCGGCGTACGGGTCCTGCTGCTGCGGGTACGGCTGGTGCGGATACGGCTGCTGAGGCTGCTGGTGCTGCTGGGCCTGCTCGGGGTACGGCTGGTGCTGCCCGTACTGCCCGTACTGCTCGGGCTGCCCGTACTGCTCCTGCTGCCCGTACTGCTCGGGCCGGCCGTACTGCTCGGTCTGCCCGGTCTGCCCGTACTGCTGGGGCGCGTACGCGTGCTGCTGCGGCGGGTACGGCTGCTGCGCCTGGTACTGCCCGGGGGCGTACGCCTGCTGCTCCTGCGCGTACGGGTCCTGCTGCGGGGCGTACTGGTGCTGGGCCTCGTACGACTGCTGCCGGGGCTGCTGCCCGTACGGCTCCGCGGCTGCCGGCGGCGGCGTGTGCACCGTCGGGCGGCGCGAGGCGATGACCTTGCGCGCCAGCGAGCGCGGGCTGGTCAGGAAGCCCCAGCCCCAGGACATGTGCATGGTCGCCAGGGCGACCGGGATCTGCAGCCGGGCCTTGAGGGACAGCCCCTTGCCGGCCGGCACGGAGCCCGCGGTGATCGCCGCCAGGTAACCGCCGGGAATCACGAACGCCCACGGCGAGAGCACCGCGCCCGCGACCAGGCCCGCCGCGATCGCGCAGACGGCGACCGGCGGGGCCAGGTAGCGGAGGTTGATCGAGCCGGCGTGGTAGCGGGCCACCACGTGCCGCCAGCGCCCGTAGTCCTTGTACTGCTTGGCCAGCGCCCGTACGGACGGCCGCGGCCGGTACTGCACCTTCAGCTCGGGCGAGAACCAGATCAGCCCGCCGGCCTCGCGGATCCGGAAGTTGAGCTCCCAGTCCTGGGCGCGGATGAACTCGATGTTGTAGCCGCCCTGCTGCTCCAGCGCCTCGCGCCGGAAGACGCCCAGGTAGACCGTCTCCGCCGGGCCGGCCTGGCCGCCCGTGTGGAAGGCGGCGTTGCCCACGCCGATCTTCGAGGTCATCGCCGCGGCGACGGCGTCCTCCCAGGCGTTCTCCCCTTCGGCGTGCATGATGCCGCCGACGTTCTGCGCGCCGGTCTCGGCGAGCAGCCGGACCGCGGTGGCGATGTAGTTCGGGGAGAGCATGCCGTGACCGTCGACGCGTACCACGATCGGGTGGCGCGAGGCGCCGATCGCCGCGTTGAGCGCGGCCGGGGTACGGCCGGTCGGGTTCGGCACGGTGTGGACGCGCGGGTCCTCGCGTACGAGCTCGGCGGCGATCTCGTCGGTACGGTCCGTGGACGGGCCGAGGGCGATCACCACCTCCATCTCGCCGTCGTACTGCTGCCCCAGGATGTGCCGGACGGAGTCGCGGAGGTAACGCTCCTCGTTGAGCACCGGCATGATCACCGAGACTGCGGGCTGCTGGGTGCGCATGAGGTCCTTCGAAGGGGGTCGGGTTCGGTGCCACGTTACCGCGTACGGGGGAAACCGGTGCGTGCCGTCCCGGCCATACCGGCTGTCGCCGATCGTATGGACCTACTGTTCTGACGAATCGATCACGCCCGCGGAGGTGTCCCTCGTGCCCCAGCCGCCGCACCGACCCCGAAGCCGTCCCGCCCCGCCCCGGCGTGCCCGGCGCGGGACGGGCCGGGGCGGGACGGGCCGGGGCGGGGCGGCGCGCGGGGAGCGGCCGCGCTGGGGGCTGCGGCTGGCCGGCGCGGTCTCGGTGGTGGTGCTGGGCTGCGGGGCGATCGGGCACGCGGTGATGACCGGCCTGGACACCGGGATCGAGCGGGTGGACCCGTTCAAGGACATGAAGAACCGCCCCCGGGCCGGGCACGGGACGAACGTGCTGCTGGTCGGCACCGACGGCCGGGACCGGATCACCCAGGAGGAGCGGCGCGAGTACCGGCTGGGCGGGGCGCCCTGCCACTGCACCGACACGATCATGCTGGTGCACATCTCGGCCGACCGGGAGCGGGCGAGCGTGGTCAGCCTGCCCCGGGACAGTTACGCGGAGGCGCCCGCGCACCGGGACCTGGTGACCGGCAAGGACCACCGGACGCACCCGGTGAGGCTGAACGCCGCGTACGCGGAGGGCGGGCCGCAGCTGACGGTGCGGACCGTGGAGAACATGACCCGCGTCAAGATCGACCACTATCTGGAGATCGACTTCACCAGCTTCATGAAGACGGTGGACGCGATGGGCGGGGTGGACATCTGCACCGCCAAGGCCATGCGGGACCCCAACACGGGGCTGGACCTGGCGCCCGGCACGCACCGGCTCACCGGCGGCCAGGCGCTGCAGTACGTACGGTCGCGGCATGTGGACGGGGCCTCGGACCTGGGGCGGATGCAGCGCCAGCAGCGTTTCCTGGCGGCCCTGATCAAACAGGCGACCAGTGGCGGGGTGCTGCTGAACCCGGTGAAGTTCAAGCAGGTCAGCTCGACCCTGCTGGGGTCGGTGCGGGCGGACCGGGGGTTCGGCTCGCAGCAGATGCTGGCGCTGGGGCAGGCGATGCGCGATTTCACCCCGGCCTCGTCGGAGTTCGCCTCGGTGCCGGTCGGCGACGCCTCGTTCAAGGTCGCGGGGATCGGTTCCACGGTGAAGTGGGACGGGCCGAAGGCCGCCGCGCTGTTCCAGGCGCTGCGGGACGACCGGCCGCTGGCGCCGGTCCGTGCGGGCGGCGGCCGGAGCCGGGGGCCGGCGGCGGTGCCGGTGGACGTGGCGCCTCAGCAGATCCGGGTGCAGGTGGAGAACGGCACCCGGATCGACGGTCTGGGCGGCCGGGTGGACGCGGCCCTGCGGGCGACCGGGTTCAACACCACCCGGACGCCGGGCAACGCGGCCAGCCGCGAGGTCAAGCGCACGGTGGTGGCGTACGACCCCCGCTGGGACCGCTCGGCCCGCACCCTGGCCACGGCCCTGCCGGGCTGCGAACTGCGCGCCGTCCGCGGCCAGGGCCGCACCCTCCTGGTCACCGCCGGCGCGGACTTCCGCACGGTGGCACCGGTCCGCGCGGAGGACCCGCAGCAGGGCGAGTTCGGCGTGGTGACGGGCGACCAGGTGGTGTGCGGGAACTGAGACCCGCGGCGCCGCACAGCCCGGTCGGGCCGTCAGGGCCGTCGTACCGGCGGATCAGCCTTCGGCAGCGACAGCGTGGCGCTGTCCAGCATCCGCCGGAGCAGCGCGGACACCGGACGCTCGACCAGCCGGTGCACGAGGTAGGCCAGGAGCAGGATCGCGGCCAGGCAGATCCCCAGCAGGGGGTACGGGGCCACCCCGTGGTCACGGCCCCAGCGGATCATCGCCCAGCCGAGCTCCTGGTGGAGCAGGTAGACGGGGTAGGTGAGGGCGCCGGCCACGGTCAGCCACTTCCAGCGGACCCAGTTGAAGGCGCCCATCGCGACGGCCGTCATGACCAGGAAGATCAGGGCCGAGACCACCGCCAGGACCGGCCAGGACAGCGAGTGCACCACCTCGCCCTCGTACGACTTCACGGTGATGCGGAGCCGGTTCTGCGCGTACAGCCAGGAGAAGCCGATGACGCCGAATAGCATCCAGTTCGCGCCGAACCGGTACACGAGGTACATGGCCACGCCCGCGACGAAGTACGGGGCGTACTCCGGCATCAGGAACAGGTCCATCACGGAGCTGCCCGAGATGGGGGTGAGCGCCGCGAGGATGGTCCAGATCCCGCAGAAGGCGAGCACCCGGCGGTAGGTCAGCCCCATCGCCACGACGACGGCGAACAGCAGGTAGAAGCGGAGCTCGATGAACAGCGTCCAGTAGACGCCGTCGACGGCCTCGCCCTTGAGCGGCCACTGGAGCATCGTGAGGTTGGTCAGCACGTCGCTGGGGGTCAGCTTGGACCGGTCCGCGCGGACGGTGCTCGCGTAGGTGACCACCAGCGCCGTGATGAGGATGCAGACCCAGTAGGCCGGGTAGAGCCGGACCACGCGCGAGGTGAAGTACTGCCGGGGCGAACGGCCCCAGCAGGACATGCATATGACGAAGCCGCTGATCACGAAGAACAGCTGGACGCCCAGCCAGCCGTACGAAGCCAGGTGGTGGGCCGTGGGCATCATCACCGACGGCTTCTGACCCCAGACCGTGGGGTGCTTGTTGACTCCCAGCCAGTGGAAACTGAGTACGGACAGCGCCGCGATAAGCCGCAGGCCGTCGAGTACGTACAGGCGGGGTCGGGGGCCGGCGCCCGGGGAGCCGGCCGGGGGCCGCGCGCCGGGCGCAGCCTCCTGCGCGGCCGGCCGGGACTGGGTCGCAGTCGACATGTGGGAACCGCTCCATCGGGTGTTCGTGGTGTGGGTCGGGCGCCCGGCGCGCCTTGCACACCCCCCGGACGTCACAGCGGAGTCTAACGGCGCCTTTACCTGCCGGTACGGCGCTCGTCACCGCGGTGACCCGAAACACTCCGCTAAGACCCGGGGCACCCGGAGGTGGCCCGGGGGCACTCGGCAACGACCCGGGGCACCCGGCAGTGACCGGAGCACTCAGTCGTCGAGGCCCTCGGCGGCGCGCCGCTCGCGGAGCTCCCTGATCGCCCGGCGGCGGGCCAGCCGGTGGGTGCGCCGGATCTGGGCCTCCTGCCAGCGGCGCTTGTCCCGGTCGGTCTCGGGGACCACCGGCGGGACCTGCCGGGGCTTGCCCTCGGCGTCCACCGCGGCGAACACCAGGTAGGCGCTGCCGACCTGGGTGGCGGGGGTGGACTCGTTCCAGCGCTCGGCCATGACCCGTACGCCGATCTCCATCGAGGACCGGCCCGTCCAGTTGCACTGGGCCTTCACGTGCACCAGGTCACCGACGCGGACCGGCTCCAGGAAGACCATCTCGTCCATGGAGGCGGTGACCGCGGGGCCGCCCGAGTGCCGGCCGGCGACCGCACCCGCCGCGTCGTCCACCAGCTTCATGATCACGCCGCCGTGCACCGTGCCCAGGAGGTTGGTGTCGTTGCCGGTCATGATGTGGCTGAGCGTGGTGCGCGAGGCGGAGGTCGGCTTGCCCGTGAGCTCGCCCGGTATCTCTGTCATACGAGAACCATAGATCGGTCGCGGATGCATCAGCTGTGCAACAGCACCGGTACGAACCCCCACCCGCCCTGTCGGGCGCCCCTCCGGGGCAGGCATTCTTGTCCGCATGAATGACTGGCCCAGAGGGTGGAACGACGGCCGCGACGGCGGCCAGGACGAGCGCTACGGACGCGGCAGCTCGCAGGCGGAGCCGGAGGGTGCCCGCCGGATGCAGCACGTCCGGCGCCCGCCGCAGCCGCAGGGCCGGCCGCAGCGTCCCGCCGTTCCGCCCCAGGGGCCGGGCCAGAGCCAGGGCCAGGGCCAGGGCCAGCGCCAGGGCTACGGCGTCCCTCCGCAGCAGGCGCAGAGCCACGACACCTTCGCGGGCTACGACAGCGGCTACAACACCGGCCAGGTGTACGGCGCCCCCTCGGGCGGACACCCCGGCGGCCCCGGCGGCCCGGGAATCCCCGGCCAGGGGCCGGGCGGACCCGGCGGACCGCGCCGTACCGGTGCGGCGGCCCCGGACTGGCGCAAGCGGATCAAGATCGGTTCGATCGTGCTGGTCTCGGCGCTGCTGGTGACCACGGTCGGCACGTACTTCTGGGCGGACGGCAAGGTGCGCCGCGAGGTGGACCTGTCCAAGGTCATCGAGCGTCCCAAGGACGACGGCTGCACCACGTACCTGATCGTCGGCTCGGACAGCCGTGAGGGCATGAGCCAGGAGGAGAAGAAGCGGCTCCACACCGGTTCGGCAGACGGCAAGCGGACCGACTCGATGATGATCCTCGCCGCCTGCTCCGGCGGGAACTCGATGATCTCGCTGCCGCGCGACTCGGACGTGGAGATCCCGTCGTTCGTCGGGTCGGAGTCCGGCAAGAAGTACGAGGGCAAGGGCCAGCGGACCAAGCTGAACGCCGCGTACGCGCAGGACGGCCCGGAGCTGCTGGTCCGCACCGTCGAGTACAACACCGGCCTGCACATCGACCACTACGCGGAGATCGGCTTCGCCGGGTTCGCCGGCATCGTCGACGCGCTCGGCGGGGTCGAGATGGACATCGAGAAGGGCTTCAAGGACGAGAAGTCGGGCGCCGACTTCCAGGCCGGCAAGCAGACCCTCAACGGCGAGCAGGCCCTGGCCTTCGTCCGGACCCGGTACGCCTTCGCCGAGTCCGACCTGGCCCGTACGAAGAACCAGCAGAAGTTCCTGTCGGCGCTGGCGAGCCAGGCGGCCACGCCGGGCACGATCATGAACCCGTTCAAGCTGTACCCGGTGATGGGCGCCGGCCTGGACACGGTGATCGTGGACAAGGACATGTCGCTGTTCGACCTGGGCGAGATGTTCTTCGCGATGAAGGGCATCACCGGGGGCGGCGGCACCTCCATGAACATGCCGGTCTCCGGCAGCCGCGGCGGCAACCTGGTCTGGGACAAGGCCAAGGTGCAGCAGCTGGTGAAGCAGATCCAGAACGACGAAAAGGTGACCGTCAGCCCGTGACATGGGGCACTCCCCCACACCCCGATTGGACTTCCGGACAAGCCGTTCATCACACTTGGCGACTGTCCTTGCCCGGAAGGGGTGTTCCAGGAGTGACCATGCCAGTGTCCGCTTCCCCGCAGGCCGTTCCGTCGCCCGGATCGGAGCCGGTGCCCGACCCGGGCCGCTCCCCGGCGGCCGGAACGGCTGCCGCCCCCGCCCCGGCCGCGGCGCGCCCGCGGCTCCGGGTGCTCGACGGGATGCGCCTGCTGGCCGCGCTGATGGTCGTCGTGTACCACTACGTCGCCGACCGCAGCTGGGGGGACGCCGACGCGGTCTTCCCCGGACTGGCCACCGTGGCCCCTTACGGCTGGCTGGGCGTCGAGCTGTTCTTCATGATCAGCGGCTTCGTCATCTGCATGTCGGCGTGGGGGAGATCGCTCGGGTCGTACGTGCGCAGCCGCGTGGTCCGGCTGGCGCCGGCGTACTGGTTCTGCGTCCTGGCGACCACGGCCGGGGTGCTGCTGCTGGCCGGCGGCACCGAGCACGGCCTCACGCCGAGCCGTGTGCTCACCAACCTGACGATGCTGCAGGATCCCCTGAAGGTCGGGGCGGTGGACGGGTCGTACTGGACGCTCTGGGCCGAGGCCCGGTTCTACCTGATCTTCGCGGTCGTGGCGTGGGCGGGCCTGACCTGGCGCCGGGTGCTGAACTTCTGCTGGATCTGGACCATCGCCTCGCTGCTGGCCCCGCTCTCGGGCATCCCGCTGCTGGACACGCTGGCCAATCCCGGCTCGTCCCCGTTCTTCGTCTCCGGCATCGCCTTCTACCTGATCCGGCGTGAGGGCCCGCGCTACTCCGAGCCGTGGTTCCTGCTCGGCCTGTCCTGGCTGCTGGCCCAGCACCAGATGATCGCGACCGTGGCCGCCAACACCCACCCTCCGCACACCCTGTCGTGGACGGTCTGCATGGCCGTGGTCAGCCTCTGCTACGTCGCGATGGCCGGTGTGGCCCTCGGCTGGTTCGACCGGATCAACTGGAGGTGGCTGCCGGCCGCCGGGGCCGTCTCCTACCCCCTGTACCTGATCCACCAGCAGCTCGGCATCACCGTGTTCGAGCGGCTGAAGGACGAGGTGCCGGCCTGGACGCTGCTGCTGTCGGTCATCGCCGGAGCGGTACTGCTCGGCTGGCTGATCCAGCGGTTCGTGGAACGGCCGGGGAGCCGGCTGCTCCGGCGCCTGCTGGACCAGCGGCCCGGAAAGGTCTGAGCGGGTCCCGCTCCGCGCGGGTCAGCCGACGACGCGGAGCAGCAGCTCGCCCGTGGGCCCCTTGCCCGCGAGGCGGACCGCCGGGTCCGTGACGGGCAGGCCGCCCTGGTCCTTCCACTGGACGATCCACTTGACCCGGTAGCGGTGCAGGATGTCCAGGCGCTCCTGGCGCGGTGTGTCCCGGTCGAAGTAGCGCCGGGTGGCCTCGATCCGTTCCTTCTCGTCCGGCAGGAAGAAGTCCGGATAGCCCGGGTCGACGGTGTACACGCCGTACGCCGGGAGGGTCAGTGCGGTGTTCCGGGGGGACATCACCACGTCGCCGTAGGCCGTGTGGCGGGTCATCCAGCGGTGCCCGCCCCACGGCTGCCAGGCGCCCTCGGTGACCGCCTTCGGCAGCGCCTCCTTGCGGATGACCCAGCCGAGCACGTCGTTCTGCGCCCAGGCTCCGGCCACCAGCGCCGCGCTCACCACGACCGCGAACAGGGCGCGCAGCGCCTTCCTGCCGCCCTCGACCACGACGAGCGCGGCGGCGATCTGCGCGGGCATGGCCACGGCCGGTTCCGCCCGGCCCCAGGACCACTTGTCCAGGACCTCGCCGGCCACCACCATCGCCAGGCCCAGCAGGAACCAGACGACCAGCGGGTCACGGCGGTCGCGCCACCAGCGCACCGCCAGCGCGGCCACGCCGACCAGCACGTACGCCCACTTGCCCCACAGCTCGTCGTACAGGCCGAAGTGGATCTCCTCCAGGCCCTTGATGCCGAACAGCGAGAAGAAGGAGTAGTACGGCCACACCGCGAGCAGGGCCAGCCCGCTGAGCAGTCCGGCGCCGAGCCGCAGCCAGGTCTGCCGGGCGGGCCAGGGGCGGGCCCCGGCGAGCACGCCGAGCGCACCGAAGGTCATGACCACACCGGTGAACTGGTGGCACAGCATCAGCAGCGCCCACATCACGCCCAGTCCGGCGGCGGCGGACCAGCCCGGGGGCGTGCCGCGGCGCAGCGTCCTGGCCAGCAGGGCCAGCAGGTGGAGGCCGAGGCCGGTGGTGAAGGTGCTCGGGTAGGAGATGTTCAGGCTGAGCCCGGTGAACCCGATGAACCCGCTCCAGACGAAGAACTTCGGTCCCCAGAGGAAGAGCAGGCACAGCAGGGCCAGCGGCGGCGCGGCCCGGTCGCGGGTGAGGGTGCGGGTGAAGTGCCAGACGCCGGTGAGCAGCAGGGTGAGGCCGACGACCGCGGCGAGCCGCAGCACCGCGAAGGTGCCGAGGCCGGTGGCCTTGGCGACGACGGCGAGCAGCACCATCCACGGGGAGTAGTACGGGCTGGCGGTCGTCGCGTCGACCATCGGGTTGCCCGGGTCGAGCAGGTCGTGCCGCAGCCGTTCGAGGGTGGCGGCGTGCATGCCGAGGTCGCCGATCCACGGCAGCTTGACGATGACCAGGGCGAGCAGCGCCGTGACCAGCAGCACGGTTCCGTGGAGGACGGCGACCGCCCGGTCCTGGTCGAAGAGCCTGCGCCGGCGGGTCGTCCCGGTGCCGGCCGGGGCGGTGTCGGCCGCCGCCGCTTCCGGCTCGTGATCGTGGCGGGTCGCCGACTCAAGAGCGCGTGTCAATGGGAATCCAGGGTCGGGGTTCTCGGCGTGTGAGGCGTAAGAGCGGACGGCCGGGCTCAGCGGGCGCGGGCACGCAGCTTCCACGGCATGGCGATCGATTCCAGCTGGACCGCGAGGTTCATCTTCGACTCGCCGACGGTGCGGTCCTCGAAGTGGATCGGCACCTCCATGACCCGGAACCTGCGGCGCAGGGCGGCGTACTTCATCTCCACCTGGAAGCTGTAGCCGGCGCTGTCGACCGACGCGAGGTCGATGGCGCGCAGTGCGTCCGCGCTCCACAGGTTGAAACCGCCGGTGATGTCGCGGATCCGGGTGCCCAGGATGGTGCTCGCGTAGGCGTTGGCCCAGCGGGAGAGCAGCTTGCGGTGGGTGCCCCAGTTGTCGGAGAGGGTGCCTCCGGGCACGTAGCGGCTGCCCACGACCAGGCCCGCGTCGGTGGACAGGGCCACGCCCAGCATCTCGGCTATCTTCCCGGACGGGTGGGAGCCGTCGGCGTCCATCTGCAGGACGTAGCGGGCGCCGTCCTCGACGGCCTTGGTCATGCCGGCGGTGTAGGCGCGGCCCAGGCCGTCCTTGGCGGTGCGGTGCAGCACCGACATGCGCGGGCTGCCGTCCTCCGCGAGGTACTTCTCCGCGAGCTCGTCGGCGATCTTCCCGGTGCCGTCGGGCGAGGAGTCGTCGACGACGAGCAGGTGCAGGCCGGGCAGCTCCAGGCCCATGAGCAGCTCGGCCATGAGGGGCACGTTCTCCGCCTCGTTGTACGTGGGCATGACCACGGTCAACGGCGTGTCGGCCCAGCTCTCGGGCAGGCGGGTGTTCGCGAGGTCCGTCGCGCGCGGGGAGTCGTGCTCGCCAATCACAGGGTGTGCCTCACTGAAGTCGTCGGAAAGCGCGGGGCCGTCGGCCCGTGTCACCGGTCCGAGGAGAAGCGCAGCGCTCCGGGAGGCAGCTCTGCCTCGCACCACACCCGCACCCCCGCGCGAAGTTCGTTGTCAGCCCCCACCAGTGCGTCATCTCCGATGACGGCACCGTCCAGCACGGTGCGCGGGCCGACGACGGCACGGGCACCGACCAGGCTGGCGCTCACGTGCGTGTCCGCGCCCAGGCGCGCGCCGTCCAGCACGATCGAGCCGTGGACGACGGCGCCGGACTCGATCCGGGCGCCGGCCCCCACCACGGTACCGCCCGTCAGTTCGGCGCCCTCGGCCACCTCGGCACCGGGCAGGACCAGGGCCTCGCCGCGCGGGCCGGGGACGGCGGGGGAGGACACGACTCCGCGGACCAGGTCGGCGGAGGCACGGACGAAGGACTCGGGCTTGCCGAGGTCGAGCCAGTAGGTGTCCTGGGTGACGCCGTGCAGGGTGGCGCCCGAGGCCAGCAGGCCGGGGAAGGTTTCGCGTTCCACGGAGACGGGGCGGCCGGCCGGGATGGAGTCGATCACGGAGCGGCGGAAGACGTAGCAGCCCGCGTTGATCTGGTCGGTGACGATCTCTTCGGGGGTCTGCGGCTTCTCGGTGAAGGCCAGGACCCGGCCGTCGGCGTCGGTGGGGACGAGCCCGAACGCGCGGGGGTCCTCGACGCGGACCAGGTGCAGGGAGACGTCCGCCTGCGCGGCCTGGTGGGCGTCGACCAGGCCGCGGATGTCCAGGCCGGTGAGGATGTCGCCGTTGAAGACCAGGACCGGCTCGTCCGGTCCGCCGGTGAGGCGCTCGGCCGCGTTGCGGATGGCGCCGCCGGTGCCCAGCGGCTCGTCCTCGACCACGTATTCGAGGTGGACGCCGAAGTCAGATCCGTCGCCGAAGTAGGGCTCGAAGACCTCGGCCAGGTAGCAGGTGGCCATGACGATGTGCGTGACACCGGCGTCGGCGGCCCTGGCTATCTGGTGCGCGAGGAACGGCACTCCGGCCGCGGGCACCATCGGCTTGGGCGTGTTCACCGTCACCGGGCGGAGCCGCGTCCCCTGCCCGCCGACGAGCAGGATCGCTTCCGTCATCTCTCTCCCCAGTACATGGTCAAACTCATGAGCGAAGTCAGTCTATGGTTCGCGGCCCCCTGCCCCGGACACCCGCCCCGGACAGTGCCGGGCGGCCGTCCGGGGCAGGGGGCCGCGCCCGGAAAACCCTGTGGGCACCCCCGCCGTGACCGGGAGTGCCCACAGGTTCAGACGCGTGACTACGCGGGAAGGTTGCGGGCCATGACGATGCGCTGAACCTGATTCGTACCTTCATAAATTTGTGTGATCTTCGCGTCGCGCATCATGCGCTCGACCGGGTAGTCGCGGGTGTAGCCGTAGCCGCCGAGGAGCTGGACGGCGTCGGTGGTGACCTCCATGGCGATGTCGGAGGCGAAGCACTTGGCCGCGGCGCCGAGGTAGGTGAGGTCGGCGTCGCCGCGCTCGGAGGCGGCCGCGGCCTGGTAGGTCAGGGCGCGGGCGGCGGAGACCTTCATGGCCATGTCGGCGAGCATGAACTGGATGCCCTGGAAGTCGGCGATCGGCTTGCCGAACTGCTTGCGCTCCTTGACGTAGCCCTTGGCGTAGTCGAGGGCGCCCTGGGCGATGCCGAGGGCCTGGGCCGCGATGGTGATGCGGGTGTGGTCCAGGGTCTTCATCGCGGTGGCGAAGCCGGTGCCCTCCTCGCCGATCATGCGGTCGGCGGGGATGCGGACGTTGTCGAGGTAGACCTCGCGGGTCGGGGAGCCCTTGATGCCGAGCTTCTTCTCCGGGGCGCCGAAGGAGACGCCCTCGTCCGACTTCTCGACGACGAAGGCGGAGATGCCCTTGGAGCGCTTCTCGGGGTCGGTGACGGCCATGACCGTGTAGTACTCGGAGACGCCGGCGTTGGTGATCCAGCGCTTGACGCCGTTGAGGACCCAGTAGTCGCCGTCGCGGACGGCGCGGGTCTTCATGCCGGCCGCGTCCGAGCCGGCGTCCGGCTCGGAGAGGCAGTACGAGAACATCCCGTCGCCCTTGGCGAGCGGGCCCAGGTACTTCTTCTTGAGGTCCTCGGAGCCGGACAGGATGACCGGGAGCGAACCGAGCTTGTTGACCGCCGGGATCAGGGAGGAGGAGGCGCAGACGCGGGCCACCTCCTCGATGACGATCACGGTGGCGAGGGCGTCGGCGCCCGCACCGCCGTAGGTCTCCGGTACGTGGACGGCGTGCAGGTCGTTGGCGACCAGCGCGTCCAGGGCTTCCTGCGGGAACCGCGCCTCTTCGTCCACTGCGGCCGCGAACGGGGCGATCTTCGCCTCGCACAGCGCGCGGACCGAGTCGCGGAGCATGTCGTGCTCCTCGGCGGGGCGGTAGAGGTCGAAGTCGGAACCTGCCAAAGCACTCACTCCCCATGCTAACTACCGTTAAGTAACCCAAGCCTATGGCCGACCGGCGAGTAGGGGTACGGGCCGTACGCGTGAGCTTGGTGACAACGCGCGCGGCTATGCTCGGGCCCGCACACCGCACCGCCACCCGATGGAGTACCCATGGCCCCCAAGATCACTGTGATCGGCACTGGCTATCTCGGCGCGACGCATGCCGCGGCCATGGCCGAACTGGGCTTCGAGGTGCTCGGGCTGGACGTCGTACCCGAGAAGATCGAGATGCTGGCGGCGGGGCGGGTCCCGATGTACGAGCCGGGGCTGGAGGAGCTGCTGGCCCGGCACGTGGCCGGGCTGCCGGGGTCCACCGGGCGGCTGCGGTTCACGATGGACTTCGCGGAGGTCGCGGAGTTCGGCGACGTCCACTTCGTGTGCGTGAACACCCCGCAGAAGCACAACGAGTACGCCTGCGACATGAGCTACGTGGACGCGGCGTTCGACTCGCTGGCCCCGCTGCTGACCCGGCCGGCGCTGGTCGTGGGCAAGTCCACCGTGCCGGTGGGCTCGGCGGACCGGCTGGCGCGGCGGCTGGCCGAGCTGGCCCCGGCGGGCGGGGACGTGGAGCTGGCCTGGAACCCCGAGTTCCTGCGGGAGGGCTTCGCCGTACAGGACACCCTGCACCCGGACCGGATCGTGGTGGGCGTGCGCGAGGCGGGCGGGTCCGCCGAGAAGCTGCTCCGCGAGGTGTACGCGACGCCGGTCGCGGAGGGGTCCCCGCTGGTGGTGACCGACTTCCCGACGGCGGAGCTGGTGAAGACCGCGGCGAATTCCTTCCTCGCCACGAAGATCTCCTTCATCAACGCCATGGCCGAGGTCTGCGAGGCGGCCGGCGGCGACGTGGTGAAGCTGGCGGAGGCCATCGGCCACGACGAGCGGATCGGCGCGAAGTTCCTGCGGGCCGGGATCGGCTTCGGCGGCGGCTGCCTGCCGAAGGACATCCGCGCCTTCATGGCGCGGGCCGGCGAGCTGGGCGCGGACCAGGCGCTGACCTTCCTGCGCGAGGTCGACTCGATCAACATGCGGCGGCGCGGGCACATGGTGGAGCTGGCGCGGGAGGCCGTGGGCGGCTCCTTCCTGGGCAAGCGGGTCGCGGTGCTGGGCGCCACCTTCAAGCCCGACTCGGACGACGTACGGGACTCGCCGGCGCTGAACGTGGCCGGACAGGTCCACCTCCAGGGCGGACAGGTCACGGTGTACGACCCCAAGGGCATGGACAACGCGCGGCAGGTGTTCCCGACGCTGGCGTACGCGGCCTCGGCGGCGGCGGCGGTGGCCGGCGCGGACGTGGTGCTGCACCTGACCGAGTGGCGGGAGTTCCGCGAGCTCGATCCTGCGGAGCTGGCGGGCACGGTCTCCGTGCCGCTGATCCTGGACGGGCGCAATGCGCTGGACGCGGAGCGGTGGCGGGCCGCCGGCTGGACGTACCGGGCGATGGGGCGGCCGCGGGCGTAGCGCCTGCCGCTGCTTTGGCCTGCCGGCCGGACGTGCCCGGGCGGTTGACCGCCCTCGGGCCGGCCCTCGCGAGCGGGCGTGCGCGCGCTCGGCGGGCCTGCCGCTGCGCGGGGCGAATTCCCCACCCCGCCCCTTTCCCGAAACCGGGGCCCTGCCCCGGACCCCCTCGGGGCTCCGCCCCAGACCCCTCGGGACTCCACCCCAAGCCCCCCTCGGGACTCCGCCCCGGAACCCCAGGGCGTCGGGCTAGCCGCGGGAGCGGTACGTGCGCATCTTGGCCCGGCTGCCGCAGACCGACATCGTGCACCAGCGGCCGCGGGCGGCGGGGCTGCGGTCGTAGTAGGCCCACTGGCAGTCCTCGGCCGCGCACGCCTTGAGGCGGGACCAGGTGCCGGCGGTCACGGCCTCGGTGACGGCCGTGGCGATCCGGGCGGTCAGCCCGTCCCCGTCGGCCGCCAGGGTGGCGGTGCCTTCCTCGTCGATGCGCAGGGTCAGCGGGGCCCCGGCCAGCAGGTGGTTCAAGGCGCCCAGGGTCCCGGGCGGGGTCGGGTGGCCGGCGTGTGCCAGGAGGGCGGCGCGCAGCGCCTCGCGGAGGGAGGCGGCTTCCGCGAGCTCCGTGCCGGAGAGGGCGAAGCGGGTGGCGAGGCGGTCCTCGCCGGTGTCCACGCTCAGCGTGTTGACGAGTTCCTCCACCAGTGCGAGCCCTCCGGGGGCCGCCGCGCGTCCGCCGCTCATGTTCTCGAAGTTACCTGCTGGATCGGCGATGCGGTAACGCGTAGGGTGGTCGTTACCGGCAAAGCCGCATTACCGGTAACCCGTTCGCCGCTTCGAAGGAGTACGTCATGGCCGTCGCCAAGCTCGGTACCGTCGTCCTCGACTGCCCGGACCCGCTCGCCCTCGCCACCTTCTACGCGGGGCTGCTCGGCGGCACCCCCTCGCTGGAGGAGGACGGCAGCTGGGCGGACCTGGGGGGACACGAGGGCACGCCGCTGGCCTTCCAGCTGGCGCCGGGGCACGTCCCGCCGGCCTGGCCCTCCCCCGAGGGCTCGCAGCAGTTCCACCTGGACCTGACGGTGGAGGACCTGGACGCCGCGGAGCAGCACATCGTGGCGCTGGGCGCGAAGCCCCTGGACGCGGGAGAGCCCGGCCGGAACTGGCGCGTCTACGCCGATCCGGCCGGGCATCCCGTGTGTCTGTGCCGCTCCTGACCCCCGCGGTTCGCCCCGCCCGCCGAGGCCGACGGACGGAGTCCGGCGCAGCGCCCCGAAGCCCGGGAGGCGCCCCCGGCGCCGAGCGGCGCGAGGGACGCATCCAAAACGGTGTTCCGGCCGGGCATCCCGTGTGTCTGTGCCGCTCCTGACCCCCGCGGGTCACATCACCGCGTTCGAGGGGCCGCGGGTCGCCGAGAGGTCGCGGGAGACCGCTTCCGCGTCGCGCAGGGCGCGGACCGCGTTCGACCAGGTGAGCTTGGCCAGGTCGGCCCGAGACCAGCCGCGGCCGAGGAGCTCCGCGATCAGGTTCGGGTAGCCCGACACGTCGTCCAGGCCGGACGGGGTGAACGCCGTGCCGTCGTAGTCGCCGCCGATGCCGACGTGGTCCACGCCGGCCACCTCGCGCATGTGGTCCAGGTGGTCGGCGACGGTGGCGGCGGTGGCCACCGGCCGCGGGTTGGCCTCCTCGAAGGCCCGGTGCAGGGCCATCGCCTCCGGGGAGGTGTCGAGGTGGTGCAGGCCGTGGGCCCGCAGGTTCTCGTCCGCCGCCAGGGTCCATTCCACGGCCGCCGGGAGGACGAACTTCGGCACGAAGGTGGCCATGGCGACACCGCCGTTGGCGGGCAGCCGCTCCAGCACCTCGTCCGGGACGTTCCTCGGGTGGTCGCAGACCGCCCGCGCGGAGGAGTGACTGAAGATCACCGGGGCGGACGAGGCGTCCAGGGCGTCCCGCATCGTGCTCGGGGCCACGTGGGAGAGGTCCACCAGCATGCCGATGCGGTTCATCTCCCGGACGACCTCGCGGCCGAAGTCCGTGAGGCCGCCGTGGCGCGGCTCGTCGGTCGCCGAGTCCGCCCAGTCCACGTTGTCGTTGTGGGTGAGGGTCAGGTACCGCACGCCCAGCCGGTGCAGAGCGCGCAGGGTGGCCAGCGAGTTGTTGATGGAGTGGCCGCCCTCGGCGCCCATCAGCGAGGCGATCCTCCCGTCCGCCCGCGCCGCTTCCATGTCGTCGGCCGTCAGCGCCCGCACCAGGTCGCCGGGGTAACGGTCGATCAGCTGGGCGACCGCGTCGATCTGCTCCAGGGTGGCGCTGACCGCCTCGTCGCCGGCGTAGTCGGAGCGGACGTACACGGACCAGAACTGGGCGCCGACACCGCCGGCCCGCAGCCGCGGGATGTCGGTGTGCAGGTGCGCCGACTGGTCGCCGGTGAGGTCCCGCCGCGTCAGGTCGTAGCGGACCTGCTCGCGCAGTGCCCAGGGGAGGTCGTTGTGGCCGTCGACGACGGGGTGCTCGGCGAGCAGTTCCCGGGCCTCGGCGATCCGGTGGGTTCCGGGGGCGGCGTCCGTCATCCGGCGGCCACCTTGGCGCGCAGCCGCTTGCCCTTCTCGGTCGCCTGGTCGTTGAGCTCCTGCTGGAACTCCTTCATCCGGGCGAGGAGGTCCGCGTCCTGGGTGGCCAGGATGCGGGCGGCGAGCAGGCCGGCGTTGCGGGCGCCCGCCACCGAGACGGTGGCCACGGGAACCCCGGCGGGCATCTGGACGATCGACAGCAGCGAGTCCATGCCGTCGAGGTATTTCAGCGGGACGGGTACGCCGATCACGGGCAGCGGGGTGACCGAGGCGAGCATGCCGGGCAGGTGGGCGGCCCCGCCCGCACCCGCGATGACGACCTTCAGGCCGCGGTCGGCGGCCCGCTCGCCGTACGCGATCATCTCGTGCGGCATCCGGTGCGCGGAGACGACGTCGACCTCGTAGGGGATCTCGAACTCGGCGAGTGCCTGGGCGGCGGCCTCCATGACCGGCCAGTCGGAGTCCGATCCCATGACGATGCCGACCAGGGGGGCGTCGCCGTGGGTGGTGCTGATCGCGGTGCTCATTCGGTGATCGTTCCTCGCAGGTAGCCGGCAGCGTGACGTGCGCGCTCCAGCACATCGGTCAGGTCGTCGCCGTAGGTGTTGACGTGGCCGACCTTGCGGCCGTGTTTCACGTCCTTGCCGTACATGTGGATCTTCAGCTGCGGGTCGTGGGCCATGCAGTGCAGGTAGGCCGCGTACATGTCGGGGTAGTCCCCGCCGAGCACGTTGGCCATGACCGTCCAGGGCGCGCGCGGCCGGGGGTCGCCGAGGGGGAGGTCGAGGACCGCGCGGACGTGGTTGGCGAACTGGGAGGTGACCGCGCCGTCCTGGGTCCAGTGGCCCGAGTTGTGCGGGCGCATCGCCAGCTCGTTGACCAGGATCCGGCCGTCGGTGGTCTCGAACAGCTCCACGGCCAGGTGGCCGGTCACGCCGAGTTCCCCGGCGATCCGCAGGGCCAGGGCCTGTGCCTCGCCGGCCAGCTCCTCCGAGAGGTCGGGGGCGGGGGCGATGACCGTGTCGCAGACGCCGTCCACCTGGATGGACTCGACGACGGGGTAGGCCACGGCCTGGCCGTGCGGGGAGCGGACGATGTTCGCCGCGAGTTCGCGGACGTAGTCCACCTTCTCCTCGGCGAGGACGGGGACGCCCGCCCTGAAGGGGGCTTCCGCGTCCTGGTGGGTGCGGACGAACCACACCCCCTTGCCGTCGTAGCCGCCGCGCACGGTCTTGAGGATGACGGGGAACCCGCCGACCTCTTCCGCGAAGGCGGCCACGTCGTCCGGATCGGACACGATCCGGTGGCGGGGGCTGGGCGCGCCGATCTCGTCGAGCCTGGCGCGCATCACCCCCTTGTCCTGGGCGTGCACCAACGCGTCGGGCCCCGGGCGGACGGGGATGCCGTCTGCTTCCAGGGCCCGAAGGTGTTCGGTGGGCACGTGCTCGTGGTCGAAGGTGATCACGTCGCAGCCGCGCGCGAAGGCGCGCAGGGTGTCCAGGTCGCGATAGTCGCCGATGACGACGTCGCTCACCACCTGGGCCGCCGAGTCCTGCGGACTGTCACTGAGGATCTTGAATCTGATACCGAGGGGGATACCCGCCTCGTGGGTCATGCGGGCGAGCTGGCCGCCGCCGACCATACCGACTACCGGGAACGTCACTCCTCCAGGGTATCCGCCGGTATTCCGCCATCCGGACCAGGGCGATGGCCGGAAGAACTCCTGCCGTGTCGCAGAGCTGTACGAGTTCGTCACATCCGTGCCGGAAGGCGCAGACGCACCATCGGGCTGACACTTAGCATGACTGGATCGGCCGGAAGGCCCGCGGACCACCGGACGACGACCGACGACAGGGGCGGAACACCGTATGAGCGCGACACAGCAGGCGGCCCTCGGGGACCGGGCGCGCGGCCTCGCTCGCGAAGCCGTGAAGTTCGGCGCCGTCGGCGGTCTGGGTGTCCTGGTCAACCTGGGCGTGTTCAACCTGCTGCGGAGCACCACCGAGCTGCAGGTCGGCCGGGCCAACGTCATAGCCATCACGGTCGCCATCGTCTGCAACTACATAGGGTTCCGGTACTTCACCTACCGGGACCGGGACAAGTCCGGCCGCAAGCGCGAGATGGTCCTGTTCGTGCTGTTCAGCGTGATCGGGATGGTCATCGAGACCGGGATCCTGTACGCCGCCACCTACGGGGCGGGCTGGGACAGCCCGCTGCAGAACAACGCCTTCAAGCTGATCGGCATCGGCGTGGCCACGCTGTTCCGCTTCTGGTCCTACCGCACCTGGGTCTTCCGGGCGATGCCCGAGCCGGCTCCGGCGGCCGTGGTCGTCGGTCCGCGCGGGGCGGGCGCCACGGCCGCGTCCCTGGCCGCCCCGGATTCGCTGGCCGCCCCGGACGAGCGGGTCCCCGCCAACCGCTGAGCCACGGGGACATCCTCCCAGGCCTTCCGATCCGCGGGGCGGACCGCCGTTCCGCGGTCCCGGCGGCCCGGCCGCCTCAGCGGACGGTCTTCTCCGGTTCGACGCGTTCGTGCGCCTTCCGGCTCAGGAACAGGGCGAACACCGGCGGGTGCGCCTGGATCAGCTCCAGCCGCCCGCCGTCCGCCTCCGCGAGGTCGCGGGCCACGGCCAGGCCGATGCCGGTGGAGTTCCGGCCGCTGATGGCCCGCTCGAAGATCCGGTTGCCGAGGTCGGCGGGCACGCCCGGCCCCTCGTCGGTGACCTCGATGACGGCCTGGTTGCCGGTCACCCGGGTCCGCAGGGCGACGGTGCCGCCCCCGTGCATCAGCGAGTTCTCCACGAGCGCCGCCAGCACCTGGGCCACCGCTCCGGGCGTGCCCACGGCCTGCAGGCCGTGCTTCCCGGAGCTCACGATGGCCCGCCCGGCACTGCGGTAGGCCGGCCGCCACTCCTCCACCTGCTGTTTGACGACCTCGTCGAGGTCGAAGGGGACGGCGGAGCCGGTCCGCGGGTCGCGCGAGTTCGTCAGCAGCCGTTCCACCACGTCGGTGAGCCGCTCCACCTGGGTGAGGGCGATCGACGCCTCTTCCCGTACGGTCTCCAGGTCGTCGGTGACCGTGATCTCCTCCAGCCGCATGGACAGCGCGGTCAGGGGGGTGCGGAGCTGGTGCGAGGCGTCGGCGGCGAGCCTCCGCTCGGCGGTCAGCATCCGCCCGATCCGCTCGTTGCTGGCGTCCAGGACGTCGGCGACGCGGTCCAGCTCGGGGACGCCGTAGCGGCGGTGCCGGGGGCGCGGGTCGCCGGAGCCGAGCCGTTCTGCGGTCTCCGCGAGGTCGGTCAGCGGGGACGCCAGCTTGTTGGCCTGGCGTACGGCGAGCAGGACGGCCGCCACCACGGCGAGCAGGGCCACCGCTCCGACCACGGCGAGGGTGCGGACGACCTCGCGGGTGACGGTGGAGCGGGGCTCCTCGACCACCACGGTCACGCCGTGCTCCCCGGGGGCGCTGCCCCGGATCACACCGCCGTCGATGGGGGTGCCGAGGACGAGGTCCGGGTTCCCGGGCACGTGCACGCGGGCGTACCGCCCGTTGTCCAGCCGGTCGGCGAGGGCGTCGGCGTCCACCGGCTTGCCCTCCAGCACGTTGGACTCGACGACGCCCACGAGCGTGAGGGCTTGGGACTCGACCATCTCCTGGGCGCTGTTGGTGATCGTCCGGGTCTCCACGATGACCAGGGACACACCGAACACGGCGATCACGACGAGCACCACGGCGAGCGTGGACTGGATCAGGCGGCGGCGCATGGCTCGGGTGGGGCTCAGCTCTTCTCGAAGCGGAAGCCGACCCCGCGCACGGTGGCGATGTAGCGCGGGTTGGCCGCGTCGTCACCGAGCTTCTTGCGGAGCCAGGAGATGTGCATGTCCAGCGTCTTGGTGGAGGACCACCAGGTGGTGTCCCACACCTCGCGCATCAGCTGGTCGCGGGTGACGACCCGGCCTGCGTCGCGCACCAGCACGCGCAGGAGGTCGAACTCCTTCGCGGTGAGCTGCAGCTCCTCGTCGCCCATCCAGGCCCGGTGCGACTCCACGTCGATGCGGACGCCGTGGGTGGCGGGGGGCTGGGCGGGCTCGACGGCGCCGCGCCGGAGCAGGGCCCGGACCCGGGCGAGCAGCTCGGCGAGGCGGAAGGGCTTGGTCACGTAGTCGTCGGCGCCGGCGTCCAGGCCGACGACCGTGTCGACCTCGTCCGCACGGGCGGTGAGCACCAGGATCGGGAAGCC
This sequence comes from Streptomyces sp. NPDC089799, assembly GCF_040684755.1. Lineage (NCBI taxonomy): Bacteria > Bacillati > Actinomycetota > Actinomycetes > Kitasatosporales > Streptomycetaceae > Streptomyces > Streptomyces sp. NPDC089799. The sequence continues at coordinate 238,323 of NZ_JBFBGR010000010.1, read as the reverse complement.
GTGACCTTCGGCCCGCAGGCGGCGGGCCACTTCCAGCCCGTCCATCCCGGGCAGACCGAGGTCGAGTACGACCAGATCGACGCCGCCCTGCAGTCCCGCGTCCAGTGCGGTGGGTCCGTCCTCGCGGACCTCGACCTCGTAGCCCTCCCGGCGCAGGGCGCGGGCCAGCGGCTCCGAGATGGAGGCGTCGTCCTCGGCGAGCAGTACACGCGTCATGTGGGTGATGGTAATGCGCGTGCGCGGAATGCTGGACTGCGTCGACAGACCCCCATCGATCTGCGGATATGAACTACTACTCACCTTCGAATATGGCAGATCGGTTCCCTCCCAGCCTGTGATCCATCTCTCATCTCCTTCCATATCCGGCGGTGTCGTGTCGTATGGTGGCGACACTCCTGATGAAGTAGTTCAGGGACTTTTGCGTCCGAAAGCGGCCCAAGGTCCCTGTTTCTCTGCCCGGGTGGACCGTCAGCCTCGGAAGGCTTTCCTCCCCCGCCCCGGCGGCAGTGAATGACCTGTGGGACCGGCCCGCGTGCGACGACGCGCACGGGCCACCCCCTCCCCGGGCGCCGTACCCGCTCACGAAGCGCGGCGTCCCGAGTTAGCAAGGATCGACATGGCTTCCAGCCTGACGCAGGCCTCGCCGAGCGCAGCTCACGAGAAGACCTTCCTCGGCCACCCCATCGGCCTGGCCACGCTCTTCATGACCGAGATGTGGGAGCGCTTCTCCTACTACGGCATGCGCGCCCTCCTCGTCCTGTACCTGGTCTCCGGCGGTGTGGACGCCGCGACCGGGAGCCAGGGCGGCGGCCTCGGCTTCACGGCGGCGACGGCCACGGCGATCTACTCCGTGTACGTGGCGATGGTCTACCTCATGGCCATGCCCGGCGGCTGGTTCGGTGACCGCGTCTGGGGCGCCCGCAAGACGGTCGCCGTCGCCAGCTTCGTGATCATGGCCGGTCACGTGGCGCTCGCCCTGCCCGGCCAGGCGGCGTTCTTCGTCGGCCTGCTGCTGGTCGCGGTCGGCTCCGGTCTGCTGAAGGCCAACATCTCCACGATGGTCGGCCACCTGTACAAGGGCGCGGACGACCCGCGCCGTGACAGCGGCTTCACGCTGTTCTACATCGGCATCAACGTCGGTGCCTTCGCCGCTCCGCTCGTGATCGGCACCATCGGCGAGACCGTCAACTGGCACATCGGCTTCCTGCTCGCCGCCATCGGCATGGGCGTCGGCCTGGCCATCTTCCTGCTCGCCGGCCGCACCCTGAGCCCGAAGAGCAGCCTCGTCCCGAACCCGCTGAGCCCGGCCGAGCGCAAGGCCGTGATCGTCAAGGCGCTGGCCGTCCTGGGCGTCGCCGCCGTCTTCTACGGCGCCGTGGTCGCGGCGGACATGTTCACCATCAAGTGGGCGCTGTACCCGATCACCATCGCCGGTCTGATCATCCCGGTGGCCGTCCTGGCGCGCATCAAGCGGGACAAGGACCTGTCCTCCGTCGAGCAGACCCGGATGAGCGCCTACATCTGGTTCTTCGTGGCCGCCGCCGTGTTCTGGATGATCTACGACCAGGGCGGTTCGACCCTCTCGCTGTTCGGTGACAAGAACTCCCAGCGCAGCCTCCTCGGCTGGGAGGTCCCGACCACGATCTTCCAGTCGCTGAACCCGCTCTTCGTGGTGGCCCTGGCCCCGATCTTCGCCGCCGTGTGGGTGGCCCTGGCCCGCCGCAGCCGCGAGCCCAGCACCATCGTGAAGTTCTCGGTGGCCCTGGTCATCGTCGGTGCCTCGTTCTTCGTCTTCGCCGTGCCGCTGAGCCAGACCGCCGGCAACGACACCAAGGTCACCATGTGGTGGCTGGTGCTGATCTTCCTGATGCACACCATCGCGGAGCTGTGCCTCTCCCCGGTCGGCCTGTCGGTCACCACGAAGATGGCGCCGCAGAAGTACGCCTCCCAGATGATGGGCGTCTGGTTCCTGGCCGTCACCGCCGGTGACTGCGTCACCGGTCTGCTCGGCCTGGCCGAGGTCAAGCTGGACGGCGTCGGCGTGATCCTCTTCCAGGCGGTCGCCGCCGTACTGGCCGGCCTCTCGATCTTCATGTACCGCAAGAAGGTCAACGCGCTGATGGGCGATGTGAACTGACGCACGTCCCCGCCCGCTGAACGGGGGAACGGCCCGGCACACAACGGTGTGTGCCGGGCCGTTCCGCGTTCCCGCAGGTGAGGGCAGGTGAGGGCCGACGACGGCAGGGTCAGCGCTGCCCGCGGAGGCGGCGCCACGGGGTGAAGGTGAACACCGCGCCGCCGAGCAGGATCACCGTGCCGGCGACCAGGGCGAGCGCCTTCAGGCCGCCGTCGTCCTCGGCACCGGTCTCGGCGAGGTTGCCGCCGGAGCCGCCCGAGGTGCCGGAGCTGCCTCCCGAGCCGCCCGAGGTGCCGCCGGTGCCTCCACCGCTGCCGCCGGGCTGCGCGGTGGTGTCCAGCTCCAGGGACACCGCGGTGGACTTGGCCTCACAGGCGATCTTCATGCCGAGCGCGTCGATCGTCAGCTTGCCGGGGCTGAGCGTGACCTTGCCGCTCTTGCCCGGCTTGTAGGTGCCGGTCATGTCGCTGAGGCTGACCGGCCGGCCCGCAGCGATGGGCTCCTTGTTGCCCGGCCCGCTGACCTGGACCTTGCCGCTGTCGGCGCCGCCGAGGACGACCTCCATGGAGGGCTTGAGCGCTCCGGCCGGCAGGTCGGCCGGGCTGTTCATGACGCCCTGGCCGGTCTTGACGGTGAGGTCCCAGTTCCCGCCGTTCCGCTTGGCGTCGATGGTCACCTTGGACTGGATGGTCGGGGGCCCCGGAGCCACGCAGGCGAAGGTCACGGCGGCCTCCTTGCCCGGCACCTCGCTCGGCCCGCTGTTCGTCGCGGTGGGCGTGGGGGTGGCGGTCGGCGTGGCCGTGGGCGTCACGCTGCCCGACGGGGTCGGGGTCGGAGTGGGCGTCGGTGTGGGCGTCGGCTTGGAGGTCGCCGTGGGTGTCGGGTCCGGGCCGCCCGAGCCGGACACCTTGATCGTCGCCGCGACGGGGACGGTGGTCCCCTGCTTGGGCGTGCACACGGTGTCGGTGCCCATCGCCGTGATCTTGTACGAGGCCGGGGTCAGGGTGACCGTGCCGGCCTTGGTCAGCTTGAACTTCGCCTTCATGGGGGTGACCACCATGGGCGAGTTCTTGGGGATGGCCGGGTTCTCCGCCTTGCCCTGCACCGGCAGGTCGCCGGTGCCGTCCCCGCCCACCTTGAGCACGCCGGACGGGGTCACCGAGTTCGCCGGCAGGTCGATGTAGCCGGGGTTGTCCGACGCCGCCTTGGTGGTCTTCCAGACCACCTCCACCTCGTCGCCCACCTTGGCCTCGGCCGGGGTCACGGTCACCTCGGCCTTGGTCGTTCCCTCGATGTTCGCGCCGATCGGGGGATCGCACACGGTCGGGAACGAGATCTCGGCCGCGCCTGCCGGGGCAGCGGCCACCATCACCACGCCCGCGCCGCCGAGAAGCAGCGCGACCGCGGCCGCGCTCACCCTCCGTTGGGTCTTCACGGATTTCCCTTCGTTGTCGGATGGTCTGACGGTGCGGATGGATCTGCCGGCTGTGCCGGGGTGAACCACGGCAGGACGGCCGTGGTGGTCTGCGGGGACGCCCCGCCGGGGGGCGTCACGGGCGGGGCCGGCGGGGCGCCGGCCGCGGCCGCGCGGTGGCGTCCCGGGGCGGCGGGCGCGGCGGACCGCCCCGTGCCCGTACGGGGCCTGACCCGGTCGACGACCGCCATGCCGATGCGGAAGAGCCCGGCCGGGACCACCACGAACAGCAGGCCCCAGAACAGGAGCACGCCGTACGGGCGGTCGACGCCCCAGGGCTGCACGGCCAGGACCTTGTCGCCGTACTTGAGGGAGATGCCGTAGTCGCCGTGCGCGCCCATGGTGAGCTCGACGTCGAGCTCCACCTCCGCCTTCTGGCCGGGCGGGATGGTGCCCTTCCACTGGCGCTCCTCCCACACGGGCGCGAACACCCCGTGGGCGGTGCCGATCTGGAACACCGGGTCCTTGACCGGGGCCGAGCCGAGGTTGCCCACGGTCACCGTGAACTTCCGGGACGGCGGGGCGCCGAACCAGGTCAGCACCCCGTCCTCGCCCTTGAGCCGGACCCCGGTGAGCAGGGCGAGGCGGGCCTGCCCGGACTCCGCGGGCAGCTCGGCCACCGGGTGGCCGGTGACCGTGAAGGGCAGGCTGACGGTGGACTGGTCGCCGTTGACCGAGGTCACGTTGACCACGCAGGGGCAGGGCTTGGGCGGGGGCACGACGGCCAGCGCCTTGCGGAACGTCCCGTCGGCGCCGACCGAGGCCGCCTGTCCGGCGTCGTTGGCACAGCTGTTGGTGCCGCCGATCATGTTCTGCCCGCAGAGCAGCAGCATGACCACGGTCCCGGCGGGCCATCCCGTACCGGAGACGGTGACCTCGGTGCCCTGGGCCGCCTCCTTCAGCGACAGCTCGGCCGCGGCCTTCCCTTCGGCGGGGGCGGCAGGGGCGGCGGGAGCAGCCGGTGCCGCGGGGGCGGCCGGGCTCCGCTGCGCCGCCGCGGCCGGACCGGCCGACAGGGCCAGCAGGAACAGGGCGGCCAGGACCACGCGGATCCGGGCGGCGCGGCGCGGGGCGGGGTGGGCGCTCACTTCGACGCTCCCGTCAACTCGGGTTCCCGTACGGAGGGTGCGGCGGGCGGCGCGGCCGACGGGCCGGGGTCCCGCTGCCGCGAACGGACCGTGCGGCGGGCGGCGAGGACCGCACCCGCCAGGGCGATCAGGCCGGCCCCGGTCCAGCCCGCGGCGGACCACGGCACCATGCGGGCCGAGGCCGTGCCCGTGGCGCGGGCGCCGCCGGGGGCGGTGACGGTGAGGGTGAGGTCCACCGCGTCCAGCCGCGGCGCGCCCGGCCAGGGTTCGGTCAGCTCCACCCGCTGGCCGGGCAGCAGTTCCACCGGCAGCCGGTGGGCGGGCCGCTCCTCCGGGCCGCCGAACAGGCCGTCCGTACGCAGGACCGCCTCCGGGGACAGCGCCACGTTTCCCCGGTTGACCAGGGCGTAGCGGACCCGGGCGGCCGTGCCCCGGCCGGCCACGGACACGTCCTCGACGGTGAGGGCGGCCAGTGCGGGCCCGCTGACCCGCAGGTGGACGCGTACGCCCGCCTCCCGGCCCGCTTCCTCGGCGACCACCGCGACCGGGTGGTCGCCGGGGACCGCGTCGGCGGGCAGCGTGACGGTGAAGGGCACCACCGCCCGGTGCCGGGGCGGGATCCTGACCGTGCCGTGGGTGCCGAAGCTGATCCAGGGGCCGGACGCGGTCGAGGCACCGGGCGGGCGCACCGCGAAGGCGCCGTCGGCGGTGTTGTACGCGTCGGCCCCGCGCAGGGTGATGACGTGTTCCCGGTCCGTGGGGTTGGCGAGGGCGAGCCGGTCCTCCAGCACGCTGCCGGCGGGACCCTGCAGGTAGAAGAAGGGGCGGGGGACGGCGGAAGGGGACGCGGTGGCCGGCTCGGCGGTCCAGCCGGGGTCCGCGGCGGAGGCCGCCGGCGGGGCCACGGTCCGGGGCGCCGAGGTGGTGCGGGCCGAGGCGGCGGCATTGGCCGCAGTGGCCGTACGGGGCACGGTGGCGCGGGGCGCGGCGGCGGTGCGGGCCGAAACCTGGCCCCGCGCGCCGCTGTCGGCCGCAGAGGCCGCCGGGGCCGCAGTGGCCGCCGCGGCCAGCAGGAACGCGGCGGCGAGCGCGGCCGCCGGCGGTGCGGCGGCGGCCCGGAGCGGTCCCCGGCACAGGCGCGGGCGGGCGGGGTGGCGGTGCCGGGGGGCCGGGTGGCGCCGGCGGTGGGGCGCGTGCATCCGGGGGACCTTCAGGACCGGGCCCGCTGCCCGCGCCGGGTCAGCCAGAGCACGCCGGCCGCGCCGGTGAGCAGGACGGTGCCGCCGAGGGTGCCCAGGGCGAGCGCGGAGTCGGCGGGCCCGGTCTGCGGCAGGCTCTCGGATCCGCCGCCGGAGGTGTTCCCCGCGGTGCTCCCCGAGGTTCCGCCGCCGCCCGTGGCGCCGCCCGCGGCGGTCACGTCCAGTTCCAGCGACGCCTTGGGGCTGTTGCCCGGGGTGCAGGTGGTGGTGGTCCCCAGGGCCTTGATGGTGAGGACGCCCGCGGTGAAGGTGACCTTGCCCGACTTCTTCGGCTTGTAGGTGCCGGACAGGTCGCTGATCTTGATGGGGGTGTTGGCGGGCGCGGCCTCGGCGTTGGCCGGGCCGGAGACCGGGACGCTCGCCTCCTCCGCGCCCTTGACCACGATCAGCGCGCTGGGGCTCATCGCCCCCTTGCCCAGCTCGACCGGGCTGGAGGAGACGCCCTTCTGGAAGGACATGGTCAGCTTGTAGCCCTCGCCCTCCTTCACCGCCTTGATGTCGATGGGCGAGACGGCCGACTTGTCGCCGATCGGAGTCTTGCAGTCGTATTTGACGTCGACCACATCGGCGTGGGCCGCGGGGGCGGCGGCCAGGACGGCCGCCGCCGAACCGGCGAGCGCGGAGGCGATCAGGAGCGCGGTGGAGCGTATCCGGTCGGACACCTTGGTCTTCCCCTCGGGCCACAAGTTACTGACGGCACATCAGATCGGGGGCTCAAGGTACGCCCGGGACCTTACGGAGGGAAGACAAGGGACAGAACAAGCCGGAGCCGTCCGTCAGTGCACGCGCTCGCCCTTCTGCCAGACCGCCGAGACCAGCGGAACGCCCGGCCGGTAGGCCAGGTGGACGTGGCTGGGCGCGTCCAGCAGGGCCAGGTCCGCACGCGATCCGGGGGCCAGCCGGCCGATGTCCGTACGGCGCAGCGCCCGGGCGCCGCCGGCGGTGGCGGACCACAGGGCCTCGTCGGGGGTCATGCCCATGTCCCGGACGGCGAGGGCGATGCAGAACGGCATGGAGCTCGTGTACGAGGAGCCCGGGTTGCAGTCCGTGGACAGGGCGACGGTGGCACCCGCGTCGATCAGCCGGCGGGCGTCGGGCCACTGGGCCCGGGTGGAGAACTCGGCGCCGGGGAGCAGGGTGGCGACCGTCTCGGAGTTCGCCAGGGCGTCGACGTCCGCGTCGGTGAGGTGGGTGCAGTGGTCGGCGGAGGCCGCACCGAGCTCCACGCCGAGCTGGACGCCCGGGCCGTGGCTGAGCTGGTTGGCGTGGATCCGCGGGATCAGGCCCTTGGCCCGGCCGGCGGTGAGGACGGCGCGGGCCTGGTCGCCGTCGAAGGCGCCCTTCTCGCAGAACACGTCCACCCAGCGCGCGTACGGGGCGCAGGCGTCCAGCATCGGGCCGGTGACGAGGTCGACGTAGGCGGCGGGGTCCTCGGTGTAGTCCGGGGAGACGATGTGGGCGCCGAGGTAGGTGACCTCTTCGGTGTGGGCGGCGGCGATGCGCAGGGCCCGGGCCTCGTCCTCGACGGTGAGGCCGTAGCCGGACTTGGTCTCGAAGGTGGTGGTGCCCTGGCGGCGCGCCTCGTGGAGGTGGCGCAGCAGGTTGGCTTCGAGCTCGGCGTCGGTGGCGGCGCGGGTGGCGGCGACGGTGGTGCGGATGCCTCCGGCGGAGTAGTTGCGGCCCGACATGCGGGCGTTGAACTCCTGCGTGCGGTCGCCCGCGAAGACGAGGTGGCTGTGGCTGTCCACGAAGCCGGGGATGACGGCGCGGCGGTCCGCGTCGAAGCGCTCGTCCGTGGCCGGGGCATTCGCCGTCGGGCCGACCCAGGCGATCGTGCCGTCCTCGATGACGACGGCGGCGTCCTGGACCAGGCCGAGGGGGCCTTCGCCGAGGGCGGGATCGTTGGTGACGAGGCTGCCGATGTTGGTGATGGCTGTGGTGGTCATGGGTTCCTCTCAGGGCTTCGCCATTTCCCCTCCCCGCCCCTTTCCCGAAACCGGGGGCTCCGCCCCGGGCCCCGTTCCGTGCGCTCCGCGCCCGGTGCGCTCAAACGCCGCGCGGGCTGGAATTTCGCTGCGCGAAATCCAGCCCCGCCGGCGTTTGAGGCGCGGGGGTCCGGGGGCGGAGCCCCCCGGTTTCGGGAAGGGGTGGGGAGGGGCGAATGGCCCGTCAGGCGCGGACCGCGGCGATGGATTCGGCCAGGGCCGACGGGACGTCGGGGACGAGGGTGTGGGCGCCGTCGCGGACGATGTGGCGGCCCGCCACGACCGTGTGGCGGACATCGGCGGCCGAGGCGGCGAAGACGGCGGTCTCGGCGCCGAGCCGCGGCACCGGCCCCGCCGTGCGGACCGAGTCCAGCGCGATGGTGGTGAAGTCGGCGAGCGCGCCCGCCTCCAGGCGGCCCGCGTCCGGCAGGCCCAGCGCCGCGTGGCCGTCCGCCGTGGCGGCGGTGAGCAGCGCGTTCGCCGTCCAGTGGCCCCGGGTCCGGCTGCGGAGGCGTTCGTTCAGCTCCATCGCGCGGGCCTCTTCCAGCAGGTCGACGACCGCGTGGCTGTCGCTGCCCAGCGAGAGCGGGCTGCCCGCCCGCTGCAGCCGTACGGCCGGGCCGATGCCGTCGGCGAGGTCCCGTTCGGTGGTGGGGCACATGCAGGTGCCCGTGGCGGAGCCGCCCAGCAGGGCGATGTCGCCGTCGGTGAGGTGCGTGTTGTGGACGCCCGTGGTGCGGGCGCCGAGCACTCCGTGGTCGGCGAGCAGCTGGGTGGGCGTACGCCCGTGCGCGGCCAGGCAGGCTTCGTTCTCCGCCGTCTGCTCGGAGAGGTGCACGTGCAGAGGGGCCTGCCGCTGGTCCGCCCACTGCGCGACGGTGGCCAGCTGGCCGGCCGGCACGGCCCGTACGGAGTGCACGGCGGCACCGATCAGGGCGTGCTCGCGCGGTTTGAGGGCGGAGGCGCGCTCGGCCCAGGCGTCGGCGGTGCCGTCGGAGAACCGCAGCTGGTGCGGTTCGGGGGCCTTGCCGAAGCCGCTGGACAGGTACGCCGTGTCGAGCAGGGTGATCCGGATGCCGGCCGCGGCGGCCGCCTCGATCAGTGCCTCGCCCATCGCGTTGGGGTCGGCGTAGGGAGTGCCGCCGGGCGCGTGGTGGACGTAGTGGAACTCGCCGACGTTGGTGATGCCGGCCAGCGCCATCTCCGCGTACACGGCGCGGGCGAGGGCGAAGTACGTGTCGGGGGTGAGGTTCTGGGCGACGGAGTACATGATCTCGCGCCAGGTCCAGAAGGTCCCCGAGCCCAGCTGCACGGTGCCGCGCAGGGCCCGGTGGAAGGCGTGGCTGTGCGCGTTGGCGAGGCCGGGGACGGTCAGGCCGCGGAGCACTTCGGCGCCGGGCGGGGGCGTTTCCGTCCCGGTGCGGACGGCGGCGATCCGGCCGTCCGCGGATACGTCCAGGGCCACGCCCGGCTCGACGTGGGTGCCGAGCCAGGCGTGTTCCAGCCAGTACGTGGTGGTCACCGGCACGCGAGTCCTTCCAGTACGTCGGCCAGGGCGAGGACACCGGCGACGCAGTCGTCCTCGGCTGCGTACTCGGCCGGGGAGTGGGAGACGCCGGTGGGGTTGCGCACGAACAGCATCGCGGTCGGGACGGCGGCGGAGAGGATTCCGGCGTCGTGTCCGGCGCCCGTGCCCAGGACGGGGGTGCCCGTGCCCAGGATCCGGGCGAGTTCGTCGCGCAGGGCGTGCTCGAACTCGACCACGGGGGTGAAGGACTCCCGGGTGACGGCGAGGTCGATGCCGTGCCGGTCGGCGTATTCGCCGGCGGACTTGCGGATGCCGTCGACGACCTGGTCGAGGGAGACCTGGTCGGCGGCGCGGGCATCCAGCCAGCCACGGACCAGCGACGGGATCGCGTTGACCCCGTTGGGCTCGACCGAGATCTTGCCGAAGGTGGCGACGGCTCCGGCCAGTTCGGCCTCGCGGCGGGCGGCGAGCACCGTCTCGGCGTAGGCGAGCATCGGGTCGCGGCGGTCCACCAGGCGGGTGGTGCCGGCGTGGTTGGCCTCGCCGTGGAAGTCGTACCGCCAGCGGCCGTGCGGCCAGATCGCGGAGGCGATGCCGACCCGGTCCCCGGACAGGTCCAGGGCGCGGCCCTGTTCGACGTGGAGTTCGACGAACGCGCCGATGCGGGCGAGGCGTTCGGGGTCCGGGCCGATGGTCTCCGGGTCGTGGCCGGCGGCCTCCATGGCCTGGGGGAGGGTGATGCCGTTCGCGTCGCGGAGCTCGTACGCCTTCTGCCTGGTCAGCTGTCCGGCGGTGAGCCGGGAGCCGACGCAGGCCAGGCCGAAGCGGGCGCCTTCCTCGTCGCCGAAGTTGGTGATGGCGAGCGGCCGGGTGAATTCCACGCCGCGGGCGCGGAGTTCGTCGAGGGCCGCGAAGGAGGAGACGACACCGAGGGGGCCGTCGAAGGCACCGCCGTCGGGGACGGAGTCGAGGTGGCTGCCGGTGACGACGGCGTCACCGGCCTGCGGGTCGCCGAGCCAGGCCCACTGGTTGCCGTTGCGGTCGATCTCGTGGGTGAGGCCGCGCTTCTCGGCTTCCGACCGAAACCAGGCCCGGCAGTCGCGGTCGGCCCCGGTCCAGGCGTAGCGGCGGTATCCGCCGGTGCCGCTGTCGCGGCCGATGGTGCGGAGGTCGGCCCACATGCCGTGGAAGCTCGTTCCTCCGCGCCCGGCCGTACCGCCGTTCCCCGGGGCTGCGCCCCCGGGCCCGGCCGGAAGGCCCACGGCGCCGCCGGGGGCCGCGGCCGGCGCCGGGCGCAGGCCGGTGGCCTGCAGCCCGGCGGGGTCGGAGGCGGGGCCCCCGGTTCGCTCGGTCACGCGGAGTCACCCTCGCGCATCGGGACGCGGACGCCCTTGGCGTCGGCGACCGACTCGGCGATGTCGTAGCCGGCGTCGACGTGGCGGATGACGCCCATGCCCGGGTCGTTCGTCAGGACGCGGCGGACCTTCTCGCCGGCCAGCTTCGTGCCGTCGGCGACGGTGACCTGGCCCGCGTGGATGGAGCGGCCCATGCCGACGCCGCCGCCGTGGTGGATGGACACCCAGGAGGCACCCGAGGCCACGTTGACCATGGCGTTGAGCAGCGGCCAGTCGGCGATGGCGTCGGAGCCGTCGAGCATGGCCTCGGTCTCGCGGTACGGGGAGGCCACCGAGCCGCAGTCGAGGTGGTCGCGGCCGATCGCGAGGGGGGCGGCCAGTTCGCCGCTCGCCACCATGTCGTTGAAGCGCTCGCCGGCCTTGTCGCGCTCGCCGTAGCCCAGCCAGCAGATGCGCGCGGGCAGGCCCTGGAAGTGGACGCGCTCGCCGGCCATCTTGATCCAGCGGTGCAGGGACTCGTTCTCCGGGAACAGGTCCAGCATCGCCTTGTCGGTCTTGGCGATGTCCGAGGCCTCGCCGGAGAGCGCGGCCCAGCGGAACGGGCCCTTGCCCTCGCAGAAGAGCGGGCGGATGTAGGCCGGGACGAAGCCGGGGAAGGCGAAGGCGCGGTCGTAGCCGGCCAGCTGGGCCTCGCCGCGGATGGAGTTGCCGTAGTCGAAGACCTCGGCGCCGGCGTCCATGAAGCCGACCATGGCCTCGACGTGCCTGGCCATGGACTCGCGGGCGCGGGTGGTGAAGCCGGCCGGGTCCTTGGCGGCCGCGTCGGCCATGTCCTCGAAGGCCACGCCGACGGGGAGGTAGGACAGCGGGTCGTGGGCGGAGGTCTGGTCCGTCACGATGTCGATCGGGGCGCCCTCGGCGAGCATCTGCGGGAGCAGCTCGGCCGCGTTGCCCAGGAGGCCGATGGAGAGCGGACGGCGGGCGTCGCGGGCCTCCGTGGCCAGCCGCAGGGCGTGGGCCGGGTTGTCGGCCTTCACGTCCAGGTAGCGGTGCTCGATGCGGCGCTCGATGGCGCGCGGGTCGACGTCGATGCAGATCGCGACGCCGTCGTTCATGGTGACGGCCAGCGGCTGGGCGCCGCCCATGCCGCCGAGGCCGGCGGTGAGGGTGATGGTGCCGGCCAGGGTGCCGCCGAACTTCTTCGCGGCGACCGCGGCGAAGGTCTCGTAGGTGCCCTGGAGGATGCCCTGGGTGCCGATGTAGATCCAGGAACCGGCGGTCATCTGGCCGTACATGGTCAGGCCGAGGGCCTCCAGGCGGCGGAACTCCTCCCAGTTGGCCCAGTCGCCGACCAGGTTGGAGTTGGCGATGAGGACGCGCGGGGCCCACTCGTGGGTCTGCATGACGCCGACCGGGCGGCCGGACTGGACCAGCATGGTCTCGTCCTGCTTCAGCGTCCGCAGGGTGCGGACCATGGCGTCGTAGGAGCGCCAGTCGCGGGCGGCCTTGCCGGTGCCGCCGTAGACGACGAGCTTGTCGGGGTGCTCGGCGACCTCGGGGTCGAGGTTGTTCTGCAGCATGCGGAGGGCGGCCTCCTGCTGCCATCCCAGGGCGCTGAGCTCGGTACCGCGGGCCGCTCGTACGGGGCGGGGTCCTGACATGGCTGGTGCCTCCTCCGGATGTTGGTCAATCCATTCACATCCTCGCGCTCTGAATAGATTCAGTCAACAGCTGCGGGCGGACGCGTCGGGTGATTGGCTGACGGTCATGGCCCCCGACTCCGGTACGGACACCGCCGCCACATCCCCCGCCTCCCCCGCCGATGCCGTCGACGCCGCCGCCGCGGCCGCCCCCTCACCGGCCGTCCGGCGCGATCTCGCCGTACGGGCCGCCGTCGCGCAGGGGCTCGTGGGACCCGCGGACGGCGCGGGCGGTGCGGACGGCGCGGACGGCGCGGATCCGCTGGTCTGCCTGCTGGACACGGCCGGGATCCGGTCCTCCGCGGCCGCCCTGCGGGCCGCCTTCGCCGCCGCCCTGCCGCCCGGCACCCCCGTCCTGCACGCCTTCGCCGCCAAGGCCGCCCCGCTGGTGCCGGTGCTCCGGCTGCTGGCGGACTGCGGGATCGGCTGCGAGGTGGCCTCCCCCGGGGAGCTGGCGCTGGCCCGGGCGGCCGGGGTGCCCCCGGAGCGGACCGTGCTGGACTCCCCCGCCAAGACCCCGGCGGAGCTCCGCGGGGCGCTGGCGCTGGGCATCGCGGTGAACGCCGACAACCGGCAGGAGCTGGAGCGGCTGGACGCCCTGGTCGCCGCCGCACCGACCTCGTCCCCGCTGGGCGTACGGGTGAATCCGCAGCTCGGCGCCGGTTCCATCGAGTCGACCTCCACGGCGACGGCCACCTCGAAGTTCGGTGTGGCGCTCCGGGACCCGGGCGCGCGGGAGTGGCTCGTACGGGCGTACCTGGAGCGGCCCTGGCTGACCCGGCTGCACACCCACTCCGGGTCGCAGGGCGTCCCGCTGCCGCTGATCGCGGACGGGGTGCGGGTGCTGTACGGACTGGCGGAGGAGATCAACGCGGCGGCCGGCCGGCGGCAGGTGGACACCCTGGACATCGGCGGCGGCCTGCCCGTGGACTTCGCCTCCGACGCGGAGTCCCCCGCCTTCGCGGATTACGTCGCGGCCCTCCGTGACGCCGTGCCCGGCCTGTTCTCGGGCCGCTACGGGCTGGTCACCGAATTCGGCCGGTCGCTGCTGGCCAAGCACGGGCTGGTGCTGTCCCGGGTCGAGTACACCAAGCGCTCCGGCGGCCGGCGCATCGCGCTGACCCATGCCGGGGTGCAGGTGCTGACCCGGACCGTGTACGCCCCGGCGTCCTGGCCGCTGCGGGTGCTGGCCTACGACGCCAAGGGGAGGCCGAAGGCGGGGCCGACGGTGGCGCAGGACATCGCCGGACCGGCCTGCTTCTCCGGCGACCTGGTCGCGGAGGGCCGCCCGCTCCCCGAGCTGGCGCCCGGCGACCTGATCGCCGTCCCGGACACGGGCGCGTACTTCTTCACGGCCCCCTACGGCTACAACAGCCTGCCGCGGCCGGCCGTCCACGGTTTCTCGGTGGGGCCGGACGGCGGCGTCCGCTTCACCCTGGCCCGTCCCGCCCAGACCCCCGACGAGATCGTGGCGGAGTCGGGCGGCGGGCACGCGGACGCGCTGCTGGAGCGGTGACCGCCGGGCCGGGAGCGGTGACTCCCGGTCCGACGCGCGGCCCCGCGGGCTATTCGACGAACAGGCCGCGGGCGGCGGCCTTCGCGTCGAAGGACTCCAGGCGGGCCTGCGCGTCGGGCAGCGCGTCGGCCATGGACTCCAGCAGGACCCGGCCCAGCAGCATCGGCGCGCAGGCGGTGTCGAAGGCGAGGCCGGTGCCGACAGGGGCGGGGATCAGCAGGTCGGAGTGGCGGGCCACCGGGGCGAACGCGGAGTCGGCGACGGTGACCACGGTGAGTCCGGCGGTGGACCGGGCGTACTCCAGGGCTTCGAGGACCTCGCGCGGGTGCCGGGGCAGCGCGAAACAGAGCAGGGCGGTGGCGCCGGCGCCGGCGGCCGCGTCGATCCGGTCGGCGAGCATGGAGCCGCCCTCGTCGAGCAGCCGTACGTCGGGATGCACCTTCCCCGCGAAGTACGCGAAGCCGCGCGCCTGCGAGGAGGCGGCGCGCAGGCCGAGCACGGGCAGCGGGACGGAGCCCGCCAGCAGCCGGCCGGCCTCCTCGGCGGGGCCGGGGTCGGCGAGCATCTCGGCGAGGTGGCGGAGGTTCTCGATCTCGGCGTGGACGGCCTGCTGGTAGGAGTTGTGCTCGGCCTGGCCGGCGGCGCGGGGCGGCTCGGCGGGTGCGACCTCGCGGAGGTACTTCCGCAGCGCCGGGTAGCCGTCGAAGCCGAGGGCGACTGCGAAGCGGGTGACCGAGGGCTGGCTCACTCCGGCGAGCTCGGCGAGCTCCACGCTGGACAGGAAGGGGACTTCGGCGGCGCCGCGCACCATGCAGTGCGCGATGCGCCGCTGGGTCGGCGTCAGCCGGTGCCCCTCGAACAGCTTCTGCAGCCGGGCGGCCGGGCTGTCGGTCATGCGGTGGTGTCCTCCGTCCGGGTGCGACTGTATTCAGTCATGCAGCACTCTGCATGCACCTATGCAGGACGGCAAGCGGTGGACCGAAAGGTGGACGCCTTCCGGCGCCGGTCCGCACCCCTGGCGCCGCCTTCCGCACCCCCGGTGCCGGCCCGCACCCTCGGTGTCGGGCCCCCCGCCCGCAGCCCGCAGCCCACACGGGCGGGCCGAGCCGAAGGGGCCGCGTCGGCGAAGGCGGGCGGGCGCAGGAATCCGCGACGAAGGAGCGGATTCCCGGCACGCACGGCCGCCCGGAGCCGACGAAGGCGGCCCCGGGCGGCGAAGGCGCCCAAAAAAGGAGGGGCGGGGGCCGCCGCACCCCCGGTGTCGGGCCGGGGGGCGGGACGACGGCGGTCCCCGCCCGAGGACGCGGCAGCCGGGCCAGAACCGGTGGTCCGCGTCCTTGGCGTGCGTACGGTCCGGGAGCCGCTCCGGAGGTGCACGACGCCGTTCGGTGGGGCCGGCGGGGCCGCCCTGGGGCGGGTCCTGCCGACGTCCACCACTGTGCCGGAGGCGTGTTAAGCGGGTGCTGCCGCAACGTGTCGGCTTCGTGCCGCTTCCCGGTCCGGCGGGGGCCGGCGGGCCCCGCGGACTACTTGGCGCCCTTGGCCAGGAACGCGAGGAGGTCCTGGCGGCTGACCACGCCGGTCGGCTTGCCCTCGACGAGCACGATGGCGGCGTCGGCCCCGCCGAGCACCTCCATCAGGTCGGACACCGGCTCGCCGGAGCCGACCTGCGGGAGCGGCGCGCTCATGTGCTTCTCCAGCGGGTCGGAGAGCGCAGCACGCTGGGTGAACAGGGCGTCGAGCAGCTCGCGTTCCACGACGGAGCCGATGACCTCGGCGGCCATCACGTCGGGGTGGCCGGCGCCCGGCTTGACGATGGGCATCTGGGAGACGCCGTACTCGCGGAGCACCTCGATGGCCTGGCCGACGGTCTCCTCGGGGTGCATGTGCACCAGCGAGGGCAGGGTGCCCTGCTTGTCGGCGAGGACCTCCCCGATGCGCGCCGACGGGCCTGCGTCCTCCAGGAAGCCGTGGCCCGACATCCACTCGTCGCTGAAGATCTTGCTGAGGTAGCCGCGGCCGCTGTCCGGCAGCAGGACGACGACGACGTCGTCGGGGCCGAGGCCCTCGGCGGCGCGCAGGGCGGCGACCACGGCCATGCCGCAGGAGCCGCCGACCAGCAGGCCCTCCTCCTTGGCCAGGCGGCGGGTCATCTGGAAGGAGTCCTTGTCGGACACCGCGATGATCTCGTCGGCGACGTTCTGGTCGTAGGCGGTGGGCCAGAAGTCCTCGCCGACGCCCTCGACCAGGTAGGGGCGGCCGGAGCCGCCGGAGTAGACGGAGCCCTCGGGGTCGGCGCCGATCACCTTGACCTTGCCGGCGGAGACCTCCTTGAGGTAGTTGCCGGTGCCGGAGATGGTGCCGCCGGTGCCGACGCCCGCGACGAAGTGGGTGATCTTCCCGTCCGTCTGCTCCCACAGCTCGGGGCCGGTGGTCTCGTAGTGCGAACGGGGGTTGTTCGGGTTGCTGTACTGGTCGGGCTTCCAGGCGCCGGGCTCGCGCGCGAGGCGGTCGGACACGTTGTAGTACGAGTCCGGGTGCTCGGGGTCGACGGCGGTCGGGCAGACCACGACCTCGGCGCCGTACGCGCGCATCACGTTGATCTTGTCCATGGACACCTTGTCAGGGCAGACGAAGATGCACTTGTAGCCCTTCTGCTGGGCCACGATGGCGAGTCCGACGCCCGTGTTGCCGCTGGTCGGCTCCACGATGGTGCCGCCGGGCTTGAGGGCGCCGCTCGCTTCGGCCGCCTCGATCATGCGGAGGGCGATGCGGTCCTTCACGGATCCGCCCGGATTGAAGTACTCGACCTTGGCCAGGACGGTGGCCTGAAGGCCTTCGGTCACACGGTTGAGCTTCACCAGCGGGGTGTTGCCGACGAGGCTGATCATCGAGTCGTGGAATTGCACCATGTTCTCCAGGGACGGGACTCCACGGGTTCTCCGGGAGGTGCCGCCAGAGTATGCGGAAAGGGATTGGCCGAGCGTCGTTAACGGGCAGGAACGGGACAGACAGTCCGGCACCCGTCCGGCGACGAGGAGGTGGCACGAAGGGTGTCCAGAGCGAGGACGGCCCGCCGCATCGCGGCGGGCGCGGCGTACGGAGGGGGCGGGCTCGGCCTGCTCGGTGTCGCGACTGCGGGTGTGGTCCTGGCGGAGGTCCAGCTGGCGAAGCGGACGGTGGGTACGGGGCTGCCGGACCCGCCGCGCGCGGACGGGCTGTACGGGACGGAGTTCGGCGGGCCCGAGCTGAGTCCGGGGCCGCTGCGGCTGGCGATGCTGGGCGATTCGACGGCGGCGGGGCTGGGGGTGCGGCGGGCCCGGCAGACTCCGGCGGCGCTGCTCGCCTCGGGGCTGTCCGCGGTGGCGGAGCGGCCGGTGGAGATGCGGAACGTCGCGCTGTCCGGGGCGATGTCCGACGACCTGGACCGTCAGGTGTCGCTGCTGCTGGACGGGGACCGGCCGGCGCCGGACGTGTGCGTGATCATGATCGGGGCGAACGACGTGACGCGGCGGATGCCGCCGACCCAGTCGGTGCGGCTGCTGACGGCGGCGGTACGGCGGCTGCGGCTGGCGGGGTCCGAGGTGGTGGTGGGGACCTGCCCGGACCTGGGGACGATCGAGCCGGTGTACCAGCCGCTGCGGTGGCTGGCGCGGCGGCTGTCGCGGCAGCTGGCGGCGGCGCAGACGATAGGGGTGGTGGCGCAGGGCGGCCGTACGGTGTCGATGGGCGACCTGCTGGGGCCGGAGTTCGCGGCGAACCCGCGGGAGATGTTCGGGCCGGACTCGTACCACCCGTCGGCGGAGGGGTACGCGACGGCGGCGATGGCGGTGCTGCCCACGCTGTGCGCGGCGCTGGGGGTGTGGCCGGAGTCGGACCGGCTGGACGTGTCGCGGGACGAGGACATGCTGCCGGTGGCGAAGGCCGCGTCGGCGGCGGCGGGGCAGGCGGGTACGGAGGTCACGGCCGCGCGCGGTCCGTGGGCCCTCCTCAAGCACCGCCGCCGGCGCCGCCTGCCGGCCCCGGAGTCGGCCCCGGAGCCGATCCCGTCCCTCTCCGGCGACCCCGCCGACACGGAACCCCGCCCGGCGTGACCGGCCCCCTCGGCCGAGGCGTGGGCAGGCGTCCGCCGGGCGGCAAGCCTGCCCACACGGCCGCCCCACGCCCCGGCGAGCAGGGGTTTCACGGAAAAAGGGGCCCGCATCACACCTCGCAGGCGGTGACCCCGACCGTACGGGGCGGTAACTTCGCATGCGGTCCGCACAGCCGCCGCAATTCCTCCTTGGAGTCCCGATGCCCGAAGCAGTCATCGTTTCCACCGCCCGGTCGCCCATCGGGCGCGCCTTCAAGGGGTCCCTCAAGGACATCCGTCCCGACGACCTGACGGCCACGATCATCCAGGCCGCCCTGGCGAAGGTCCCCGAGCTGGACCCGCGCGAGATCGACGACCTGATGCTGGGCTGTGGTCTGCCCGGCGGCGAGCAGGGCAACAACCTGGGCCGCATCGTGGCCGTGCAGATGGGCATGGACCACCTGCCGGGCACCACGATCACCCGCTACTGCTCCTCCTCGCTGCAGACCTCCCGGATGGCGCTGCACGCGATCAAGGCGGGCGAGGGCGACGTCTTCATCTCGGCCGGTGTCGAGATGGTGTCCTCCTTCGCCAGGGGCAACTCGGACTCGTGGCCCGACACGCACAACCCGCTGTTCGCCGAGGCCGAGGCCCGCACGGCGGCCGTCGCGCAGAGCGAGGGCTCCACCTGGCACGACCCGCGCGAGGACGGGCTGGTCCCGGACGCGTACATGGCGATGGGGCAGACCGCGGAGAACCTGGCCCGGCTCAAGGGCGTGACCCGCCGGGACATGGACGAGTTCGGCGTGCGCTCGCAGAACCTCGCCGAGGAAGCCATCAAGAAGGGCTTCTGGGAGCGGGAGATCACCCCGGTGACCACCCCGGACGGCACCGTGGTCAGCAAGGACGACGGCCCGCGCGCCGGGGTGACCCTGGAGGGCGTGGAGGGCCTGAAGCCGGTGTTCCGGCCGGACGGGCTGGTCACCGCGGGCAACTGCTGCCCGCTGAACGACGGCGCGGCCGCACTGGTCATCATGAGCGACACCAAGGCCCGCGAGCTGGGCCTGACCCCGCTGGCGCGGATCGTCTCCACCGGGGTCACCGGTCTCTCCCCCGAGATCATGGGCCTGGGTCCGGTCGAGGCGACGAAGCAGGCGCTGAAGCGGGCCGGGCTGACCGTCGGCGACATCGACCTGTTCGAAATCAACGAGGCCTTCGCCGCGCAGGTCATCCCGTCGTACCGGGACCTGGAGATCCCCCTGGAGAAGCTGAACGTCAACGGCGGGGCCATCGCCGTCGGTCACCCGTTCGGGATGACCGGTGCCCGCATCACCGGCACCCTGATCAACGGCCTGCAGTTCCACGACAAGCAGTTCGGCGTGGAGACCATGTGCGTCGGCGGCGGCCAGGGCATGGCCATGGTGATCGAGCGGCTCAGCTAGCGGGAACCGGTCCCGGACCGGTACGCACCGCAGTCGGACGGTTGCACGACCCGAGCGGCGCCCAGGCGCCGCAAGGGATCGCGAAGATCGTTCCTCGCTGCTGACACCGAATCTAATCCCACCGCGGCCGATTTGTGACCAAATCTCCCCCAGGATGTGACATTCATCCTGGGGGATCGGTGTTTGCGCAGGTCAGCGCAGATCCCATGGGTTCCGGAGTGACGAAAGCCCTGTCCATTTCGTGACGTAATGCACTGCACGCCATTCCCTTGTCGGGACAAGCTGTTGTAGGAAGTCGGGGGATCGGAATCACCTCAGGAGTTAGTCAGTGAGCGCCATGTCTCTTGCCCTGCTGCTGACCACGGCCGCTGCCACGGCCGTGGGCGCTGCTGCGCTGCACGCTGTCCACGGTCTCCGGAAGCAGGTCACCGCCCTGCGCCACGAGCTCGCGGCCTCGGTCCACCTGCGCGGTGCGACCGTCCCGCACGCCCGCAGCGCGGCGGAAAGCCCCGCCGCCGAAATACGAGCAGCGGTGGCCGAGGCCCTCGCCGAGGAGCGCGAGCGCGAGCTGGCCGAGGCACGCGCCTTCTGGGCCGCGCAGGAGGCCCGTGACGCCGCCGACGCGCCCTCCCTGCTGGGCGGCCTGCCCGGCCTGGGCGAGGACGGCCCGGTCTTCCTGCCCCGCCAGGCCGACCTGGTGGGCCTGGAGCCGCGTCCGGGCGAGGACGCGGTCCTGGACGCGGTCTTCGAGGACGACCTCCCCGAGCACGCGGCGGACTCCGCCGAACTGGCCGCCGCGCGCCGGCGCCACCCCTCGCACCCCGACTTCGTCCCCGTGCAGCCCAACCCGGGCGCCGACCACGAGCGCACCGTCAGCCGCCTGGAGGAGCTCGCGGAGGCCCGTACGGCCCTCGCGGACGTCCGTCCGGGCCCGCTGGGCACGCTGGACGTGTACGTGTTCACCGACGGCACCACGCTGTGCATGACCCCGGGTCACCGGGAGACCGCCGAACGGCTCGCCGAAGCCCTCCGGTCGGGCACCGCGCCGGTGCTGCTGGGCGGTTCCGGCATCTCCGGCGCCTATGCGCTGACCTTCTCCTGCGGGGACTCCGAGGACCCCGACAGCAACGTCTACATCCTGGCGGACCGGGTCATCGCATCGCTCTGATCTCCGCCTGCTCCACCAGCCGCACGGCCTCGTCCAGATCCCCGGACGGGGCCGCCGTGCCGTCCGGGGCCGAACGGGCCGCCTGCCGCAGCGCCTCGGCCAGGTCCGCGCCGGCCACGGCCACCTGGTCCCCGACCGCGAAGATCCCCGCGTCGGGCATCTCGCGCGGCTCGGCCGCACCCTCCAGCCGCTGCGCACGCACCGCCAGCTCCCGTGCGAGGGCCAGCGCTTCGGCCGCCGCGCCCCGCTGCAGCCGGCTCTGGGGCGCAGCCCTCAGGCGGTCGGCAAAACGTTCCACAACGGCGTCCAGGGGCGAAGTATCAAGCACCCGAGCGACCTTACGCGCCGTCCGGGCACCATTGCCAACGGGCGAACACTGCGGAATGGTGTCGTGAAGAGAACAGCACCACGGCATACCCCCGGAGGCGCCCATGTCCGTAGAGTTCTCCGAGCAGACCCACCGCAACATGATCGACCGCATCCCGCACACCACCGGTCGTGACCTGTCCGACTGGCTCCGCGCCGTCGACGACGGCCCCTCCCTCGTCCGCTTCGAGGAGAAACTCAGCTGGCTGCGTGGCGCGTACGAACTCTCGTACGGCCAGGCCAAAGCCATCCTCCACGAGTACGACCTCCGCCGGGCCGCCAGAAAATTCGGCTGATCCCCGCCCGGCCGCCCGCGGGAATCCGTGGGTCCGTGAACGCGGGAAGGCCCCGCGAGCATCGCTCGCGGGGCCTTCCCCGTCCGGCCGGCACGCGGCCGGACGGGTGGAACCTCTGCGACTAGTCGTCGCCCTGGAGGATCGCGAAGAGGCGCAGCATCTCCATGTAGATCCACACCAGGGTCATGGTGAGGCCGAAGGCCGCCAGCCAGGACTCCTCGCGCGGGGCGCCGTAGGTCACGCCGTCCTCGACCTGCTTGAAGTCCAGGGCGAGGAAGCAGGCGCCGAGGATGATGCCGATGACGCCGAACAGGATGCCGAGGCCGCCGGAGCGGAAGCCCAGGCCGTCACCGCCGCCGAACAGCATGAACAGCGAGTTGGCGGCCATCAGCAGCAGGAAGCCCACCGCGGCGGCCATCACGAAGCCGTAGAAGCGGCGGGTGACCCGGATCCAGCGCATCTTGTACGCGAACAGCACGCCCGCGAAGACGCACAGCGTGCCGAGCACGGCCTGGATGACCACGCCGGGGCTGATGTAGGTGCTGACCACCGCGCTGACGACGCCCAGGAAGACGCCCTCCAGGGCCGCGTAGCCCAGGATCAGGGCCGGCGAGGGCTTGCGCTTGAAGGACTGCGCCATCGCCAGGACGAAGGCCACCAGGCCCGCGCCGATGGCGATGCCGTACGACTTGTTGACGTTGGCCGGGTCCACGGGCAGCAGGAGCCAGGACAGGACGGCCGTCAGGATGACCGTGCCGAGCGTCATGGCCGTACGGCTCACGACGTCGTCGATGGTCATCACGCTGCCGGCGGGCGGCGCGGCCGGCATGCCGGTCTGCGGGTCCACGGCGTACGGGTTGGTGGCGTACGGGTTCGTCGCGTACGGGTGGGTCGCGGTCCCGGCCTGCATCTGCGGCTGCGCGCCAAAGCCCGCGTGGCCGCCGTTGTCGCGGCTGAACCCCCGTCGCGAGAAGACCGGGTTGCTGCTCCTCATCTCACTCCTCCATGGCCACCGTGCGCGGCCTTGCATCAAGAGTAATGCGTTAGCAAAGAAAGCACTCTACTGCTGGAGGAGGATCTTAGGAGAAGGCAGCGCGAAGCGCAGTGGACAAAAGAGGCGGGCTCCTCGCGGCCCGGCGGCCCCGCCGGCCGGCGACCTGCGCCCCTGACGGGGGCGACCTGCGAGTGCCCGGAGCCGGACTCGAACCGGCACGGCCCGAAGGCCAGCGAGGTTTAAGCTCGCCGTGTCTGCATTCCACCATCCGGGCCAGGCGTACGGCTGTGACGCAAAAGCCGTGAACGCAATGGTGAGCCTAACCGGAACACCGCTCGCGCCCGACGGACTTCTTTCCGATGTTGTCTGATTTTATTGGCGACTGAGTGACCGTCAGGTAACAGAACGCCAGGGTCGGCCCCGTGTGCGAGGCGATCGGCCCCGATTCGTAAATGACGGGATTTCGACGCCGTTGCCGCCGGGTCGTACGCCACCCCGGGCCACCCCGGGCCACCCCCCGGACCACCCCCGCCGCCGACCGCCCCCCTCGGGGCCTCCCCGGGACGGGCGTCATACCAGAGTCGTACGCCCGCCCCCCGCCGTCAGACTGCGGTCGCCCCGGGAACGGGCTCGGCGGCTGATCCCGGGCGCGGCCTCCGCCGGGACGATGGAAAGGTCCCGCAGCACGCCTCCCCCGCCCCGACAGGAGCCCCCGAAGTGACCACCATGAACCACGCCCCGCGCACCGCCCAGGCCGTGGCCGCCCGCGCCACCGGCCTCTCCAAGGTCTACGGCCAGGGCGAGACCCGGGTGGTCGCCCTGGACAACGTCTCCGTCGACTTCCACCAGGGGCAGTTCACCGCGATCATGGGCCCCTCGGGCTCCGGCAAGTCCACGCTGATGCACTGCGTGGCGGGCCTGGACACCTTCTCCTCCGGCTCGGTCCGGATCGGCGACACCGAGCTCGGCGCGCTCAAGGACAAGCAGCTCACCCAGCTCCGCCGGGACAAGATCGGCTTCATCTTCCAGGCGTTCAACCTGCTGCCGACCCTGACCGCCCTGGAGAACATCACGCTCCCCATGGACATCGCCGGCCGCAAGCCCGACCGCCAGTGGCTGGACACGGTCATCGAGATGGTCGGCCTGTCCGGGCGCCTCTCGCACCGGCCCACCCAGCTCTCCGGCGGCCAGCAGCAGCGCGTGGCCGTGGCCCGCGCCCTGGCCGCCCGCCCCGAGATCATCTTCGGTGACGAGCCCACCGGAAACCTGGACTCCCGGTCCGGCGCGGAGGTCCTGGGCTTCCTGCGCAACTCGGTGCGCGAGCTCGGCCAGACCGTCGTGATGGTCACCCACGACCCGGTGGCCGCCTCCTACGCCGACCGCGTGATCTTCCTGGCGGACGGCCGGATCGTCGACGAGATGCACAGCCCGAGCCCCGACCAGGTGCTCGACCGGATGAAGGACTTCGACGCCAAGGGCCGCACCAGCTGACCGGGCGCTCCCCCGCGACCGACCGGTCCCCCGCCACCGCCGCCCCAGCCGCCCACCCCTGAACTTCCTGGATTCCCCACCATGTTCCGTACCGCCCTGCGCAACATCCTGGCGCACAAGGCCAGACTGCTGATGACGGTGCTCGCCGTCACCCTCGGCGTGGCCTTCGTCTCCGGCACCCTCGTCTTCAGCGACACCGTCGGCAAGGCCCTCTCCGGGCAGTCCGCCAAGAGCTACGAAGGCGTCGCCGTCGCCGTCACCTCCTACGGCCAGACCCGCAACGAGGACGGCTCCAAGGAGGGCGAGCCCGGCATCGGCCAGCGCACCCTCGACAAGGTCAAGTCCCTCGACGGCGTCGCCACCGTGGCCGGCCGGGTCTCCGGCTTCGCCGGCGTCGGCGACGAGAACGGCAAGCTGATCGGCTCCGGCTGGGCCAACCGCGGCTCCAACTACACCCCGGTCAAGGACGGCAAGGACCCGCAGTACGCCTTCGCCGAGGGCACCGGCCCGTCCCGCGCCGACCAGATCGCCCTCGACCGGGAGACCGCGCGCAAGGGCGCGTACGAGGTCGGGGACAAGGTCCGGGTCGCCACCAACGGCCCGGTGAAGGAGTACACCCTCAGCGGTGTCTTCACCACCGACGACGGCCAGGTCAACGCGGGCGGCAGCCTGGTGCTGTTCACCACCGCGCAGGCCCAGCAGCTCTACCTCAAGCCCGGCTACTACAGCGACCTGACGGTCGCCGCGAAGCCCGGCGCCTCCGCCGACGCGCTGCTCTCCGCGATCCGGCCGCTGATCGGCGAGAACGCCGAGGCCAAGACCGGCGCCGCGCTCGCCGACGAGCAGGCGAAGATCATCGAGCGCGAGATGGGCACCTTCAGCACCATGCTGCTGATCTTCGCCGGCATCTCGCTCTTCGTCGGCGTCTTCCTGATCTACAACACCTTCACCATGCTGGTCGCCCAGCGCACCAAGGAACTGGCCCTGCTGCGCGCCGTCGGCGCCAAGCGCGGCCAGGTGATGCGGTCCGTGCTGGCCGAGGCCGGCCTGGTCGGCGTCATCTCCGCGGCCGTCGGCCTGGTCGGCGGTGTCGGCCTCGCGGTCGCCATGCGCTCCGCGATGAACTCCTTCGGCGCCAAGATCCCGGCCGGCGACCTGGTCGTCGCCCCCGGCACCATCGTCACCGGCGTGCTGATCGGCGTCGTGGTCACCACCGTCGCCGCCCTGATCCCGGCCTGGCGCACCGGCCGGATCCCCCCGGTCGCCGCCATGGGCAGCGCCCACCTGCCGGCCACCGCCAAGTCGCTGGTGCTGCGCAACGTCTTCGGCTCCGTGCTCGGCTTGCTGGGCGTCGGCACCGTCCTGCTCGGCGTCGGCCAGGGCGCGGACGGCAAGTACACCGTGGCCGCCGGCGGGTTCCTGCTGATGCTCGGTCTGATCGTGCTCCTCCCGCTGCTCGCCCGGCCGGTGATCGCCGTGATCCGCCCGGTGCTGGAGAAGGTCTTCGGCGTCCCCGGCAAGCTGGCCGCGCAGAACGCCGTCCGCAATCCGCGCCGTACCGCCGTCACCGCCGCCTCGCTCGCCATCGGCCTGACCCTGGTCACCGCCATGTCGGTCATCGGCATCACCGTCGGCAAGGCCGTCGACCGGATGAGCACCGACAAGCTCAAGGCCGACTACAAGGTCACCATGGCCATGGGCGGGGGCAGCCTGGACAAGTCGGTGGCCGAGACGCTGGCCAAGGCCCCGGGCATCACCGCCGTCTCCCCGCAGACCGCGACCGCCCTGAAGGTCGGCGAGCAGTACCGCGCCACCTCAGGCGTCAACCCCGCCACCATCGGCGACCTGCTCAACGTCGAGGTGACCAGCGGCTCCCTGGCGAGCCTGGGCCGCGGCGAGGTCGCGGTCGCGCAGAAGACCGCCAAGAGCCAGAAGCTGAACGTCGGCTCCGTCCTGGACGTCACCTTCGAGGACGGCAAGAAGGGCCGGCTCAAGGTCGGCGCGGTCTACGAGGACCTGGAGGGCCTGCTCTCCCCGTACGTCATCGACGACCGGATCGCCCAGGCCCACGCGGACACCCCGTACATCCCCGAGGTGTACGTGAACACCAAGGGCGGCGAGTCCGGGGCTTCCGAGAAGGCCGTCCTCGACGCGCTGGGCAACAACCCGGCGGTCAACGTGATGACGCAGCAGGACATGCGCAACGAGATGGGCGGAATGATCAACACCGCTCTGAACATCATGTACGGCCTGCTGGGCATGGCCCTGATCATCTCGGTGCTCGGCGTGGTCAACACCCTGGCGATGTCCGTCTTCGAGCGGACCCAGGAGATCGGCATGCTGCGGGCGGTCGGCCTGGACCGCGGCCGGGTCAAGAACATGATCCGCCTGGAGTCGGTGGTCATCTCCCTGTTCGGTGCCGCGCTCGGCGTGGTCTGCGGTGTCTTCCTCGCCTGGGCGGGCGGCACCACCATCGCCAAGTCCATCCCGCACTACTCGCTGGTGCTGCCGTGGGACCGGATCGGGATCTTCCTGCTGCTGGCGGCCCTGGTGGGCGTGCTCGCGGCCATGTGGCCGGCGCGCAGCGCGGCCCGGCTGAACATGCTGACCGCCATCAAGACGGAATAGCGGCCGGGGCCACCCGGCCCCGATCCCGCCGTCCCGCCGAGCGAGGGCCCCGCGACCACCGGTCGCGGGGCCCTTTCCGTCCTTCCCTCTCTCCGTCTCTCCGCGTCTGCTCCGCCGTCCCGGTGGCGGGTGCTACTCCTGCCAGACCCGCGGCCGGTGCGGGAGGCCGGAGTCGCCCGAGTCCCCGGTGCGCACGGCCAGGACCTGGTTGACGCCGAGGCGCCCGTGCTCGAAGGCGAGGGCGCAGGCCGCCATGTAGAGCAGCCAGACCCGGGCCCGGCCCGGGGAGGTGAGGCGGACGGCCTCCGGCCAGTCGTTCCGGAGCCGGGCCACCCAGGCGCGCAGGGTCAGGCCGTAGTGCTCGCGCAGCGACTGCACGTCGCGGACCTCGAACCCGGCGCGTTCCAGTTCGCCGACGGTGGTGCCGAGCGGTGCGAGCTCGCCGTCCGGGAAGACGTAGGCGTCGATGAACTCGTCGAGCCGGTAGCCGGATTCGTCGGGCTCGGGGCGGCGCGCGATCTGGTGGTTCAGCAGCCGGCCGCCGGGGCGCAGCAGGGCGAACAGGGTGTCGGCGTACTGGCGGTAGCGGACCGTGCCGACGTGTTCGGCCATGCCGATGGACGAAATCGCGTCGTAGGGCTGCTCCCTGACGTCGCGGTAGTCCTGGACCCGGATCTCCACCCGGTCCGCCAGGCCCTCCTCGGCGACCCGTTTGCGGGCGTACGCCGCCTGCTCTCGGGAGAGGGTGATCCCGGTGACCCTGGCCCCGTACCGGCGGGCCGCGTGCAGCGCCATGGAGCCCCAGCCGCAGCCGACGTCGAGCAGCCGGTCGCCCTCGGACAGGGCGAGCTTGCGGCAGACCAGGTCGAGCTTGTCGTGCTGGGCCTGCTCCAGGGTGCCGCCGGGCTGCCAGTAGGCGCAGCTGTAGACCATGGAGGGGCCGAGCACCAGTTCGTAGAACGCGTTGCCGACGTCGTAGTGGTGGCTGATGGCCTGCCGGTCCCGGTGGTGGCTGTGGGCCGCCCCTGAGCGCCGCCGGCCGGACTCCTCGGGCGGGGGCTGGGGCGGGGGCAGCGGGCCCGCGAGCGCGAACAGCTCCCGGAGGGCGGCGCGGGCGGCGGGGTCGGCCGCGGTCCGCAGCGCGGCCCGGCCCCGCTCGGCCCGCTGTCGCAGCCGGGCCGCTGCGGCGGGCTCCGGGCGGTGGCCGGGGCGGGCCGGGCGGGCGGCGGCCGGGTCCCGCTCCCACAACAGTCCGGCGAGCCGGTCCAGCAGGTCGAACAGGTCGCCGTCGACCTCCAGGTCGCCCGCCACCCAGGCCCGGGCCAGGCCCAGTTCGCCCGGGCGCCACAGGATCCGGCGCAGCGCGCGCCGGTGCCGGACGACGAGCACCGGGGGTCCGGGCGGGCCCGCCTCGGAGCCGTCCCAGGCCCGGATGCGCACGGGCGGCGGGTATCCCAGCAGGACCTCGGCGAGAGCGGCCAACCGCGGCGCGGCGTCGTTCATGGGCGCACACCTCCGGTCAGTCGGTCTACCCAACGGGAGGCGGGCGTACGCCGCTCGGCGGCCGGGATACGCCGCCAGGACCCGTCCGGGATACGCCGAAGGGGCCGCCCGCACCACGGATGGCAGGCGGCCCCTTGCGGGGTGGAACGGTCAGGCCCGGGGCGTCAGGACGCCTTGGCCTTCTCGGCCGGAGCCGAGGCGGCCGGAGCCGGGGCCGGCTTGGCGGCCTCGTAGAACTCCTCGCGCGGGGTCTCCAGCGCACCGAGGGAGACGACCTCGCGCTTGAGGAACATGCCGAGGGTCCAGTCGGCGAAGACGCGGATCTTGCGGTTCCAGGTCGGCATGGCCATGCCGTGGTAGCCACGGTGCATGTACCAGGCGAGCCGGCCCTTGAGCTTGATCTTCATCTTGCCCATGACGATCATCGCGACGCCCTTGTGGAGGCCGAGGCCGGCCACCGCACCCTTGTTGGAGTGGGCGTACTCCTTCTGCGGGAAGCCCCGCATGCCGGAGACCACGTTGTCGCCGAGGACCTTGGCCTGGCGCAGCGCGTGCTGGGCGTTCGGCGGGCACCAGGCGTTCTCGACGCCGGCCTTGCGGGCGGCGACGTCCGGGACCTGGGCGTTGTCGCCCGCGGCCCAGATGTAGTCGGTGCCCTGCACCTGGAGGGTGGCGGCGGTGTCCACGTGGCCGCGGGGGCCGAGCGGCAGGCCGTAGCGGGCCAGCGCCGGGTTCGGCTTGACGCCGGCGGTCCACACGATGGTGTTGGAGTCGACCTCAAGGCCGTTCTTCAGCACGACGTGGCCGTCGACGCAGGAGTCCATCGAGGTGCCGAGGTAGATCTCGATGCCGCGGGACTCCAGGTGCTCCTTGCCCCAGGTGCCGAGCTTGGGCCCGACCTCGGGGAGGATCTTGTCGGCCGCGTCGACCAGGATGAAGCGCATGTCCTCGCGCTTGATCGTGGTGTAGTACTTGGCCGCGTCGCGGGCCATGTCCTCGACCTCGCCGATCGTCTCGGCACCGGCGAAGCCGCCGCCGACGAAGACGAAGGTGAGGGCCCTGCGGCGGACGTTCTCGTCCGTCGTGGACTCGGCCTTGTCGAGCTGCTCGAGGACGTGGTTGCGCAGGCCGATGCCCTCTTCGACGCCCTTCATGCCGATGCCCTGCTCGGCGAGGCCGGGGATCGGGAAGGTGCGGGAGATGGCGCCGAGCGCGATCACCAGGTAGTCGAAGGGCAGCTCGTACGCCTCGCCGACGAGCGGCGTGACGACGGCGACCTTGCGGTCCTGGTCGATGGTGGTGACCCGCCCGGTCAGAACCTCGGCCTTGGGCAGCACGCGTCGCAGCGGGACGACGACGTGCCGCGGCGAGATGCTGCCTGCGGCCACTTCGGGGAGGAAGGGCTGGTAGGTCATGTACGACCGCGGGTCGACGACGGTCACAGTCGCCTCGCCGTAGCGCATCTTCTTCATGATGCGCTTCGCCGCGTACAGGCCTACGTACCCACCGCCTACTACGAGGATCCTGGGACGCTCCGTGGTGCTCATGGAACGAGTATCCAGCACCCGGTAGGGGGACGCTCGTGAGCCCCTTCACAAGAAGAGGTGGACCCTCTGCTACACTGCGCGGCCCACGTGACCCAGGTCATGGTGCACAACGGGAACCAAGGTGTAACGGGAGTCGTTGGACACCAGGCCTGAACTGGCCTCTAAGGCCGAAAGTGGAGTGGACCACTGGCCTTGGTGGGTACCTCTGACGCGGATCCGGTGGCGTCCGTCGTTCGTACGAACGGGGTCCGAAAAGGGCCTGAGGGGCCCCTCGGGGCCCTCAAGTGCCCCTCCGGGGGCCCATCAGGCCCTTTTTCCTTGTGAAGAACTTCACGAAGTTTCTCCGGCGGGCGGGCCGAAAGTCCCGCCCACCGTCCATTTCAAGGTGATTCAGGCGACCGACCAGGCGATTCCATCGAGGATGTCGTGCTCCGACACCACGACCTCATGGGCACCGATGCGCTCCATGATCGCCAGCAGGACCAGCGAACCGGCGCCGATCACGTCCACCCGGCCCGGGTGCATGACCCCGATCGCGGCGCGCTCGGCGTGCGTCGAGGTGAGCATCCGCCCGGTGATCTCGCGGACCTGCTCGATGGAGACCCGGGAGTGGTGGATCCGCGCCGAGTCGTACTCCGGCAGCTCCTGCGCGATCCCGGCGACCGTGGTCACCGAGCCGGCCAGGCCGACCAGGGTGCGGGCCTCGGACAGCGGCACCGTCTCCGCGGCCAGGTCCAGGGCGGCCTCGATGTCCGCCCGCATGGCCGCGACCTGCTCCTCGGTGGGCGGGTCGGTGATCTGCTCGTCCACGACCAGGTGCCGCTCGGTCATCCGTACGCAGCCCACGTCGACCGAGCGCGCGGCCCGGACGTGCTCCTCGCCGACCACGAACTCGGTCGAGCCGCCGCCGATGTCCACGACCAGGAAGGGCTGGTCGAGGTGCTCGGTGCCGGCCAGTTCCCTGGTGGCGCCGGTGAAGGAGAACTCCGCTTCCTGCTCGCCGGAGATCACCTCGGGCTCCACGCCCAGGATCTCCTTGACGCCCTGGACGAACTCGTCCCGGTTCTCGGCGTCCCGGGAGGCCGAGGTGGCCACGAAGCGGATCCGCTCGGCCCCCAGCTCCTTGATCACGGCCGCGTACTCGCGGCAGGCCGCGAAGGTCCGCTCCAGGGCCTCCGGGGCCAGCCGACCGGTCCGGTCCACGCCCTGGCCCAGCCGGACGATGGTCATCCGGCGGTCGAGCTCGACCAGCTCACCGGTGGCCCGGTCGCAGTCGGCGACCAGCAGGCGGATGGAATTGGTACCGCAGTCGATACCGGCGACCCGCGTCATGCCTGCTCCCCCGTGGCCTCTGCCTGCGCTTCCTGCTCTTCCTGCTCTGCCTGCTTCTCCCCGCACGGGGTGACGCAGGGGCCCTTGGCCCACCACTCGGGCAGCATGGCCAGGGCCTCGTCACCGAACGGGTTCACGCCCGGGCCGGCCGCCAGCGAGTGGCCGACCAGCACGTGCAGGCACTTGACCCGGTCCGGCATGCCGCCGGCGCTCGGGAAGCCCTGGAGCACCTCGATGGCGTCCCGGCGCTCGATGTAGTCCTCGTGCGCGGCCCGGTAGGCCGCGGCCAGCTCCGGGTCCTCGGCGAGCCGGGCCTGCATCTCCTTCATCACGCCGTTGGCCTCCAGCGTGCCGATCGCGGAGGCGGCGCGCGGGCAGGTCAGGTAGTACAGCGTGGGGAAGGGGGTGCCGTCGGGGAGACGGGGGGCCGTCTCCACCACGTCCGGCTGACCGCACGGGCAGCGGTGCGCGATGGCACGGAGCCCGCGCGGCGGTCGGCCGAGCTGCTGCTGGAACGCCTCGATGTCGGCGGCGGTCGGCTCGGTCCGGTCGGTCTGGGGCGGGGGCGTCTGCATGCCTGAGGGAATCTCTTCGTTCGCGGTCGGTCGGGTCGGTCGGTGTCGTGCTTCAGCCGGCGTCGGGGCGGTCGGCCTTGTCCACGCCGTCCCAGACGTTCGAGTACCAGGGGCGGTCGGCCGCGCCGTGCTCGGTGCGGCGCCGCTCCTCGTCCTCGGCGTCCGGGTCGGCCATCGTGTACCCGATCTCCCCCGGCTGGACGAAGTGCAGGTGCTTGCGCGCCTGCTGCTTCACATAGGCCGGGTCCTGCCAGCGGGCCTTCTCGTCCCGGAGCTCCTCGAGGCGCTGGCGCGCCTCGTCGGCGGTCCGCTGCTGCTCGGAGATCTCCGAGCGCTGGGAGACGTACTGGCGCATCGGGTACGCGAGGGCGACGACCAGCGTACAGAGGACGAGGACCAGCAGGGCGGCGCGGCCGGTGAGCCGGCTGCGGCGGACCTGACGGCGCGACTGCGAGCGGTAGACGTGGGCTGCGGTGCGCTCGCCGAGCTGCTTGAGCCTGGTCGCGGTGGAGAACCGGTCCCGGTTCCCGGCCATGTCGCGCCTCCCCTTATTACGCAGTACGTCCCCGCACACGGTACGGGACCGAGTGCGGGGACGTAGGGAGGCTCAGGGACTGTCAGCCCCCGGAGGCCATGCGACTGTCAGCCCCGGAAGGCACAGCCCTTGAAGGCCCGGCCCTTGAAGGCTCAGCCCTTGAAGCGCGGGAAGGCGCTGCGGCCCGCGTACACGGCGGCGTCGTCGAGGATCTCCTCGATGCGCAGCAGCTGGTTGTACTTGGCGACGCGCTCGGAGCGGGCCGGGGCGCCGGTCTTGATCTGGCCGCAGTTGGTGGCGACGGCGAGGTCGGCGATGGTGACGTCCTCGGTCTCGCCGGAGCGGTGGGACATCATGCACTTGAAGCCGCTGCGCTGGGCGAGCTCGACGGCGTCCAGGGTCTCGGTCAGCGAACCGATCTGGTTCACCTTCACGAGCAGGGCGTTGGCGGTGCCCTCCTCGATGCCGCGGGCCAGGCGCTCCGGGTTGGTGACGAACAGGTCGTCACCGACGAGCTGGACCTTGGCGCCGAGCTTCTCGGTGATGACCTTCCAGCCGGCCCAGTCGTCCTCGAACAGCGGGTCCTCGATGGAGACGAGCGGGTACGCGGAGACGAGCTCCTCGTAGTACTCGGTCATCTCGGCGGCCGAGCGGGCCTGGCCCTCGAAGTTGTACTTGCCGTCCTTGTAGAACTCGGACGCGGCGACGTCGAGCGCGAGCGCGATGTCCTTGCCCGGGACGTAGCCGGCCTGCTTGATGGCCTCGAGGATGAGGTCCAGGGCCTCGCGGTTGGAGCCGAGGTTCGGGGCGAAGCCGCCCTCGTCGCCGAGGCCGGTGGACAGGCCCTTGCCCTTCAGCACGGACTTGAGGGTGTGGTAGACCTCGGTGCCCCAGCGCAGGGCCTCGGAGAAGGACTCCGCGCCGATCGGCGCGATCATGAACTCCTGGATGTCCACGTTGGAGTCGGCGTGCGACCCGCCGTTGAGGATGTTCATCATCGGAACGGGCAGCAGGTGCGCGTTCGGGCCGCCGAGGTAGCGGAACAGGGGCAGGTCGGAGGCCTCGGACGCGGCGTGCGCCACGGCCAGGGAGACGCCGAGGATGGCGTTGGCGCCCAGGGAGCCCTTGTTGTCGGTGGCGTCCAGGTCGAACATGGCCTGGTCGATCAGCCGCTGCTCGGTGGCGTCGTAGCCGACCAGCTCCGGGCCGATCTGCTCGATGACGGCGAGGACGGCCTTCTCGACGCCCTTGCCCTGGTAGCGGTTGGGGTCCCCGTCACGGAGCTCAATGGCCTCGAAGGCACCGGTGGAGGCACCCGAGGGGACTGCAGCACGGCCGGTGCTGCCGTCGTCGAGGCCAACCTCGACCTCGACCGTGGGGTTGCCTCGGGAGTCCAGGATTTCCCGGGCTACGACGACGTCGATGGACGGCACGAGCATCTCCTTCTGGGATGTGACGCTAGGTGTGCGGCGGCATCGGGGGCCGTGGCACGACCCCTGCCGGACTAGAGCCTAACCGGAGCCGGGGTTCGGCCGGTCGACCGCCCGGGTCCTGGGACGAAAAAGGGCCCGAATACCTGCCTACCCGGACATACGGCCCCGACGGGGGTCTTCCGCGGTTGGATCCGGGGCGGGTCCGGGGCGGGTCCGGGGCGGGATCGGGGCGGCTCCGGGGCGGTCCGGAGCGGCCCCGGGGAGGTCCGCACTCACACGACCGCCCGGCGCGTCGGGGACGCGCCGGGCGGGTGTCCTGCCGCCGGGAAGGCGGCGGGAAGGATTCGAGCAGACGTCAGGAAAGCTTCAGCTTCTGACCCGGGAAGATCAGGTCGGCGTCCGAGACGATGTCCTTGTTGAGGTCGTACAGCTTCTCCCAGCCACCCTGCACGTGCTGGGTGTCGGCGATCGCGCCGAGGGTGTCGCCGGTCTGGACCTCGTAGGAGCCGTTGCCGGTCTTCGGCGCGGCCGGGGCCGGGGTGGCCGGCGTGGCCGGCTTGGCGGCGGGACGGGTCGGGGCCGGGGTCGTCGAGCGCTCGGACCGGGTGACGGTCTCGGTGCGCTTCGTCTCCTTCTTCGGCTGCGCCTTGCGGGTCTCCGGCTTGGCCTTGGTGGAGGAGCCGTTCGAGCCGCCGCCGGAGGAACCGCCGCCGTTGTAGGCGGAGTTGGTCAGGCCCTTGCCGCAGTGCGGCCAGGCGCCCTTGCCCTGGCTCTTGAGGACCTTCTCGGCCACGGCTATCTGCTGCGACTTGCTGGCCTGGTTGGCCTGCGAGGCGTAGCTCTTGCCGCCGAACGCCGCCCAGGTGGAGGCGGAGAACTGCAGGCCGCCGTAGTAGCCGTTGCCGGTGTTGATCGACCAGTTGCCGCCGGACTCGCACTTGGCGACGGCGTCCCACTGGGAGCCGGTGGCGGCGTTCGCGGTGCCCGCGGCCATCAGCGGGGCGGCGATCGCGGCACCGGTGACACCGGCGAGCGTGACGATGCGGGTGGCCTTCGAGGCGCGACGGTGCTTGCCCTTGCCGGAAAGCAGCATGGAACTTCTCCTCACCGACGCCTGCGAGGTGAGCTGTCGGGTTCGGGCGGATGAGTTGCCCGGCCTCGCGTCCTAGCGCGTGGCTTTACCCCTAGCCGGTCGGTGACCATCGGTCAGAACGGTCGCGTCCCGGCGGAAAACCTGTGGTTCCCCCGCTCCTGCCTTCGGCGCTTGCGCGACGACTGTTCCCTCCGCCCGCCGGCAGGACTCGGCGATGCGGTCGAAGGGGCCCGCGGTGGCGAGCGATTCAGAAGGTAGACAGGTCCCGCCCGGATGTTCAATCGGGGTTCCGAGCCGGAAACGGCCCCTACTTGCGCCCCCCGGAGGGGTGTTTGCGCAGGTGAGGGGCCACTTCGCGGAAGGTCACAGGTAGGACACGCCAGTTGACGGGAAGAGACGCATGTCTCATTCGAACGAAACGGACATTGATCCCTTTCCGGTCGCCCGAACTGGCCCTATTTTGCGGTTACATCCAGTTTCTGACCCGGCTTGATGAGGTCCGCGTCGGTGCCGATGACCTGCTCGTTGGCCTGGTAGAGCGCCTTTGCGCCGCCCTTCACGCCCTTGGCGTCCGCGATGCTCGTCAGGCTGTCGCCGGCCTTGACCGTGTAGCTGCCGCCGGACTGCGGGGCGGACGTGCCCGAGGGGGCGGGAGTCTCGACCGCGGGGGTCCCCCGGTGGCGTCCGGTGCCCGCCTCGGGGTCGGTCTGCGCGGTTCCGCCGTTCTGCGCGGCGGCGGCTGACGGATCGGCGGACGGGGTCGCCGACGGGTCCGCGGTCGTGGTGGAGGCGTTGGAGGCGTTGGAGGCGTTCACGGTGCCCTGGGCGCCGGGCGTGGCGCCGGGAGTGGCGCCCGGGGTCGCGGGGCCCGACGGGTCCGCCGGGGTGGTCGGCGTACCGGGGGTGGTCGGGACGGCCGGAGTGTTCGGATTGCCGGGAGTACCCGGAGTGCCCGGAGTGTTCGGATTGCCGGGAGTGACCGAACCGTCAGGAGTGCCGGGAGTGACCGGAGTCGTCGGCGCGGTGGGCGTGATCGGCGGTGCCGTCGGGTTGCCCGTGAACGGCGGCGTGGTCGGAGCGGTCGGGTCCGGCTGCTGACCGGGCGGCAGCGTGGCCGCCGGGGCGGTGGGCTCCACGGTCGGGGGCATCGGCGCCGGCATGGCCGGAACGCCGGGCATGAACACCCCTCCCGGGGTCACGGCGGGCTCGTCCTGCCCGCTCGCCTCGTAGCGGTTCTGCTCCGCCTGCGCCTTGGCCTCGGCCTGCCGCTCGGCCCGGGTCTGACCCGGGTCCACCTGGGCGGCCGGCGCGTTCCGGTCCAGCCCGGCCTGCTCGGCGCAGGCCCCGAATGCCTGCGGCCCCTCGGCGGCCAGCACCCGCTCCGCGATGGATATCTGCTGGGAGCGGCTGGCCAGGTCGGCGCGCTGGGCGTAGTCGAGACCGCCGGCGCGCTCCCACTGGTCCTGGGTGAACTGGAGTCCGCCGTACGCGCCTCCGCCGGGGTTCGCGCTCCAGCTGCCGCCGCTCTCGCAGTCGGCCACCCGGTCCCAGGTGCCTGTGTCGGCGGCGGAGGCACTGGTGGCGGCGAGCAGCGGCAGCGCGAGCGCGGAGCCGGTGACTCCGGCGGCTACGACGAAGGCGGGAGCCTGGCGGGGCCTACGGTGACGGCCGTTCCCGGAACGCATGAGGGTGGACCTTTCGCGTGACGGCGGGGAGGTGACGTGGAACCTAGCGCTCCCCGAACGTCTGTCACAAGTCGATGCAGCGCAGATCACGCGAAGGTCACATTGCTGATGGCATGTCAGGAAACGGGTTGACCTCGGGTCAGTTAATTACGGGGAGTGAAGCGAACC
This sequence comes from Streptomyces sp. NPDC089799, assembly GCF_040684755.1. Lineage (NCBI taxonomy): Bacteria > Bacillati > Actinomycetota > Actinomycetes > Kitasatosporales > Streptomycetaceae > Streptomyces > Streptomyces sp. NPDC089799. The sequence continues at coordinate 201,953 of NZ_JBFBGR010000010.1, read as the reverse complement.
GGAAGGGTGCGCAGGCCACGCATGATCAGCCCGCCGCGCCAGCGCAGCTCGGCAGGGTCCACCGCGAGCTCCAGATCCGGAATCCGCGTCAGCAAACTCGCCAGCGCCGTCTGCCCCTCCAGCCGGGCCAGCGGCGCGCCCAGGCAGTAGTGGATCCCGTGCCCGTATCCGAGGTGCTGATTGTCGGCCCGGGAGAGGTCCAGGGTGTCCGGGTCGGCGAACCGGTCGGGGTCCCGGTCGGCGGCGGCGAGCACCACCAGGACGGGATCGCCGGCGGCGATGTCCTGGCCGCCGAGCACCAGCGGGCGGGTGGCGAACCGCCAGGTGGCCAGCTCGACCGGGCCGTCGTAGCGGAGGAGCTCCTCGACCCCGGTGGCCAGCAGGTCCGTCTCACCCGCGGCGAGGGATGCCTGGAGGCGGGTCCGCTGGTCCGGGTTCATGAAGAGGGAGTGGACCCCGTTGCCGATGAGGTTGACCGTGGTCTCGAAGCCGGCGAAGAGGAGAATGAAGGCCATGGCGGCGGCTTCGTTCTCGGTCAGGTGCTCGCCGTGGTCGCTCGCCCGGATCAGACCCGAGATCAGATCATCGCCCGGATCATCCCTTTTGCGATGGATGAGTTCGACCAGGTAGTTCCGCATCTTCTTCACGGACCGGGCGACCCCGCCCCGGGGACCGCCGCCGTGGCGGATCATCATTCCGGCCCAGTCGCGGAAGTCGTCCTGGTCCTCGCGCGGTACGCCGAGCATCTCGCAGATGGCGTAGATGGGGAGCGGGAAGGCGAACTCGTGGATGAGGTCCGCCTCCCCCCGCCCCGCGACCGCCGGCTTTTCGAGGATCCTGTCGATGAGGTGGTCGGTGAGCTCCTGCACCCGGGGGGTGAACTCGGCGACCCGGCGCGGGGTGAACGCCTTCGACACCAGCCGGCGCAGCCGGGTGTGGTCCGGCGGGTCGATGTTGAGCAGGTGGGTCATCAGCTCCGCCTTGCGCTCCCCCGGGATCCCGGTCTTGCCCTTGGCGTGCGCCGGTTCCGCGTGGTGCACCGGGTTCTTGCTGAGCCGCTGGTCGGCCAGGGCCTGGCGGGCGTCGGCGTACCGGGTCACCAGCCATGCCTCGACCCCGCTGGGCAGCGTGGTGCGGTGCACCGGGGAGTGCTCCCGCAGCCAGGCGTAGGAGGGGTAGGGGTCGGTCGCGAACTGCCAGTCGAACAGCGTGGGCGGGTCATCGTGCACGGTCCGACCGTATCCCGCGTCCGGCACCCCATCCGTTATGAGGGGTTCGTCGCGGCTGTCCGCAGATCGGACGGAGCTTGACCTTGCCGCGCCCGCTGTTCCTACTTTCGGTTCTGTGGATGTGAGGATCTTGAGAGAAAGCTTCGCGGTGGTGGAGAGACGGGCCGAACACGCGGTCAAGTTCTTCTACTCGCACCTCTTCTGGCACAACCCCGCGATCCGCGAGCTGTTCCCGCCCTCCGCCGAGGACATGGAGCGCCAGCGGGACCGGCTGTTCGCCTCACTGACCCACGTCATCGCCCACCTGGACGAGGACACCGTCATCCCCTATCTGAGGGAACTCGGCCGGGACCACCGGAAGTTCCTGATCCGCCCGGAACACTACGCCGCCGTCGGCGCCAGCCTGCTCGCCGCGCTCGCGGAGGCGTCCGGCGCGGCCTGGACGCCGGTGGTGGAGAAGGCCTGGGGCGAGGCGTACCAGCTGATCGCCGACACGATGACGGCCGGCGCGGCGGAGGGCGGGGACCCTCCGTGGTGGGACGCGGAGATCGTGCGCCACCTCCAGTACGGAGAGGACATAGGGGTGCTGACCCTGCGGCCCCGGCAACCGCTGCCCTACCGGCCGGGCCAGTACGTCAGCGTCGGCAGCGACCGCGTGCCGAGGACCTGGCGGACGTACTCCCTGGGCAACGCGCCCCGCGCCGACCACACCGTCGACCTGCACATCAGCCGGATCGAGCAGGGCCGGCTGAGTCCCGCCCTGGTGCGCGAGGTGCGGCCGGGGGAGACGCTGCGGCTGGGCGCGCCCGGCGGGCGGATGGTCCTGCGCCGGGACGGCCGCCCGATCAGCATGATCGTCGCCGGGACCGGCTGGGCGCCGGTGCGGGCCATGCTGGAGGAGCTCGCCGAGCGCCCTCCCGATCAGGACGTGCGGCTCTTCGCCGTCGCCCGCGACCAGGCGCACCTGTACGACCGCCCGCTGATGGAGGAGTTCGCGGAGGCCTTCGGCTGGCTGAGCGTCACCTACATCACCCCCGCTCCGGGCCGGCACCGCAACCAGGCCACCGACCGGCTGGCGACCGCGCTCTCCACCCGGGGGCTGTGGCCCGACCACGACGTGTACCTGAGCGGGCCGCCGCTGTTCATCGAGCGGACCGCCCTGCTGCTGGAGGAGCTGGGTGCCCCGCCCGGGCGGATCTTCCACGACGCGGTGCCGGCCGGCGGCGCGGGGCGCTCGCGCCCGGTCGGCTTCGGCGAGTGGTTCCTCAACCCTCCGGACCTCCACTGGCACAACCCCTCGGGCCGCGCCCCGCGCCGGGGCTGAGGCGCCCCGCGCCCGGATCACGGCCGGGGCCGGGGCCGGCCCCGGCCCGTGATTCGCCGGGCAGGCCTCAGGCGCCGACGCCCTCCGCGGCGCGGATCGCGTCCCGGTAGGCGCGGGCCGCCGCGCGCAGCGCGGTTTCCGGCTCCACGCCTTCGGCCTCCGCCCGGGCGGCGAGCGCCAGCAGCTCGTACCCGATGCCCTCGCCCCGCGGCAGTGCGACGTCGATGCCGCCGGCGCGCGCCCGGCCGGCGAGCTTCGCGGCGAGCGCCAGGCCGGGCTGGCCCAGCGGGACGCCGTCGGTCACCGACTCCCGCTGCTTCTCCTCCGCCTTGGTCCGCTGCCAGTGCTCGTGGACGTCCTCGGGGGTTTCGGCCTCGGCGTCGCCGAAGACGTGCGGGTGCCGGTGGACGAGCTTGGCGACCAGCGCGCCGGCGACGTCGTCGATGGAGAACGGGTCCTCCTCGCTCTCCTCCGCGATCCGGGCGTGGAAGACGACCTGGAGCAGTACGTCGCCGAGCTCCTCCAGGAGTTCGCCGCGGTCCCCGGTCTCGATGGCCTCGACCAGTTCGTACGCCTCCTCGATGGCGTACTTGGCCAGACCCTCATGGGTCTTGCGCGAGGTCCACGGGCATTCCCGGCGGACCCGGTCCATGACCTGGACCAGGTCGAGCAGCCGGGCGCCGGGCAGGTCGTAGGAGCCGGGGAGCAGTTCCAGGCCGGGCATGGCGAAGCGGCCGGAGCCGGCCATCCGGGCCAGGCCGTCGGTGAGGTGCCGGTCGCCCTCGCCGGTGGGCAGCACCACGACCGTCCGGCCGCCGGCGCACTCGGCGACCAGGCCGGCGGCGTCGGGGTTCTCCTGCTCCACCGGGATCCCGGCCTCCCGCAGGTAGGGCAGCTGCGGGTGCCCGGGGTCGGTGCACAGGACCCGGTCGGCGGAGCGCAGGGTCTGCCACGCCGGCCAGGACAGCAGGCCGGGTGCGACCCGGTGGCTGGTGGTCAGCAGGACGATCCGGCCGGTGTCCCCGTCGGCGGGCCGGTCGGGGTGTGCGGAGAGGGCGTCGTGGTCGGTCACACCTCGAAACTACCCCGGCGGCCGGCCGGGTCGGGCCCGGGGTCCGCAGGCGGGGTCGGGCCCGGGGTTCCGCAGGCCGGGTCAGGCCTGGGGTTCCTCGGTACGGGTCTTCTGCGTGATCCAGGGGGTGCGGCCCTCGCCGAGGGTGATCTGCTTGGCGTCCCAGGCGCCGTAGCGCGGGTTGATCTCGATGTGCAGCTGCCGGGCGGCCTCGGCGAGACGGGCCATGGCCTTCTGCTCGCCGTCGTGTTCGACGAGCTTGCCGTAGAGGAGCTGGAAGCGGATCTCGTCGTCGGCCTGGTCGGGGGCCAGCGGGGTGCGCTGGGCCAGCAGCAGCTTCTCCATCTGCGCCGGGTCGCCGCCGGCCTGCGCCAGCTGCCGCTTGGCGACCTCCCCGATCTCCTTGGTGGTCACCGTGACCCCGGCCCCGTCCGCGGCCCGCTCCAGGATCCGCAGCTGGACCATCCTGCTGAGTTTGATCCGCTCCAGGTGGGAGGAGGCGGCGATCTGCTGGGCCGGGTTGTCGGTGCGCCGCTGGGCCGCGCGCACGTCCTTCACCTGGGCCTGGAGGGCGGAGGTCGTGATCCGCTCGCCGCCGACGACGGCCGCCGTGCCGGGGCGTGCCTCACCGGAGCAGGCGGAGAGCAGCGGTGCCGCGAGGAGCAGGGCGGCGGAGACGGAGAGCGCAGTGCGACGGTGCAAAGGAGCCTCCAGGGCCGGGCCGTTAGATTGTGCTTCGGTGCACAAGGGCCTTGCGATGATCGATGGTATGAGCTCAGGTTGGTACGGGCCACCGGTTCGACCAACGATTCCCGTGCTGTTGGGGTGCGTGTTCACCCGTCGGCCATCCAACTGTCTTCCGACACTGCCAAGGTCACCCCACCATGTCGACACCGCACAACGCACCGCGCCGTCCCGGCCTGTACGGATCGGCGCTCGCGGCGCTGATCGCCGCGCTGGCGGTGTGCGCCGGCGACGCGGCCGCACGGATCTTCCCGTACGGCCACCGGCACCGCAGCATCAATGACCTCGGCAACCAGTTCGTGCCGTTCCACGCCCGGTTGTGGGACCTGCTGCACGGCGAGGCCGCCGGCGGGCTGCTGCTCAACTGGCAGTCGGGCTACGGGACGAGTTTCCTGCCCGACCTGGGCACGTATCTGACGAGCCCGTTCGCGGTGCTGGTGGGCCTCTTCCCGCGCGAGGACATCGACCTGGCGGTCTATGTGATCACCGTGCTGAAGATCGCGGCGGCCGCGGCGGTGATGGCGGGCCTGCTGCGGACGATGCGGCCGGGCCCGTGGTGGGGTGCCGCGGTGCTGGGCGCCTCGTACGCGCTGTGCGGCTGGTCGGTGATCGAGGCCTCCTACAACACGATGTGGCTGGACGGGTTGATCGCCTTCCCGCTGCTCTGCCTGACCGGTGAGTGGGCGCTGCGGCGGCGCCGGGCGGGGCTCGCCCCGGTGGTCGTCGCGGTGTGCTGGGCGGCGAACTTCTATACCGCGTACATGGCGACGCTCGGGGCGGCGCTGGTGCTGCTGGTGCGCGTGGTCCTGGAACGGGAGGACGTACGGGACCGGGTGCGGGTGGTGCTGCGGGCGGCGGGCGCCACCCTGCTGGGCATCGCGCTGGCCGGGCCGGTGCTCGTCCCGGTGTTCCTCGGGTCGAAGCACGCCTTTCCGGGGCTGGTGAAGGAGTTCGAGCCGGCGGGGTGGACGGACCTGTCCGCGCGGCTGCTGCCGGCCACGTACAGCTTCTCCTCCCCCGCGGTGTTCGTGGGGACGGGCACGCTGCTGCTGGCGGCGGCGCTGCCGTTCCACCGGGCGGTTCCGGTCCGGACCCGGCTGTGGTGGACCGGGCTGGTGCTCGCGGTGCTCCTCTCCTTCCAGTGGAAGCCGACCCATCTGGCGTGGCACGTGTTCGCCACCCCGAACGGCAGCCCCTACCGGCAGACGTTCGTGCTGGCGGGGGTGCTGGTGATCGCCGCGTGGACGGGGCTGGCGGCGGGCCGGCCGGGGCCGCGGGCGCTGGCCGGCGGCGCGGCGGTGACGGGCGCGGCGGCGCTGGCGGCGGCCGGCAGCACCTTGCCGACCACCTGGTCGTACGCCCTGTTCCTGGGCGGGCTGGCGGTGGCCTGGCTCGCCTGGTGGCTGCTGCACCGGCACCGGTTGGCGGTCCCGGCGGCCGGGCTGCTCGTGCTGGTGCTGGCCGGGCAGGCGGCGGCGACCACGGCGTGGGGGCACCACGAGAAGCTGGCCCTGCTGGACGACTACCCGTCCTGGGGGCGGGAGCACGGCGCGCGGGCCCGCGCGCTGGCCGCCGCCGACGGCTGGCCCGCGTACCGCACGGACCCGGGCCGGCCGGCCCTGACCGGCAATGACCCGATGCTGCTGGGCGGCGAGGGCGGTTCGTACTACAGCAGCCACACCCCGGACGTGTACACGCGGACGATGGCGGCGCTGGGCGCGGGCTGGACCTCGCGCGGCCGGAACGTGCAGAGCATCGACAACCCGGTGACGGACGCCCTGTTCGCGGTGGGCGCCAGGCTGCAGCCCGACGGTTCGGTGCTGCGCCGGGACACCCTGCCGATGGTCACGGTCCGCCCGCCGGCGGCGGCCGCGCCGGCGTACGGCGACTCACCGTTCCGCAACCAGGAACTGCTGCTGGGGGCCCGGGTGTACGAGCAGCCGGTGGCCCCGGGGGTGTGCGCGCCGGGTACGGAGGCGTTCCTGTGGGCGCCCGCGTACGACGGCAGGGTGCGGCTGGCGGACGGGCAGCCCTTCGGGCTGCGCGGGAACGCGCCGAAGAACCGGGCCGCGATGCAGCCGATGGGGGTGTCGCACGGCGCGTCCTCGAAGCTGAGGTTCCTCGGGAAGGAGCCGCTCGACTGGACGCTGGAGTGCCTGGACCGGAGCCGTCTGGACGCTGCGGTGTCGGCGCTGCGGGACACGGCGGCGGTCTCGGTGCGGGTCGGGTCGCGCGGGGTCCGCGCGGAGCTGCCGGCCGGGTCGACGGGCACGGCGGTGGTGGCGGCGACCCGGATTCCGGGCTGGACGTGCAACGGGCGGTCGGCGGAGAGCCACCTGGGGCTGGTCGCGGTCCCGCTGGACGGCCGCACCACGACGGTGACCTGCACCTTCCGCCCGCCGGGGCTGCTGGCGGGGCTGGGCCTGGGCGGGGTCGGGCTGGCGGGCACGGCCCTGCTCACCTTCCTTCCCGCACGGGCCTCGGCCCGGTCCGCCCGGCGCGGAGGGCCGGGCGGCCCGGGCGGAGTTGAGGCATCCGGCGGGCCGGGCGGTGTCGAGGGATCCGGCGGGCCGGGCGGTCAGCGTGCGGACAGCTCCTCGGCCGGGACCGGCCGGGACGCCCGGATCGCCGGGTAGGGGCCGGCCGGGGCGCCGACCGGTGGCGGTGTCCGCCCGGTGGGCGGGCACCGGCCCTGCCGGGGCATAGCCCGGTCTCAGCCGCGGACCTGGCCCAGCCAGGCCAGGGTGCGGCGGACCTCCGCGGGGAGCGGGTGGCCCGGGCCGTGGAGGCGTTCGGCGTCGTAGAGGAGCCGGGCCAGCATCTCGTGGGCCGCCTGGCGGTCGCCGAGGGAGAGCAGCAGGTGTCCGATCCGGCGGCGGACCTCCAGGGCGAGCTCCGGGTCCGGGTTGGCGTAGTGGTTCTCGAACTGCGGCAGCAGCGAGCGGTATTCCGCCAGGGCCGCGGCCGGTTCGCCGAGCTGGTCCAGGCACTGGGCCGCGTCGTAGCGGAAGCGGAGGGACTGCGGGTCGCCGGCCGGGAGTTCGTCGGCGAGCCGGCGCAGCTCGGGCAGGGCCCGCCGGTACTGGCCGTCGTCCATCAGCGTGGCGGCGTACTGCTTGCGCAGGGAGCGGACGACCGGGGACCCCTCCCCGTGCTCGGCGGCGGCCGCCGGCAGCAGGGAGCCCAGGATGTCCACGGCCTGGGTGAGCCGGCCCTGGTCGAGGAGGCGCTTGACCTCGTCCACGGAGGAGGCGATGTCGGGGCGCGGCGGGGCGGCCGGGCGGGGCGGCACGACGGGGGCGGCGGCCCGGTCCGGCCAGGGTGCCTGCGGCTTCAGGAACGGCCGGGTCGGGTCCATCGGCCCGGACGGGACCTGGCTGCCGGCGGTGGGCAGCAGCGGGACGAGGGCCTCGTAGACCTCCTGGGCGGAGCCGGGGCGGTCCTGCGGGTCCTTCGCGAGCAGGTGCAGCAGCAGTGCTTCCAGCTGGTGCGGGATCTCCGGGCGGACCTGGCGGACCGGGAGCGGCGGCTCGTACAGGTGGCGGTGGAGTACGCCGAGGGCGGTGGATCCGGCGAACGGGACGCTGCCGCTGAGGAGTTCGTACATCAGCACGCCGAGGGCGTACAGGTCGGTGTACGGGCCTACGGCGCCGCCCATGGCCTGTTCGGGGGCCATGTAGGCGGGGCTGCCGATCGGGGTGCCGGTGTTGGTGAGGCGGGTGGTGTCGGTGTCCATCACGGAGGCGACGCCCAGGTCGAGGACGAGGACGGTGCCGTCGGGCCGGACCATCACGTTCCGCGGCTTGAGGTCGCGGTGGACGATGGGCACGGCGTGGACGGCGGACAGCACCGCGCAGAGCTGCGCGGCCACCGAGACCGCCCACGGCCACGGGTAGGGCTCGTTTTCGGCGAGGTGGTCGGCGAGGTCGGCGCCCTCGACGTACTGCATCACCAGGTAGAGGTCGTCGCCGTCGCTGCCGGCGTCGTGCACGGTGACCAGGCCGGGGTGGTCGACCTGTGCGGTGACCCGGCATTCGCGGACGAAGCGGCGGCGCAGCTCCTCGGCGACGGTGCCGGGGCCGGCCACCTTGTCGGGGCGGAGCAGCTTGACGGCGACGCGGCGGTCGAGCCTGCGGTCGTAGGCGGTCCACACCTGGCCCATGCCGCCCTGACCGAGGACGGTGGCGAGCTGGTAGCGGTCCGCGATGACGCGTTCGGTCACCGGCCCTGCTCCCCCTGCTGCCTGCGGAGCAGCTCGCTGAGCTCGTCGAGTTCGGCGCGGACCTGGCCGATGCGGGGCGGCTGGTGGGGCTGGGGGGCCTGTTGCGGCGCGGGCTGGGGGGTCTGCTGCGGGGCCTGCTGCGGGGCGGGCTGGTGCGGGGCCGGCTGGTGCGGCATCGGGACGGTGGTCCGGCCGGGCGGCTGGGTGTGGCCGGGCGCCGGGGTGTGGTCCACCGGCGGGTAGCCGTAGTGCGGGGTGACCGGCGGTGCCGGCGGGTACCAGCCGGCCGGCGCGGCCGCCGCGTTCTCCCAGTGCTTGATGTCGCTGTAGAGGAAGTACACGGTGACCACCACGGCCATGGTCAGGATGGTGATCATGCCGGTGTTGCCCATCCAGGTGCTGGCGTCCTCGGTGGGGTCCTCGCCGACCAGGGCCAGGCAGGCCACGATGAGCACGCCGTCGGCCACGCTCAGGGCCCAGTCGCGCGGGCGCCGGGTGACGACCGCGAGCCGGATCAGCGTCCCGAAGGCGAGCATGCCGCAGCTCAGCACGGGCAGCAGCGCGAACAGCACGCGCATGGTCACCACGGACCCGCCGGCGGGTCGGGGTCGTTGCTGCGGCGGATAGCCGGGGCCGTGCATCACTGCTCCTGGGGACTGGCGCGAAAAGACTGATGGGGACGTGCGGGTCAGAGCGTATACACCGACTCCCGCAGGAGGTCAGTGGTTGTACCCAACCGTGACGGTCCCGTCGGTGAGTCCGTCGTACATGCCCTGGACGAGTTGCTCTCCGAGGCGGCCGGCCAGCCGCAGCGCGTCCTCGAACTCGGCGAGGGCGCGGAAGCGTTCGCCGTAGACCTGCTGGTCGGGCAGCGGCAGCCGGGGCAGTTGGAGCCGGCGCACGTCGAGCCGGGTGGCGGTGGAGGCGTGGCTGCTGGCCTGCCGGCTGTTGGCGGTGCCGCGCAGGAATCCGGCCAGGAACCAGGGGTCGAGGGCGTCCGGGTCGGGGCGGAGCAGCTGCAGGTTCCGGCCGAGGGCGGCACCGGCGGTGTCCGGGCCGATGACCCGGGCGGGTGAGGTCCCGCCGACCACGGGGACGACGACGTCGCCGGGTTCGGTGAGCACGGGCGGCTCGGGGCCCTCGGCGAGGGTGCCGGAGGGGGCGGTGCCCGCGGACACGTCGTGTTCGGTGAGGACGGGGGCTTCCCCGGTGCCGCTGCCGGTACCGGTGCGGAGCAGTACGGCGCCGGCCCGGGCGAGTTCGCCGATGGTGGTGAGCGGCGGCCGGGACGGGGCGGAGGCGGAGGCGGACGGGGCCGAGACGGACGGGACCGGTCCGCCGCCGGAGGGTTCGGGTGCTGCGGACCCGGCGGGCGCGGCGGGTGGCGGCGGGGTGAGGCGGGCGGCCCGGGCGAGGGTCTCGTCCAGGCGCTCGCGTACGGCGGCCAGCTCGGCGGGCCCGCCGGCCGCGGCGGGCGGCGGGAGGTGCCGGGCCGGGGTCAGGTCGACGTCGTCGTCGAGGAGTTCGATGACCGGGACGACGCGGCTGAGCCCCGGGGTGTCCTCGGCCGCGCCGCCGGTGCGGTCGTACGCCCTCCAGGCGTCGAGCACCGCGGTGTGTACGGCGGGCCAGGCGGACCTGTCCCGTCCGTCGGCGGCGAGGGAGGCGGTGTCGACGAGGAGCAGCCCGGGGGCGGCGGGGCCGTGCGGAGCCGGCCGGCGCAGCACCCACAGGTGGAGCGGGATGCCGTACGGGGGTGCGGCTCCGGCGGGCAGCGCGACGACGGCGCGCAGGGCGCCGCGCCGGAGCAGGTCGGCGCGGATGCGCCGGCCGGAGCGGCGGGCGGCGACGGCGGGCGGCATCAGGAGGACGGCGGTGCCGCCCTCGCGGAGGTGGGCGAGGGCGTGCTGCACCCAGGCGAGCTCGGATTCGGTGCGGGCGGGGAAGCCGTACTCCCAGCGGGGGTCGTAGGCGAGTTCGTCGTGGCCCCAGTTGCGCTCGTTGAACGGGGGGTGGCACAGCACGGCGTCGGCCGCGAGCCCCGGGAAGGCGTCGGCGCGCAGGCTGTCGGCGGCGGCGGCCCGGACCTCGGCGTCGCCGTGGAGGGCGAGCCGGAGTGCGCCGAGCGCGGCCGTGTCCGGGCTGCTGTCCTGGATGCGGAGGGCTGCGGGGGCGCGTACGGCGCGCAGCAGGGTGCCGGTGCCCCCGGCCGGGTCGAGGACGGTGCGGGCGCCGTCGCCGGCCAGTGCGGCCATCAGCTCGGCGGGGCCGGGCGGGGTGAGCGTGTACTGGCGGGGGTTGGCGTCGAGGTGCCGGCCGAGCAGGAACTCGAAGGCCTTGCGGGCGCCGAGTCCGGCGGCGAGCTCGGCGGCGGCGCGCAGCAGCGGGACCGAGGCGGCGGGGATGCCGTCGGCGGCGAGTGCCGCCAGGGGGTGGCCGGGGCCGAGCCGGGCGGTGAGGACCTCGGCGAGCAGGGGCCGGAGCAGGGTGGCCGTGCGCGGGTCGGAGACGGCGGCGGCCTCCAGCCAACCGGTCGGCCGATCGCGTACGAGGAGCAGGGCGCAGCCCGCTTCGACGAGGCCGGCGACGGCTCCGCCGGGGTGGCCGGAGACCTGCTGCCAGACGCGTTCGCGCAGCGGTACTTCGGCGAGCTTGCCCTGGGCGCGCAGCCAGGCCTCGACCTCGGGGAGCGCGAAGGAGGGACTGGTCTCGGTGCCGCCGACCGGCTTGGGGAAGTCGGGGTGGCGGCGCCGCCAGTTGCTCACGGCCGCGCGGCCGACGCCGGCGAGGCGGGCGATCTCTGCGGCGGTGACCTCGGCGGTGGTGACCTCTGCGGCGGTGACCTCTGCGGTGTTCTCCGGCATGCCGCAGAGGATACCCGTACACACCCGAGAACCAGCTTCACAGCGTGAACTCGATGGAACGAATGAATCTTGTTGACTCGGTTCACAGTCTCTGTTGTGATGACCCGTGTCCCCCCACCACCGGATCGACGAAAGGCCAGACATGTCGCACGCCCACGCCTCCAGGCTCACCCGCACGGCCCTCGCCGGTATCGGCACGGCGCTCGCCCTGGTAGCCCTGAGCGCCTGTTCCGACACGGACACCGGGGCCGACAAGGACAAGGACAAGGGCAAGGCCGCGAGCAGCAAGCCCGCCGACCCGGGTACGGGCGGCACCGCCGGCACGGGCGGGAAGTCCCCGGAGAAGAAGGAAGAACCGAAGAAGGCGGTGGCCTTCAAGGGCAACGGGACCTTCGAGGTGGGCAAGGACCTCAAGCCCGGCACGTACCGCACCACCGGCAACGGCAGCACGGCCGGCTGCTACTGGGAGCTGACCAAGGACTCCTCCGGCGAGGCCGACTCGATCATCGCCAACGACAACGTCACCGGCGCGAGTTACATGACCGTCAAGGCCCCCGCCAAGATCCTCAAGAGCTCGGACTGCAAGGACTGGGAGGTCGTGGACGAGAAGGCGGCCGGCAGCCCGAAGTCCGCGATCAAGGGCGACGGCGGCATGTTCAAGGTGGGCGTGGACATCGCGCCCGGCACCTACAAGTCGGCCGGACCGGCCGAGGGCAGCGCCGGCTGCTACTGGGAGCGCGCGAAGGACGCCGCGCACGGCCTCGACTCGATCGCCGCCAACGACAACCCGACGGGCCCGGCGGTGGTGACCGTCTCCGCCAAGGACGCCTACTTCAAGACCACCGGCTGCGGCGACTGGAAGAAGAGCGGCTGAGTCAACGCCCCGCCCGGGGCCTGGAGGCCGGCTTCGGGAGCGGCGCGGGAGGGCGGCTCCCCGAAACCCCGTGTCGGCGCCGCCCCGTACACTCGCCCCTCGCCGCTCCGCTCCCGATCGGCTCCGTCCTCCGCAACAGGAAGTAGCACTCATGCGACGTGCCCGCGTGACCGCCACCGCAGTCCTGGCCTCGGCAGCCCTCCTCGGGCTCACCGGCTGCAACGGGTCCGGCTCGGGTTCCGGCGATGCGAAGTCCGGCAGGACGAACGCCCCTGCCTCCCCTGCCGCGAGCCCGAGCCCGAGCCCCGCCAAGCACCCGTTCACCGACCTCTCGGGTCCGGAGATAGGCGAGAAGGCGTACGCGGCCACCCGTGCCGTGCAGTCCATGCGCGTCAAGGGACAGGTGAGGGACGGCGGAAAGCCGATGAGCATCGACCTGGCCATCGACAAGAACGGCGACTGCGAGGGCGCCATGGCCATGGGTGGCGAGGGCACGGTCAAGATCGTGAAGAACGCCAAACTCCTCTACTTCAAGGCCGACGAGAAGTTCTACCGGACCCAGATGAAGGCCCATCCCAAGGCCGTTCAGGACGCGGCCGTCAAGCAGCTCGCCGACCGCTGGGTGAAGAAGACCGCCACCACCGCGCAGGCCAAGGAGATGGCGTCGCTCTGCGACCTGGACGAACTGCTCGGCGAGTTCGAGCGGATGCCCCTCGCCCGCAAGGGCGAGGAGACCCGGCTGCCGGCCGGCCCGGCGTACACCCTCACCAACAGCGGCGAGGACGGCGACTCGACGTTCTGGGTCGCCATGCAGGGTGAGCCGTACTTCCTGAAGATGAGCAGCCAGGGAGAGGAGGCGGGCGAGATGACCTTCTCCGAGTTCAACGTCCCGGTGAAGAACCAGGAGCCGGCCGACAAGGACATCGTGGACGGCGACAAGGTCAGCGGCGGCCCGTCCGAAAGCGCCTGACCCCCACAACACCTCCCTCCTCCCTCCTCCCTCCTCCCGCCCGCTGCCCGCGTGCCCTCCGGCTCCGCCGTACCGGACCCGGAGGTGACATACGGGGTGCGAAAGCGGCGGCGCCGGAACAACCGGGGTTCCCCTCCCCTTGTGGGTGTTGCGTGCACGCACACGGCACATGGACGAACTTCGCGCAGAACAAGGGGCTGGGACGGATGACCACGAGGAACGGATTGCGGCGTACGGGAGTCGCCCTGCTGGCCACGGCCACCCTGGCCGCGCTGCCGGCCGTCGGGCCGGAGGCGGTGGCGAGTCCGGTCGCGGCCGCGACCGCGACCGCGGATGACGCGTACGCCGGCACCGGCCGGGACTGGCGCGGCGGCTGGGCCGCTTCGCCGCAGGCGCCGACCGCGCCCTTCGGGCCGAACTGGTCGCAGCAGGGCTTCTCCGACCACACGGTCCGGCAGGTGGTCCGGGTCAGCACCGGGGGCACCCGGGCGCGGATCGAGCTGTCCAACCGCTACGGCGGGACCCCGCTGCGGATCACCGGGGCGACGGTGGCCAAGGCCGCCGCGGGCGGGGCGGTGCGGCCCGGGTCGGTGCGGCAGCTGACCTTCGGCAACAGCCGGTCGCTCACCATCCCGGCCGGGGGCACGGCCCACAGCGACGGGGTGCCGTTCCCGGTCGGCGCGCTGGAGTCGGTGACCGTCACCCTCTACCTGGCCGGACCGACGGGCCCCGCCACCTTCCACCACTTCGCCGGCGCCACCAGCTACCGGGCGACGGGCGACCACCGTTCGGACGTGACGGGTACGGCGTTCACGGAGACCAGCACTTCCTGGTACTACCTGAGCGGGGTCGAGGTGTCCGGCGGCCGGGACTCCCGGCGCAGGGACGGCGTGGTGACCTTCGGCGACTCCGTCACCGACGGCGTCGGCTCCTCCACCGATGCCGACAACCGCTACCCCGACGAGCTGGCGGAACGTTTCGTCGCGGCCGGGCGGCCCCGGAGCGTCCTCAACCACGGGATCGGCGGCAACCAGGTGACCAACGACTGGGCCTGGGCCGGCGAGAAGGGCGTCGCCCGCTTCCGCAAGGACGTGCTCAGCGAGCCCGGCGTGGGCACGGTCATCCTCATGGAGGGCCTCAACGACATCGGGGGCAGCCTGCCCGAAGCCGTCGGCGGACCGACCCCCAGGGTGTCCGTCGACCGGCTGATCGAGGGCCACCGCACGCTGATCCGCCAGGCCCACGCCCGGGGGATCAAGGTGATCGGCTCGACCCTCACCCCGATCAAGGGCAGCTTCTACGACACCCCGGACAACGAGGCCCGGCGCGAGGCGTTCAACGAGTGGGTCCGCACCTCGGGCGCGTACGACGCCGTCGTCGACTTCGACCGCGTCGTGTCCGACCCGCAGGACCGGCACCGCATCCTGCCCGCCTACGACTCGGGCGACCACATCCACCCGGGCGACGCCGGCTACCGGGCGATGGCCCAGGCCCTGGACCTCGACGAGCTCTGAGCCCCCGGTCCGCACGAGCGGCCCCGGCCCGGCAGCCCGCCGGGCCGGGGCCCCACCGTCACACGGAACCCCGCACACGCGCCCACAGCAGGACCAGGCCGATGACCAGCGGCCCCAGGAACGCCGAGGCGAGCAGGTGCCACGTCTTCGTCGCCCGCTCCAGGTCCTGCTCACGCAGGCGCTGCTGCTCCTCCTTGAGCTTCTCCACGTCCTCACGCAGCCGGACGACCAGCCGGTAGAGCTCGGAATTGGTCGGTTCGCCGCCGATCGATGTGCTCATGCCGTGTGCCTCCCCTTCGGGTGCCCGCGGCCTCCGAACGGCAGCGGGCTGGAAGACACACCGTCATGGTCCGGGACGGCCCGGGCCAGTCCGGAATTCCGGAACGGCAGCCAAAGCGCAGGTCAGCGGCTTATTCTCCGGATCGAAGTCCGGATGGTTCCGGACCTGCCCGATCCGGCGTCTTTTGAGGGGGAGCCGTGGAAGCCTGCACTCGGGAGGAATTCAGGCACCGCCTGGAGCTGTTGGAGCGGACCGCCGCGTTCCCGAACCGGCAGAGCCTCCGCCTGGAGATCGCGCAGGCGCTGAAAGCGGACCGGCAGAACGGGCGCCCTCGCCAGGCACCAACGCCCCAGAACATCAGCGCGTGGACCACGGGCACCAACCTCCCGAGGGATTTTTCCGGCATCGCGCCACTGATCACGACACTCATCGCCCGAGCGCGGCGACGGACGCCCCAATCGGCCGTCCCGGGTCTGTACGAGCTCCACCAGTGGAGGCTGTGGCACGGCGAGGCGAAGGTACGGGGATCCCGGCCGCGCAAGGATCCCGTCCGGCGGTCCGACGAGGACCCCGAGGCCGTCGGTGATGCGGCCGCCGATCACGAGGTCTTCATGGCCGAATTCGCACAGACCTTGAACGAAGTGAGCACCGGGCGGGCGGTGGCAGAGGCGCTGGAGCACCGGGGCCGCCCCGCACAGGCACGGCAGTTCGTCCGCTGGCTGGCCAACAGGTGGCCGGCCGACCTGCTCGCACTGGCCTGCCAGTTCATGTCCGGCGAACACAGGGGTGAGCTGCTGCGCGCGGCGGCACGATGGCACGCGCCTCCCTCGTTCGTGGAACTGGTCGAAGAGCTCGCAGACGAGGAGATCGAGCTCTCCGCCCTGCTGACCACTGCGGTCGAACAGCGCCCCGTCCGGGAGATCGCCGCGGTCTTCCACGACCTCGCGCAGCGCACGGACGAGATCCGTGCGGACTGGGGGGACGCCTTCATCGCCACCGCGGTACTCAGGTCGGTCTCCGAGGTGACGGACCTCATGGACCAGCTGGGCGGGCTGGGGGACACCGTGGCGGCGGCATCGCTCTTGCGGTTCGCCCTGGTCTTCCGTCCCGGCCGGGACGTTGCGCGGATCATGGAATGGGTCAGGGAGCAGGCCGACCAGGACCTGCTGGACCAGGCACGTGGCGCGGCCGCGATGCGCCGGTACCAGACCGTGCCGGAGGAGCCGGACGCCTCTCCCCCGGCAGGCATCGCCCCGCCGGAGACGGCCCTGTGCCCCCGCTGCCGCGTGAGGTCCCTGGAGCAGCCGGGCGGTTCGCGGCTCACCGACGAACGCGATGTCGACATCTGCGGGCCGTGCTCGTCGGACGAGGCGATCTACGACAGCATGGGCATGACCCAGATCCCGAAGCGTCAGTGGCCGGTGTCGGCCGTCTTCGACTGGCAGGACCAGGTCACGATGGCCCAGGTGCTCAGGAAATCCAGGGAGGAATCCCCCGCCTGACGCACACCCGTGCGCCGGGCGGGGGAGCCGGCATCTACGAGCCCAGGATCTGGGCGAGGAACTCGCCCGTCCAGCCCAGGAGTTCGCGGCCGACCAGCGGCTTGCCGCCGATCTTGCCGGTCTTCGGGCGCGGGATGAGGACCTGCGAGGTGGCCGGCTTGATCACCGAGCCCGGGTAGAGCCGCTTGAGGCGCAGTTCCTGGGACTCGCGCAGCTCCACCGGGCCGAAGCGGATGTTGTTGCCCTGCAGGGTGATGTCCGCGACCCCGCAGGCGCGGGCCAGCATCCGCAGCCCGGCCACCAGCAGCAGGTTCTCCACCGGCTCGGGCAACTTGCCGTAGCGGTCGGTGAGTTCCTCGCGGACCGCCTTGACGTCCTCCTCCGAGTTGGCGGAGGCGATGGAGCGGTACGCCTGGAGGCGCAGCCGCTCGCCGGGCGCGTAGTCGTGCGGGACGTGCGCGTCCACCGGCAGCTCGATCTTCACCTCCAGCGGCGGCTCCTCCTCGACACCGCCCTCCAGTGACGCCCGGTAGTCGGCCACGGCCTCGCCGACCATGCGCACATACAGGTCGAAGCCGACGCCGGCGATGTGGCCGGACTGCTCGCCGCCGAGCAGGTTGCCGGCGCCGCGGATCTCCAGGTCCTTCATGGCCACGTACATGCCCGCGCCCATCTCGGTGTGCTGGGCGATCGTCGCCAGCCGCTCGTGCGCGGTCTCCGTCAGCGGCTTCTCCGGCGGGTAGAGGAAGTACGCGTACCCGCGCTCGCGGCCGCGGCCCACCCGGCCGCGCAGCTGGTGCAGCTGGCTCAGGCCGAAGTTGTCGCCGCGTTCCACGATCAGGGTGTTGGCGTTGGAGATGTCGATGCCGGACTCCACGATCGTGGTGGAGACCAGCACGTCGAACTTCTTCTCCCAGAAGTCGACGACGACCTGCTCCAGCTGGCTCTCGCCCATCTGGCCGTGCGCGGTGGCGATCCGCGCCTCCGGCACGATCTCGCGGAGCTTGGCGGCCGCCCGGTCGATGGACTCCACCCGGTTGTGGATGTAGAAGACCTGGCCCTCGCGCAGCAGTTCGCGCCGGATGGCCGCGCCGATCTGCTTCTCCTCGTACGGGCCGACGAAGGTCAGCACCGGGTGCCGCTCCTCCGGCGGGGTGGTGATCGTGGACATCTCGCGGATACCGGTGACCGCCATCTCCAGGGTGCGCGGGATCGGCGTGGCGGACATGGTCAGCACGTCGACGTTGGCGCGCAGCTTCTTCAGCTGCTCCTTGTGCTCGACGCCGAACCGCTGCTCCTCGTCGACGATGACCAGGCCCAGGTCCTTGAACCTGGTCTCGGAGGAGAACAGCCGGTGCGTGCCGATGACCACGTCCACCGAGCCCTCCTTGAGGCCCTCCAAGGTGGCCTTGGCCTCGGTGTCGGTCTGGAAGCGGGACAGTGCCCGCACGTTGACCGGGAACTGGCTGTAGCGCTCGGAGAAGGTGCCGAAGTGCTGCTGCACCAGCAGGGTGGTGGGGACGAGCACGGCGACCTGCTTGCCGTCCTGGACGGCCTTGAAGGCCGCGCGGACCGCGATCTCGGTCTTGCCGTAGCCGACGTCGCCGCAGATCAGCCGGTCCATGGGGACCGACTTCTCCATGTCCTCCTTGACCTCGGCGATGGTGGACAGCTGGTCGGGGGTCTCCGCGTACGGGAACGCGTCCTCCAGTTCCCGCTGCCAGGGGGTGTCCGCGCCGAAGGTGTGGCCGGGCGCTGCCATGCGGGCGCTGTAGAGCTTGATCAGGTCGGCGGCGATCTCCTTGACGGCCTTCTTGGCGCGCGCCTTGGTCTTGGTCCAGTCGGCGCCGCCGAGCCGGTGCAGGGTGGGCGCCTCGCCGCCGACGTACTTGGTGACCTGCTCCAGCTGGTCGGTGGGGATGTAGAGGCGGTCGCCGGGCTGGCCGCGCTTGGCGGGGGCGTACTCGACGAGCAGGTACTCGCGGGTGGCGCCCTGGACGGTGCGCTGCACCATCTCGATGTAACGGCCCACGCCGTGCTGCTCGTGGACGATGTAGTCGCCGACCTCCAGGGTGAGGGGGTCGATGGTCTTGCGGCGCCGGGTGGGCATCCGGCCGAGGTCCTTGGTGGCGGTGCGCTGCCCGGTCAGGTCGGTCTCGGTGAGGACGGCGACCCTCAGCTCCGGGTGGACGAAGCCGCTCTCGACGGACCCGCACGCCACGTGCACCAGCGCGGGTTCCAGGGCGCCGAGGTCGGCCTCCAGCCGGGCCGGGATGCCCTCGCCGCCGAGCACCTCGACGGTACGGGCGGCCGGTCCGTGGCCCTCCGTCACGAAGACGGTCCGCCAGCCGTCGGCGAGCCGGCCCTTGGTGTCGGCCAGCGCGCGGGCGGTGTCGCCGCGGTAGCTCTCGGGGGCGTGCATGCCCAGGGTCAGGGAGTCCGCGCCGATGGATTCGTCGGCGGCGAACGGCGAGACCGACCACCACATCATGCCGAGCTCGCGGGCCCGGTCGCGGACGTCGGCGATGCCCCACAGGCTGGCCGCGCCCACGTCGATGGGCGCCTCCCCGCCGCCGGCCGTGGCCGCCCAGGACGCCTGCAGGAACTCCTGGCTGGTGGCGACGAGGTCGGCGGCCCGGGTCCGGACCCGCTCGGGGTCGCAGACCACGGCCATGGAACCGGCCGGCAGCACGTCGAGCAGCAGCTCCATGTCGTCGACGAGCACGGGCGCGAGGGACTCCATGCCCTCGACGGCGATCCCCTCGGCGATCCTGCCGAGGAGTTCGCCGAGCTCGGGGTGCTGCTCGGCGAGGGCGGCGGCCCGCTCCCGCACCTCCGCGGTGAGCAGCAGCTCGCGGCACGGCGGAGCCCACAGGCCGTGCTCGGCGATCTCCAGGGACCTCTGGTCGGCCACCTTGAAGTAGCGGATCTCCTCGACCTCGTCGCCCCAGAACTCGATCCGGAGGGGATGCTCCTCGGTGGGCGGGAACACGTCGAGGATGCCACCGCGCACGGCGAACTCGCCGCGCTTCTCGACCAGTTCGACCCGGGCGTAGGCGGCGGCCGCCAAGCCCTCGGTCACCTCGCCGAGGTCGACGGTCTGCCCCTGCCGCAGCGCCACGGGCACCAGCTCGCCCAGCCCCTTGACCTGCGGCTGCAGCACGGACCGGATGGGTGCGACGACGATGCTGACCGGGCCGGCGGCCGGGTCGTCCTTGCTGGGGTGGGAGAGCCGGCGCAGCACCGCGAGCCGCCGTCCGACGGTGTCGCTGCGCGGGCTGAGCCGCTCGTGCGGCAGGGTCTCCCAGGCCGGGTAGTCGACCACGGAGTTCTGCAGCTCCGGGGGCATCAGCGAGCGCAGCGCCGCCGCCAGGTCCTCGGCCTCCCGCCCGGTGGCGGTGACGGCGAGGACGGTCCGTTCGGTACGCCGGGCCAGCGCGGCGATCGCGAAGGGGCGGGCGGCGGGCGGACCGACCAGGTCCACGTGCATCCGGTTGCCGTCGGCGGCCGCGGTGACCGCTTCCGCGAGGGCGGGGTCCGCGACGACGGCGTCGAGCAGTCCGTGCAGGCTCATGAGGTAAGGGCTTCCGTCCGTCCGCAGGATCTGGGATCTGGATCTGGGCAACGCGAGGGGCCCGACACGCGCTGCGGGCCGGGGGTTCCCAGCCTACGCCGATGGCCCCGGTCCCTCCCCCGAGGAGGACCGGGGCCATCGGGCCCTGGGGCGTGTCGTCCGGATAGGGCCGGGCCCGATCCGGACGACACGCCCTCGCTGCGTGCCGCCGCTAGTCGCTGGCGATCGCGTTCAGCACGTTCATCCGGCCGGCCCTGAAGGCCGGGACCAGCGCCGCGAGCAGACCCACGAAGGCCGATCCGATGAACACCCCGATGATCGTGCCCCACGGGATCTCCAGCACCTTCATGCCCTGCAGGGCGAGGAGCTGGTGGGCGGTGGCGCCCCAGCCCATGCCCAGGCCGAGGCCGAGCAGCGCACCGAAGAGGGCGATGACCACCGACTCCAGGCGGATCATGCGGCGCAGCTGGCGGCGCGAGAGGCCGATGGCGCGCATCAGGCCGATCTCGCGGGTCCGCTCGACGACCGACAGCGCCAGGGTGTTCACCACGCCCAGGATCGCCACGATGATCGCCAGGCCCAGCAGGCCGTAGACCATGTTCAGCAGGGTGCCGACCTGGTCCTTCAGCGCCTGCTTGTAGTCCGTCTGGTCGCGCACGCTGTACTGCGGGTACTCGGCCAGGGTGGACTTGAGGGACTCGTACGCGGCGTCCGCCTGGCCGTCCTTGGCCTTGCCCAGCATCATGAACGGGCGCGGCAGCATCTCGGCCGGCACGTTCGCCTGGGCGGTGGCGGTGCTGACGTACATCGCGCCCCGGTCGAGGTTGCCCTCGTCGAGGGTGATCGCGGCGATCTTCAGCTCGGCGGTCTTGCCGCCGTCGAACGCCACCTTCATCCGGTCGCCGATCTTCAGCTTGTGCTCGTCGGCGTAGACCGAGCCGACGGCCATGGAACCGGCGGCGTACGCGTCCTTGTGCTCGCCGGCGCGCATCTTGCGGCGTACGTCCTGCGGGTACGTCGGGTCGGTGACGCTCAGGTCGGTCTTCTTGACGGAGCCGTCGGGAGCGGTGACCTTGGCTTCCACCGTGCGGTAGGTGGTGACGTGCTCCAGGCCCTTGGTCTCCCGCATGGCCTTCTCGGCCTGCGGCATCACCGGCTGGCCGGTGTCGGAGGCGACGATGAAGTCCGCGCCGACCGACTTGTCGAGCTCGTCGGTGGCGGAGGCCACCATCGAGGAGCCGACCACGGACAGGCAGGCGACCAGCGCCAGGCCGATCATCAGCGCGGCCGCGGTGGCCCCCGTACGGCGCGGGTTGCGCAGCGCGTTGCGCTCGGCGAGCCGGCCGACGGAGCCGAAGGGCCGCAGGACGACCCCGGACAGCACCCGGACCACGGCCCCGGCGAGCAGCGGGCCGATCACGACGAACCCGATCAGGGTGAGCACCACGCCCAGGCCGAGCCACAGCGAGCCGGTGGCCGCCTTGTCGGCGTTGCCGGCCAGGAGCAGCGCGGCGAAGCCGGCGCCCGTCAGCACCAGGCCGATGACGGCACGGACGATGCCGGCCCTGCGGTCCTCGGGGGCGCCGATCGAGCTCAGCGCGGCCATCGGGGAGACCCGGGAGGCGCGGCGGGCCGGGATCCAGGCGGAGACGACGGTGACGACGATGCCGAGGACCATGCCGACGACCGGGGTGGTCCAGACGACCGTCAGGTCATCGGTGGACAGGTTCATGCCGAACGAGCCCATCAGCTTCATCAGGCCGACGGCCAGGCCGACGCCGGCGCCGACCCCGAGGACCGACCCGACCACACCGAGCAGCAGCGCCTCGGTGAGCACCGAGCGGTTGATCTGGGAGCGGTCGGAGCCGATGGCGCGCATCAGGCCGATCTCGCGGGTGCGCTGGGCGACCAGCATCGAGAAGGTGTTGAAGATCAGGAAGATGCCGACCAGGAAGGCGATGCCGGCGAAGCCGAGCATCACGTACTTCATGATGTTCAGGAAGGAACCGACGTCCTTGCGGCCCTCGTCGGCGGCCTCGGCCGCGGTCTGCAGCTTGTAGGTGTCCGCGCCGACGGCCGTGGCGATGTTCGCCTTCAGCTGCGCGTCGGTGACGCCCTCCGCGGCGGTGACGTTGATGTTGGTGAACAGCTCCGTGGCGCCGAGCAGCTGACGCTGGGCGGTGGCGGTGTCGAAGTAGACGACGGTCGCACCCGGGTTGGTCACGGTGAACTCGGCGACACCGGCGATCTTCGCCCGGAAGTCACCGTTGATGGTGATGACGCGGATCTCGTCACCGAGCTTCAGCTTGTGCTTCTTGACGGTGTCGGCGTCGACCATCGCATCGGTCGGGCCGCGCGGCGCATGACCGGAGGCGACCTTCATCGACTTGAGCTCCTGGTCGTTCCAGCTCGCGGCGATGGTCGGCGCGCCGGTGGTCGGGCCCAGGTTCTTGTTCTTGGCGTCGACCACGG
Organism: Streptomyces sp. NPDC089799; assembly: GCF_040684755.1. Taxonomy (NCBI): domain Bacteria; kingdom Bacillati; phylum Actinomycetota; class Actinomycetes; order Kitasatosporales; family Streptomycetaceae; genus Streptomyces; species Streptomyces sp. NPDC089799. The sequence continues at coordinate 179,312 of NZ_JBFBGR010000010.1, read as the reverse complement.
TGACGGACAGCGAGACCACGCTGCCCTCGGCGCGCTGCACGCCCTGGGCCTTGGCGACCTGGGCGACGGCCGCGCCGGGGATGGTGGCGGGGCGGCCGTTCTTCGGGTTCTCGACGTCGTCCGCGGACTTGGCGCCGACGGTGACGTCGGCCGCGGTGTTCGCGAACAGCTTGTCGAAGGTGGTGTTCATGGTGTCGGTGAACACCAGGGTGCCGCAGACGAAGGCGACGGAGAGGAGCACGGCGACGGCGGACAGCGCCATCCGGCCCTTGTGCGCGACGAAGTTGCGCATCGAGGTCTTCAGCACGGTCACGACGTCCGCCCGCGCGCGTCGAAGTCCTTCATCCGGTCGAGCACCTGGTCGGCGGTCGGGTTGAACATCTCGTCCACGATCCGTCCGTCGGCCAGGTAGAGCACGCGGTCGGCGTAGGAGGCGGCCACCGGGTCGTGGGTGACCATCACGATGGTCTGGCCGAGCTCGTCGACCGAGCGGCGGAGGAAGCCGAGGACCTCGGCGCCGGCCCGCGAGTCCAGGTTTCCGGTCGGCTCGTCACCGAAGATGATCTCCGGGCGGGCGGCCAGGGCGCGGGCCACGGCCACGCGCTGCTGCTGGCCGCCGGACAGCTGGGTGGGACGGTGCTTGAGCCGGCCGGCCAGGCCGACCGTCTCCACGACCCGGTTCAGCCACGCCGTGTCGGGCTTGCGGCCGGCGATGTCCATCGGCAGCGTGATGTTCTCCAGCGCGTTGAGCGTGGGGAGCAGGTTGAACGCCTGGAAGATGAAGCCGATCCGGTCCCGGCGGAGCTGGGTGAGCTTCTTGTCCTTCAGGCCGGTGATCTCGGTGTCGTCCAGGTAGATCTGGCCACCGCTCACCGTGTCCAGGCCGGCCAGGCAGTGCATCAGGGTGGACTTGCCGGAGCCGGACGGGCCCATGATCGCGGTGAACTGCCCGCGGTGGATGTCCACGTCCACGTGGTCCAGCGCGACCACGCGGGTCTCCCCCGCGCCGTACGCCTTCACGACCTGCCGCGCTCGTGCCGCGACGGCCGTACGCCCTCCAGTACCCCCGTGCCTGGTGTCGGTCACAGCCGTTGTCACGGTCATTCTCCTAGTCCGTCGTTCGTCATTCGCCGCTCGCGGTACATCGCTCGCAGTACGTCGTGCGCGGTACGTCGTTCGCAGTACGCCGTCCCCGGTCCGCCGGGGCGCCGGGCGGCGCTCCGTCGCACCCGTTGAGTCTGTGCGCAGGGGGGTGGACGGCGCGCTGGTGCGGATCGCCGTATCCGTCCGGGGGTTAACCCCACCCCCCGGTCCCCGCCTGTAGGAATCAGTTAAGAAGGATCCGGCCGTTTTCTCGTCCTCCGCCGGGACGAAAGACCCCTGGCCCGATGTGAGGACCTACCCCTAGGGGTCCTCCCCCCTGCGGGGGAGGACGCCTGGGGGATACCGCCCGGCCGGGGCCGGGTGAGAAGGTGTTCCGCGGAGTTGCGTGCACAGTGAAAGGATCACGGTGGGGTCGGGCGAGAACACGGGTGCCGCCGCCGCGGACGCGGGCGCGGGCGCGGCCCCGGAGGCGGGCGCGAACGGCGGGGACGGCGGCGGGCGGCCGCGGCGCGCCCTGGTGGCCGCGCTCATGCTGGCCATGGGTCTCGTCGCGCTCGAAGGGACCATCGTCGCCACCGCCGTCCCGCAGATCGTCGGCGACCTCGGCGGCTTCTCCGTCTTCTCCTGGCTGTTCGCCGGCTACCTGCTCGCCGTCACCGTCACCCTCCCCGTCTACGGCAAGCTTTCGGACACCTTCGGCCGCAAGCCCGTCCTGCTGGCCGGGATGAGCCTGTTCCTCTTCGGTTCGCTGTGCTGCGCCACCGCCTGGAACATGGCCGCCCTGATCGCCTTCCGCGTCCTTCAGGGCCTCGGCGGCGGAGCCATCCAGGGCACCGTGCAGACCCTGGCCGCCGACCTGTACCCGCTCAGGGAGCGCCCGAGGATCCAGGCCCGGATGTCCACCGTGTGGGCCACCTCCTCGATAGCCGGCCCGGCCTTCGGCGGACTCCTCGCCTCCTACGCCGACTGGCGCTGGATCTTCCTGCTCAACCTGCCCGTCGGCGCCCTCGCCGTCTGGCTGACCGCCCGCCACCTGCGGGAGCCGGCCCGCGCCGCGGCACGTACGGCGTCCGGCGGGCGGTGGGCCGGGGCCGCCGCGCGGATCGACTGGCCGGGCGCGCTCGCGGTCTTCGCCTGCGGCGGGCTGGTGCTGTTCGCGCTGGTCCAGGGCGGCGTCGCCTGGCCCTGGCTGTCGGCTCCCTCCCTCGGCCTGTTCGGCGCGGGCGCGGTCCTCGCCGCAGTCGTCGTCCACATCGAACGGCGCGCGGCGGAACCGATCCTGCCGGGCTGGGTATGGCGCCGCCGCACCATCGCCGCGGTCAATCTGGCCATGGCCATGCTGGGCCTGCTGATGGTCGCCCCGATGGTGTTCCTGCCCACGTACGCCCAGTCCGCGCTCGGCCTGGACCCGGTCGGCGCGGGCTTCGTGATGTCCGCGATGACCCTGAGCTGGCCGATATCGGCGGCGTTCAGCCAGCACGTCTACCGGCGGATCGGCTTCCGCAACACCGCCGCGCTCGGTGTCGGCCTCGGCTTCCTCTGCCTGGCCTCCTTCCCGCTCCTCCCCCACCCCGCGCGGCCCTGGCAGCCGGCCCTGCTGATGCTGGCGCTCGGGGCCGCCCTGGGCCTGTTCCAGCTGCCGCTGATGGTGGGGGTGCAGTCGACGGTGGGCTGGGCGGAGCGCGGACAGACCACCGCGTCGGTGCTGTTCTGCCGTCAGGTCGGCCAGAGCGTCGGCGCCGCGCTGTTCGGGGCGATCGCCAACGCGACGATCGCGGCCCGGCTGGCCGACGCGCCGGTGCCGGGGCTCCCCTCCCACCTCGACGAGGTCTCGCGGGCCCTGGAACACCCGGACTCCCTCACGGCGGCCGCCTCCGCGCACCTCCGGGCGGCGGTCACCAGCGCGGTGGACCACGTCTACCTGGGCGCGGCGGCCGCGGCACTCGCGGCGTTCCTCATCCTGCTCCTGGCGGCACCCCGCCGCTTCCCGGTCCTGCCGGCGGAACCCCGCTCCTGACGCACGCCGGGCCGGCGGGGCTGGGCCCGCCGCGGCCCAGCCGGCGGCGGCGGACCCGCAGTCCGCCGGCCGGTCGCGCAGTTCCCCGCGCCCCTGGCGGGGCACAGCAGGTCGGGGGTGTGGGGGCGAAGCCCCAACGGCGGGGGCGGGGGCGGAGCCTCCAGGCAGGGGGGCCGGGGGCGGAGCCCCCGGTTTCGGGAAGGGGTGGGGTGGGGGAGGCACCGCGCAGCGGATCTCACCGTCTGCGGCCCGCAGGGCGTGGCTGCGTTGTCATGGACCCGGCCAAGCGGTACACCGTTGGTCGGGGCGGAGCGCAGGTCCGCGTCCACCCCGCCGACTCACCACCGGGGGACCCGAATTGCTTTCCGCCTTCTTCGCGCTGCTCGCGCTCGCCGCCCTCGCCGGCCCCGTCGCCCTGCGCCTCCGCAGGAACCCCGCCTTCATCACCGGCCGCGACGGACGCCTGTCGACGTCAACCACCCTCGCCCTCGCCTGGACCGTCCTGCTGGTCTGGCTGCTGCTGGTCATACTCGGCTACGGCGTCTTCTCCGGCGAGGGCACCGCCTGGTTCCACCGCACCCCCGACGGCCCCTTCGACCCGCTCACCACCGTCTACCTGCCCCTGCTCGGCGGCCCCTACGCCGCACTGATCGCGGCCAAGGCCGTCGTGGGGATGCGCATCCAGCAGGGCTCCCTGACCAAGCCGGGCCCCGCGCCCGCCGCCGGAACGGACGCCCCCGCCACCCGCCCGGTCCGCGACCTGATCGCGAACGACAGCGGCCGCACCGACCTGGTCGACCTCCAGTACGTCGCACTCAGCCTGGTGACCATGGCCTACGTGGTCGTCTTCTTCCTCGGCGACGTGGGCGACGGCCTCCCCCGGCTCCCCGGGCAGATCTGGGCACTGACGGGCGCACCCGCCGGCGCCTACCTCCTCAACAAGATGGCCGGCCGCCCCAACCCGGTCATCACCGACGTCCGCCAGGACGCCCCCGGCGGCCCGGTCACCCTGTCCGGCGGCGGCTTCCAGGACGCCTCGGTGGTCACCTTCAACGAGACCGGGGTCCCGGCCCGCCTCGACGGCGGCCGGCTCGTCGTGGACCGGCCGGGCACCCTCACCGGTCCCCAGGCCGTCGTCGTGACCACCACGGGCCTGCGCAGCGACCCGTACGCCTTCACGCCCGCCGCCGCCTCCGCCACCGCGAGCCCGGCCACCGCCCCGGAGGCCGCCGTCGGACCGCAGCGCCCGGCCCCGGACGGCAGTCCCGCGAAGCCCGCCGGGAACCGGTAGGCGGGGGCCCGCGTCTCCGCCCGTGCCCGGCCGCCTCGCGGAGAAGGCGGCGGACACTGCGGGGGGAGTCAGCCGTGGATCGCAGAGAAGGCCGGGCCGGACGTACGGCGGCCGCCGTGTTCCTCGCCGGGGTGCTGGCGGCCGGCGGTGCCGCCTGCACCGGTCCGGCGCCCGAGCCGGGAGCCGCCCCGTCCGCCGCCTCCACCGCCCAGGAGAACCCCGACCCCGCCCGGCCCGGCGCCACCGACGGATCCGCATCCGGATCCGGATCCGAGGACATCGTCACCCTCTCGGGCGACCACGGCCCCGACACCTGCCTGGAGGGCTTCGTCTGGCGCGAGGCCCGCCCCGACGACCACGTCTGCGTCGAACCCGCCGTCCGCGACCAGGTCCGCGCCGACAACGTCCGCTCCGACACCACCACCGGCCTCGGCTCGAAGGAGTGCGCCCCCGGCCGGGTCTGGCGCGAGGCGTACCCCGGCGACACCGTGTGCGTCGAACCGCGCGTCCGCGACCGCGCCCGCGAGGACAACGCCAGGGCCGCCGACCGCCGCGTCTCCCTCCGCCTGTGGGCGGGCAACTGGCACAGGGAGACCACCTGCGACCCCGGCGGCGACTGCGAACGCGGCGCCGACCAGCCGATGCTCAAGCTCAACGGCTCCGGCTACAACCTCGACCGGATCCGGCTCGCCGTCCGCGCCGCCAAGGACGACCGCGTCCTGTGGACGGCCACCGTCAAGGGCACCCCGCACGCCGGCTTCCCCGGAGGAAGCTTCGGCATCCGCACCGACCGCGGCGACTGCTCCGCCGCCGGCACCGCACCCGTACGCGCCTACGCCGTGGCCTACGACGTGGTCTCCGGCCGCTCCTCCGCCCGGCTCCCGGTCACCGTCTGCACCTGATCCCCCTTGTGGCGGGCGTAATAGCGCGCAACCCGGGCGCGGTTGCCGCAGGCCGAGGCCACGCACCAGCGGCGCCGAGGATGGGCGGGCAGGAAGAGCAGTACGCAGTCCTCCGCCTCGCAGGCACGCACCGAGGTGACCCTGGGATCGGTGAGCAGGTCCGCCACCGCCTCCGCCAGCTCGGCCGCCAGCCGCTCCGCGGGCGCGCCCGCACGGACCCGCTCCGACCTCAGGCCGCCCTCCTCCCGGACCAGCTCCCGGTGCGCGGGCGCCGCGGCCATCGCCGCGTTCAGGGCCTCCAGGGCCCGCGCCGGCGGCCGCTCACCCCGTACCGCCGCGCTCAGCGCACCGTCCGCGGCCTCCCGTACGGCGTGTACGGCGGCCAGCTCGGCCGCGCCCACCTCCGCGACCGGGGTCAGCCGGCCGCCCTGCCCGTGCAGCCAGGCCGCCAGGCCGGCCGGGCCGGCGATCAGGTCCCCGGCCGCCGCGGGCCGGGTGTTGAGCAGGTCCAGGGCGAGCGGTTCGCCGATCAGGGGGAAGGCCGCCGCCGGAGCCGCAGGGGCCGCCGGAGCCGTCCCGGTGTCGGTCTCGTTCACTGTCACCCGACTAATGCTAACGGAATCACTTGACCCGTTAGCCATGATCGGCGAAGCTAATGCCACCGAAGCCCAAGGAGGCATGTGATGAGCGAGATCCTTCCCGTCCGGCACCGCCACGCCACCGTCGAAGCCGGCGGAGTCCGCGTCTTCTACCGCGAGGCCGGCCCCGCCGACGCCCCCGTCCTGCTCCTCCTGCACGGCTTCCCCAGCGGCTCCCACCAGTTCCGCCGGCTGATGGACGCCTTCGGCGACCGCTACCGCCTCATCGCCCCCGACTACCCCGGCTTCGGCCACACCGAGGCCCCCGCCGGCTTCACCTACACCTTCGACCGGCTCGCCGACATCACCGAGGCGTTCACCGACGCCCTCGGCCTGGACCGGTACGCCCTCTACGTCTTCGACTTCGGCGCCCCCGTCGGCCTCCGCCTCGCCACCCGCCACCCCGAGCGGATCACCGGCCTCATCGTCCAGAACGGCAACGCCTACGAGGACGGCCTCTCCGAAGGCGCCCGCGAACTCATCGCCCGCCGCCGCGAGGTCCCCGGCGACGAGGACGCGATCCGCGGCCTGTTCACCCCCGCCGGCACCCGCTTCCAGTACGAGGCCGGGCTCGCCGACCCCACCCGCCTCGACCCCGCCGCCCCCGCCCTCGACCAGTACTTCCTCGACCTGCCCGGCCGCGCCGACGCCCAGACCGACCTGGCCTTCGACTACCGGTCCAACGTCGAGCTCTACCCCGTCTGGCAGGCGTGGCTGCGCGAGCACCGGCCGCCGACGCTGGTCCTCTGGGGCGCAGGCGACCCCTTCTTCACCGCGGCGGGCGCCAAGGCGTACCTGCGCGACCTCCCCGACGCCGCGCTCCACCTCTTCGACGACGCCGGCCACTTCGCCCTGGAAACCCACCTCCCGGAAATCGCCCCGCCGATCGCGGCCTTCCTCGCCGAGAACCTCTGAGCCCCAAGGGCCGCCCGGAGCCCCCGCCCCCGGAGCCCCGAGGGTCGCGAAAGCTCCGGGAACCGCGAGACCCGGCCGCCCTACAGTCCGTCGGCCGGGGCCGGGCGCCCGGTCAGCGCCGCCAGACTGGAACGCACGTGGTTCATGTGCGCACGCATCTCCTCCTGCGCCTCCGCATGCTCCCGCAACACCCGCTCCGTCTCCCGGCCCACACGCTCCTCCCGCACCCGCGCCTCCGCGATCAGCTCCGCACCCCTCGCCTCCGCGTCCTCCTGGCCGTGCCGGGCCGCCTCCTCCGCCTCCGCGAACGCCCGCCGCCCCTCCGCCAGCCGCGCCTCCGCATGCGTCTCCGCCTCGGCCAGCCGGGCCTGCAGCTCCTCGCCCCGCACCGCCCACTCCCGCTCCGCCACGTCCCGGCGCTCCCGCTGCTGCGCCTCCTGGCCGTCGAGCAGCGCGTCCGCCCGCCGCCGTACGTCCTCCAGCCCGGCCTGCGCCTCCGCCCGCCACGCCAGGGCCTCGTCCCTGGCCTCCGACCGCAGCGCGTCCGCTTCCTGACGGGCTCTCAACAACCCCTGCCGGGCCCGCACCTCCGTCTGCTCGCGCACCGCCTCCGCATCCGACCGGGCCAGCTCCTCCGCCCGCTCCGCATGCGAGTCCGCCGCCGCGAGCGCACCCTGCGCGTCCACCCGGGCCTCCATCCGCAGGACCTCCGCCTCCTCCTCGGCCAACGCCAGGATCCGCCGGGCCCGCTCGCTCAGGTCGTCGTACGTCTGGGGCCGCAGCGCCGACACCACCTCGCGCAGCCGCTCCGCCTCCACCTCCATCTGCCGGGCGAGCACGGTCAGCCGGGCCACCCGCTCCCACGCCTCGTCCCGGCTCCCGGACAGCCGGGCGAGATATCGGTCGACCTGGTCCGAGCGGTAACCACGGCCCCGGACGGTCGTGAAGCCGTGCGGTTGAGGTGACATGGGTGCACTCATCCTGGAAGCGCCTCTCTCGCGGGGATTCCCGACAAGGATGCGCCATTTGCGGTCAGAAGCCGGAATGGCCGGGCCGGGACCCCTGGTTCGGAGTCCCGGCCCGGCCATCCGGACGAGCACCACACCGGCACGACACCGGCACCGCACGGCTGCCGGTCACGGAACCGCACGGCCGCCGGCCACCGGCACCGCACGGCCGCCGATCAGCGGCCCGTCACAGCAGCCCGTCCCACATCTGCTCCAGCAGCACCGACCACCAGCTCTCCGGAGAGGCCAGCGCCGCACTGTCCAGACCCGCCAGGTTCGCCTGGAAATCGACGGTCCAGCGACCCGCCTGCTCCGGCGTCAGATGCTGCCGGAGCCGCCACATGTGACCCAGCATCGCGATCGACCGCACGAACTGCGGCAGGCTTGAGTTCACGAACTGCGGCGGCACCGGAGCACCGCCCGGCCCGCCCTCCACCGGCACCGCCACGATGTGCGCCGTGCCGTACTGCACGCACAGCGCCTTGCCGAAGTCACTGCCGACCACCAGGTACGAACCCGCGTCCACGGCAGGCTGCACCTGCCGCTGCGCCGCCAGCTCCGCCAGCGTCGGCACCGGCTGCCCCGGCACCGCCTGCGCCCAGAAGAACGGCCCGAAGTCCGCCGGCAGACCGGCCACCACCAGGGTGTGCGCCACGATCTCCGGCACCCCCTGCCGGGACACCGCCCGCTGGTCGAACCGGAACACGCCCTGCGGGCCGAAAGCACCCGCCAGCTCCTGCCCGATCGCCTCCATCGGGATCGCCGGCTGCAGCGGAACCTGCGGCAGCGGCACCCGCACCGGCGCCGGCCGCGCCGGACCGTCGGCAACCTGGTGCAACTCACCCTGATGGGTCAGCAGATGCCGCATGCCCGCCTGCCGGCCCGCGTGGTCCTGACCGTACGGAGCCACACTGGTGATCCGCACCTGGGGCCAGGTGTCCCGGATCATCCGCGCACAGTAACCACCGGGCAGCTCACAGGACTCCAGCTCGGTGTGCAGCTCCAGCACCTGCTGCGGCGGCACGTTCATGGCGCGCAGCTCGTGCAGGATCTGCCACTCCGGATGCGGCGTACCGGGCGCCGAGCGGCGGATGATCTGCTGCTCGGAACCGTCGGGCGCGCGGTAGCGCAGCACGGCCTGGTAGCCGGGCCCGACCGTGGGTACCCCGGGCTGCTGGACCGGACCCGGACCGGACGGTACGGGGCCGGACTGCGCGGGACCCGGCGGTACGGGACCACGGCCGGGCGGCGGACCGGGAGGAGCCGGCGGCCCGCCGACGGGCGGACCCGCCAGCATGGTCGCGGCATGGTCCAGCCCGCCACCGAGCGAACCGCCGACCGCACCGGGAGCCCCGGGCGCGGCAGGGGGAGGCCCGGGCGGACCGGGCGGCTGCGGAGCACCGGGACCACCCGGGTGCGCCAGCATCGTCGCCGCATGATCGAGACCGCCACCCAGGGAACCACCGGGGGCACCGGGCGGACCGGGAGGCGCGGGCGGCTGCCCGCCCCCGCGCGCACCGGGCGCGGGAGGAGGCCCGGGCGGGCCCGGCGGACCGGGCGGCTGCGGAGCACCGGGACCACCCGGGTGCGCCAGCATCGTCGCCGCATGATCGAGACCGCCACCGAGGGAACCACCGGGGGCACCGGGCGGACCGGGAGGCGCGGGCGGCTGCCCCGCACCGGGGGCACCGGGCGCACCCGCGGCACCCGGGGCTCCGGGCGGACCGGGCGGACCGGGCGGCTGCGGAGCACCGGGACCACCCGGATGGGCCAGCATCGTCGCCGCATGGTCGAGACCGCCACCGGCCGGAGCCGGAGCGGGCCGCCGCGGCGCCTCGGCCTTGCCCGTCGGCGCATCGGCGATGTCCGCCGCACCGGGCCCGGCCGCGGGCCGGGGGCCGGGCGCCGGCGCGGCAGGGCCACCCGGAGCCGACCCGATCAGGTCGATGACCGGCGCCACCGTCGTACGCGGCAGCCGGCTGCCACCGGGAATCAGGGCCGTCTTCGCCTCCGGCTCCACCCCGGACACCGGACCCTCGTCCTCCAGGTCCGACCCCGACAGCGGCGGCGCGAACACGGTCGCCGGCAGCGGCACCGACGCGTCGTCCGCCCCCGGGTTCACATCGATCCCGGCCCACGGGGTCGCCCCCGACGGCACACCGTCCCCGGCCGGCGCACCCGCGCCCACCCCTGCACCCGCACCCGAACCCGCGCCCACGCCCATGGGCTCGGCACCGGGCACGGCCGACGGCACACCACCGTCCGGCACACCGGCCGGACCACCGGAACCCGGCACACCCGCGTCCGGCACGCCCGCAGCCGCACCCGGCCCCGAACCCGCGTCCGGACCCGAATCCTGACCGGTGGCCACAGCAGCAGCCTCCCGCAGCCACTCCGGCGGACTCAGCATGAACGACGTCTGCTCGGAATCGATCCGCGGCGGCGGCACCGAAGCCTCCTGCCCCGCACCCGCCTGCGCCGCAGCCCCGTACTCCTCCTCGTACCGGCGGATCACCTCACCCACCGGCAACCCCGGCCACAACGTCACCTCACCGCTGTCCCGCGCGATGACCAGCCGCTGCCGGCCACCCCCCGACACCGGACCCGCCGCACGGTCCTCCGCCCACACCACGAAACCCAGGCCGAACTCCCGCACCCGCACCTCCCGGTGCTGATACGCGGGAACGTCCCCGTTGATCCACTCCTCGGCGCGCTCCTGCGCCTGCGCGAACGTCACCACGACGCGATTCACCCCTCCACGGACGGAGTCGACACGGGAACCGAGCGCGCGAATCCGCCGTCCACCATCAGACCGGCCACCGTCTCCAACTCCGCCGGATTACCGGCCAGTCGCTCCAGGAAGGAGTCGAAATCCGCACCACACGGAAGCAACAGCCGCTCCACCCGCTCCTGTACCGACCAGCCGTCCCGGTCACGCGCATCGTCGTACGGCGAGAACCACACCGACCCGACCGGAGCACCCTCACCCCGCACCTTCAGCGCGACCAGACCACCCTGCGCGAAAGCCACGCACAGGTAGTCCTTCGTCAGATGGTCCCGCAGGCACTTGTTCACGTACACGAGGTCATTGACCGCCGCCTCCTCACGCACCGTGAAGAACGGCTGGTCCACCAGCAGCCCCAGATCCACGTCCAGGCCCACACCCACCGGAGCGCAGCCACCCGCCGCCTTCAGGAACGACCGGTACGCCTCCGGCAACCGGTACCCGAGGTCCTCCTCGACCCCCTGCACCTGCTGCTCCGACACCGACACCACCGACTTCGGCAGCCCCAGATGCACCGGACGCACCTCCTGCAGCGGCCGCGTACCACGCTTCTCGTGGTCCACCGGAGCCGTCACCAGACCCGCATGGTGCCGCAGCAACGCCTTCACCTCGACCGGAACCAACTCCAGCCGCCGCGTCCCCGCAGCGTGGTGCCAGGTCCAGCCGTGCGGAGTCGCCACCGGCCCCACCGTGTCCCACAGCTCGTGCCCGGCCGCCCGCATCGCCGCGTTCGCCGACACGTAGTCCGTCAGCCGCAGCTCGTCGACACCGAAACCCTCCGGCGGCTCGGCGATCTCCACCGCAGCCCGCGCGTACGGCGCGAAATCGGGATGCCCGTTGCCGTCCATCCGGACGCCCTGGGGATGCCGCGCCGCCCGGACCGGGTCCGGGAAGTGCACGACCTGCCCGGCGTACGCGGCATTGGGTGGCGGGGCCTGCTGCCCGAGCCGACCTGTCGTCATGGCGGTAGCCCCCTGCTGGATCTGGCTGGTTCAGCACAGCCTATGCGGTCCCGCAAGAGGCCCCGACTCCCCCGACCCCCACCCCCGCCACGCGCCCCGGAACATCCGAATTGATACGAATATTCGACCCCGCTTCCACACCCATGAGGACATTTGGCAGGCTGTCCCCGCGGCACGGCGGCGTACGCGACGGCGACACCACCGCCGCCACGGGAGGGAAAACGCGACATGCAGAACACGGCAACACGGAACGGACCGTCACACGGCCACACGGCCGCCTCCGGCGACCCCCGGCTCCGCTGGAGCAGCACCGACGGCACCGCCGCACCCGTGCTCCGGTTCCGCCGCGACGGCATCCTCCCCACCATCGCCGCAGCCCTCTCCGTCCGCGGCGAAACCCTCACCGGCACCGCCGGCAAGGGCGACCAGCCCCCCACGCTCCACCCACTGGTCCAGGACTTCCACGACACCCTCACCAGCAGCCAGCGGGAACGCTTCACCGGCCGCTGCCCCGAAGCCATCCTCCTCTCCCGCCACCTCACCACCGTCGAGGGCTCCCGCAGCAAACGCGCCTCCCGCAAACCCCTCACCGCGAGCGAAGCACGCCGCTCCCTCAAGAACGCCCGCATCACCGCCCGCCGCATCCGCGAAGACGGCGACCCGCTGCACGGCACCTACGCACCACCCTGCCGCTCCTGCGACGCCCTCCTCGCCCACTTCGGCATCCGCCCCGTCGACCTCACCCAGCCCGAGAAGTGATGACCGCCACCTCCGCCTCCTACGACCGGTCCTCCGCCACCCGCTTCCCGGCCACGGTGGACACCGCCCTGCGCACCGCCGGCTGGCAACCCGGCCGCTGGGACATCAAGCAGGCCGAATACTGGGCCGACGCACTGCGCGACCACACCACCCCCGCCGGCCACCGCCACACCGTCTTCCCCGCCGCCGTCGAGGCATGGGCCGAATTCGGCGGCCTCACCATCACCGCCCCCGGACCCGGCCGCCAGATAGCACCCACCCCCGTCCGCCTCGACCCCCTCAGCGGACTCCACCTCGCCCGCACCTTCGCCGACCTCGGACGGGCCCTCTCCACCCAGCTCTGCCCCCTCGGCGTCGAGGCCGACGGCACCTCCCACCTCGCCCTCGACGCCGACGGCCGCGTCTACTCCGTCGACCACACCGGCGACTGGTACCTCGGCGGCAGCATCGACGAAGCCCTCACCGCCCTCCTCACCGGCCTCCAGCCGATCCGCCTCCGCACGGAGAGCGGAACCTAGCCGGAGCCCAGCCACGGCAGCCGCTCCCCCACCACCGGACAACGAAGCGCCGGTTGCCGGAGCGGGAGCCGGACGGCCAGGGGACCGCGGGGGAGATCCGCGCGTTCGCCGCGCACCTCGGCAGCGATCTCGCGTGCGATCAGCGAAGGCACCTGCTCCGGCTGACCGAGCGGCACGTTCAGCCCGAGCCGGCCACCAACACGGACAGCGGATCCGCACCCGCAGTCACCCTCGGGACCGCGCCCCGGGCAACACCGCCGACACCCGGAAACCCCCCGCATCCGTCGGCCCCGACACGAACACCCCGCCCAGCGCCAGCACCCGCTCCCGCATCCCCACCAGACCGTTGCCCCCGCTCGGCAACCCGGCCCCCGCCGCCTCGCAGTCCCACGGACCGTTCTCCACCTGCATCGCCACCTCCTCACCCCGGTGCGCCAGCCGTACGACGACCTCCGCACCCGGCGCATGCTTGTGGCAATTGGTCAACGCCTCCTGCACCACCCGGTACGCCGTCTGCTCCACCTCCGCCGCATACCCCGCACCCTCCCCGTGCACCACCAGCTCCACCGCCATCCCCGCCGCCCGCGACTGCCCCACCAACGCCTCCAGCTCCCCCAGCGACGGCCCCTCCTCCACACCCGCCACCAGCACCGGCGCGGCGGACACCCCCACGGCCGCGACAGCCACGGAAACCGGCTTCTCCACCTTCTTCTCCACCGCCCGCAGCACCCCGAGCATCTCCCGCAGCTCCGTCAGCGCCTGCCGGCCCATGTCCCCCACCAGCGCCGCGTTCTTCGCCGCCTTCTCCGGATCCCGCACCGCCACCGCCTGCACCGCAGCCGCATGCACCACCATCAGCGACACCCGGTGCGCCACCACGTCGTGCATCTCCCGCGCGATCCGCGTCCGCTCCTCCCGGCGCGCCCACTCCGCCCGCTCCTCGGCCCGCTCCGCCAGCAGCCCCAGCTCCCGCTCCAGCGAATCGGCCCGCTCCTGCAGACTCTCCATGAGCCGCCGCCGCGCCCCCTGGTACAGCCCGTAGAGCACCGGCGGCGCGGTCAGCGCGAACGCTATGCACACCGACAGCACCGCCACGAAGGTGCCGCTCGCCTCCACGTCGCCCTCGGTCCGCACGTACATCACGGCGAAGGTCGCGACGAGCGACAGCAGCGACAGCAGCCCGGTGATCCGCCGCGGCACCTCGCTCGCGGCGAGGGTGTAGAGGGACACCACCCCGAGCACGAACCCGATCGCCGCCGGCGACACCGCCAGCGACACCAGCACCACGGCGATCGGCCACCGCCGGCGCACCGTGAGCGTGGCCCCCACCACGACCCCGAACAGCACCCCGACAACGGTCGGCAGATGCGCCTCCCGCGCGAACAGGATCCCTTCGAACCCGCACTCGACGGCGGACAGCACGCCGAGCCCCACATCGAGCACGGCCTGCCCCCGCCGCCCCCACCAGAGAGGCCCGGCCCGCCCCTCTCCACCTTCTCGTTCCCCCGTATTGGTCATACCGCCCAGCCTACGGAAGACCCCCTGCGCACACGCGAACGGAATTCCGGCGAACGACCGGTAATCGCACGGACGACTGAATCACCCACCCATCGAGACCCGAATCACACATTCCGGACGATCCTGACGCCATGAGCAAATACGCCGACTTCGAGGGCATGCGAGCCCAGGCCGTCACCCTCCGCCGCGGGGGCCTCAGCCGCCGCGAGATTGCCGACCGGCCGGATGTACGCAGCGGACAGACCCTGAACCGATCTCCTGGGTCCGGATGCTTGATCGTCCGCGTTGCCGCCGACTCCGACTTGTACCGTCGCATCGAAGGCACTTGGTGCGGCATAGTTGGGTCCGTCAGCTCGACCAAGTGACGAAATGTCCGATTCGGTCTGGTTTGCCATCCCCTGTGGTGTAATGGCAGCACTGAGGCTTTTGGTGCCTTATGTCAGGGTTCGAATCCTTGCAGGGGAGCAAGTGGCGGTTCGGGCTCCGACTTAACAGTCGGGGCCCGCACTCGTTTACGCCGCTTAACGCCCCGGTATCCTTCGTGCGTCCACCCCCGAAGCCGAAGGGCACACCCGTGAGCGCCAACCGCCCGGCAGCCGTCGTCGTACTCGCAGCGGGTGAGGGCACCCGCATGAAGTCGGCCACTCCCAAGGTCCTCCACGAGATCTGCGGGCGTTCGCTCGTCGGTCACGTCGTCGCCGCCTCCCGTGAGCTGGACCCCACTCATCTCGTCGTGGTCGTCGGGCACGCCCGCGAGCAGGTGCAGGCACACCTGGCCGGCATCGACGCCGAGGTCCGCACCGCCGTGCAGTACGAGCAGAACGGCACCGGGCACGCCGTCCGCATGGCCCTGGAGGAGCTCGGCGGCAGCGTCGACGGCACCGTGATCGTGGTCTGCGGCGACACCCCGCTGCTGACCGGCGAGACCCTGCGGCAGCTCGCGGCCACGCACGACGCCGACGGCAACGCCGTCACCGTGCTGACCGCCGAGGTGCCGGACTCCACCGGCTACGGCCGGATCGTCCGCGACTCCGAGTCCGGCGCCGTGAAGGCGATCGTCGAACACAAGGACGCCACCGACGCCCAGCGCGCGATCAAGGAGATCAACTCCGGGGTCTTCGCCTTCGACGGGGCCCTGCTGGCCGACGCGCTGAAGAAGGTCCGTACGGACAACAGCCAGGGCGAGGAGTACCTCACCGACGTGCTCGGCATCCTGCGCGAGGCCGGCCACCGGGTGGGTGCGGCCGTCGGTACGGACCACCGCCAGATCCTCGGGATCAACAACCGGGTGCAGCTGGCCGAGGCGCGGGCGCTGCTGAACGCGCGGCTGCTGGAGCAGGCGATGCTGGCGGGCGTGACGGTGGTCGACCCGGGCAGCACGTTCGTGGACGTGACGGTGACTTTCGGCCAGGACGCGCTGGTGCACCCCGGTACCCAGCTGCTGGGTGCCACCCACGTGGGCGAGCGTGCCGAGGTGGGTCCGAACACGCGGCTGAAGGACACCCGGGTGGGTGCGGGCGCGCGGGTGGACAACACGGTGGCGGACACGGCGGTGGTCGGGGATTCGGCGAGCGTGGGTCCGTTCGCGTATCTGCGTCCGGGGACGGTGCTGGGGGCGAAGGCCAAGGCCGGCACGTACGTGGAGATGAAGAACGCGACGATCGGCGAGGGCACGAAGGTGCCGCACCTGTCGTACGTGGGCGACGCGACGATCGGCGAGTACACGAACATCGGCGCGGCGAGCGTGTTCGTGAACTACGACGGTGAGCACAAGCACCACACGACCGTCGGCTCACATTGCAAGACGGGTTCGGACAACATGTTTGTGGCTCCCGTCACCATCGGGGACGGCGCGTACACCGCTGCCGGCTCGGTGATCACGAAGGACGTGCCGCCCGGTGCGCTGGCCGTGGCCCGTGGCCAGCAGCGGAATATCGAGGGCTGGGTGGCCCGGAAGCGTCCGGGAAGTGCGGCTGCGCAGGCGGCTCAGTCGGCGGGCGATTCGGACTCGGCCGACAACTGACCGGAAACAGGTGCGCCTGGGACGGCGTACCGTGGTAGGTGCACGCAATTCGGCTGGCTCACCGTGTGCGGGACGGACGCACATGGGGGCGAGTGCTTTTCAACACGTCTGAGGAGACTGTGCTGTGACCGGGATCAAGACGACCGGCGAGAAGAAGCTGATGCTGTTCTCCGGCCGCGCCCACCCCGAGCTGGCCGAGGAGGTTGCGCACCAGCTGGGCGTCGACCTCGTGCCGACCAAGGCTTTCGACTTCGCGAACGGTGAGATCTACGTTCGTTTCGAGGAGTCGGCCCGTGGCGCGGACTGCTTCGTGATCCAGAGCCACACGGCTCCGATCAACAAGTGGGTCATGGAGCAGCTGATCATGATCGACGCGCTGAAGCGTGCGTCGGCGCGTTCCATCACGGTGATCGTGCCGTCCTACGGGTATGCCCGTCAGGACAAGAAGCACAAGGGCCGTGAGCCGATCTCGGCTCGTCTGGTGGCGGATCTGCTGAAGACGGCGGGTGCGGACCGGATTCTGACGGTGGACCTGCACACGGACCAGATCCAGGGCTTCTTCGACGGTCCGGTGGACCACCTGTCGGCGCTGAACGTGCTGGCGGACTACGTGGGCGCGAAGGTGGACCGGTCGAAGCTGACGGTGGTGTCTCCGGACGCGGGCCGTGTGCGGGTGGCGGACCGCTGGTGTGACCGGCTGGACGCGCCGCTGGCGATCGTGCACAAGCGGCGTGACAAGGACGTCGCGAACCAGGTGACGGTCCACGAGGTCGTGGGTGAGGTCAAGGGCCGGGTGTGCGTGCTGGTCGACGACATGATCGACACGGGTGGCACGATCTGTGCGGCTGCGGAGGCGCTGTTCGCGCACGGTGCGGAGGACGTCATCGTGACGGCGACGCACGGCATCCTGTCGGGGCCGGCTGCGGACCGTCTGAAGAACTCGAAGGTGAGCGAGTTCGTGTTCACGAACACGCTGCCGGACCCGTCGGACCTGGAGCTGGACAAGATCACGGTGCTGTCGATCGCGCCGATGATCGCTCGTGCGGTGCGTGAGGTCTTCGAGGACGGTTCGGTGACCTCGCTGTTCGAGGAGCAGCAGTAGGGCGTTGTTTCCTCGTGTGCTGATCACTGAGGAAACGTTCTGCTAGATCGTTTTGAGGTGCGGCCTCCGCGCCGGGTAGACTCGTGAAGTTGCTCGGCGAGGGAGGCCGCACTCTTGTGTGTGGCGCTCCGTTATCGACGCGCTCTTCGTAGCAGGCCGTTTCGTGGCCGGGTGACCCTGTCCGTTTCGTCACCCCACGAGGAGTGAGCATGTCCGAGGTCAAGCTTTCCGCCGAGATCCGTACCCGTTTCGGCAAGGGCGGTGCCCGTGAGGCCCGTCGCAACAAGGTCGTTCCGGGTGTCATCTACGGTCACGGCCAGGACCCGAAGCACGTGTCCGTCGAGGGCCACGGCCTGTTCATGGCGCTGAAGAACCCGAACGTCCTGATCTCCCTGGACATCGCGGGCGACGGCACCGAGCTGGTCATCCCGAAGGCCGTCCAGAAGCACCCGATCAAGCGTGACCTGCTGCACGTGGACTTCCTGGCCGTCCGCAAGGGCGAGAAGGTCACGGTCGAGGTTCCGGTCGTCACCGAGGGCGAGCTGGCCGCCGGCGGCAACCTGCTGGAGCACGTGCTGAACACCCTGTCGGTCGAGGCCGAGGCCACCCACCTGCCCGAGTCCGTCACCGTGTCGGTGGAGGGCCTGGAGGCCGGTGCTTCGGTTCTGGCGTCCGACGTCAAGCTGCCCGCCGGTGTCACCCTGGTGACCGAGGCCGAGGCCGTCGTCCTGCAGGTCCTGGCCGCGCAGGCCGAGGAGCCCGCCGCCGAGGCCGCCGAGGGCGAGGAGTCCGCGGAGGCCTGATCCTCCCCGGCTCGACCGTTTGTGCAACCGGCCGCCGTCCTGCTCCACTGGAGCGGGGCGGCGGTCGTCCCTTGTTCGAGGAGTTCTTTCTGATGGCGGATGGCGCGACGGACGCGACGACTCCCTGGCTGGTCGTGGGCCTGGGCAACCCCGGTGGCGAGTACGCGGGCAACCGCCACAACATCGGGTTCATGGTGGTGGACCTGCTGGCGGAGCGCATGGGCGGCAAGTTCAAGGCGCACAAGTCGGGGCGGGCGCAGGTGGTGGAGGGCCGGATGGGTCCTCCGGGGCCGGCGAACCGGCGGGTGGTGCTGGCGAAGCCGATGTCGTTCATGAACCTGTCGGGTGGTCCGGTGACGGCGCTGCGTGATTTCTACAAGGTGCCGGTGGAGCGGATCGTGGCGGTCCATGACGAGCTGGACATCGATTACGCGACGCTGCGGCTGAAGCTGGGCGGTGGGGACAACGGGCACAACGGGCTGAAGTCGATGACGAAGTCGATGGGTGCGGAGTACCACCGGGTGCGGTGCGGGATCGGGCGTCCGCCGGGCCGGATGCAGGTGGCGGATTTCGTGCTGAAGGACTTCTCCTCCACGGAGCGCAAGGAGCTGGACTGGTTCGTGGACCGGTCGGCGGATGCGGTGGAGTGTCTGGTGCTGGAGGGTCTGGAGCGGGCGCAGTCGGCGTACAACTCCTGAGTTCGCGTGTGTCTCGTGGGACGGGGAAGGCCCCCGCGCCGGTTTCGGTGCGGGGGCCTTCCCGTGTGTCGTGCGGGTGGGGTCAGCCGGTGTTGCGGAGGCCTGCGGCGACGCCGTTCACGGTGAGCAGGAGGGCTCGGCCGAGGAGGGGGTCGGCGGGTTCGCCGGCGGTTGCGGCGGCGCGCTGGCGGGCGAGGAGGGAGACCTGGAGGTAGGAGATGGGGTCGAGGTAGGCGTCGCGGACGGCGAAGGTCTGCTGGAGGACCTTGTTGGAGTCCAGGAGCTTTTCGCCGCCGGTGATGCGGAGGACTTCGGCGACGGTGAGGGCGTGTTCGGTCTCGATGAGTTCGAAGACGTGCTTGAGCTCGTCGGGGACGAGGGTGTCGACGTAGTGGCGGGCGATCCGCAGGTCGGTCTTGGCCAGTGTCATTTCGACGTTGGACAGGAAGTTGCGGAAGAAGTGCCAGTTCTGGCCCATTTCGCCGAGGACGTCTTCCTGGCCGGCTTCGCGGAGTGCCTTGAGGCCGGAGCCGACGCCGTACCAGCCGGGGACGATCTGCCGGGACTGGGTCCAGCCGAACACCCAGGGGATGGCGCGGAGGCCGTCGAGGCCGGCGCCGGAGTCGGGGCGGCGGGAGGGCCGGGAGCCGAGGTGGAGGTCGGCGAGCTGGTCGACGGGGGTGGAGGCGAAGAAGTAGGCCGGGAGGTCGGGGTCTTCGACGAGGCGCCGGTAGGCGGCGTGGGCGGCGTCGGAGACGACGTCCATGGCGGCGTCCCAGCGGGTGAGGGCGTCGGGGGACTGGCGGGGGGCGGTGTGCAGGGCGGATGCCTGGAGGGTGGCGGCGACGGTGAGTTCGAGGTTCTCGCGGGCCAGGGCCGGTACGAGGTACTTGTCGGAGATGACCTCGCCCTGTTCGGTGACCTTGATCTCGCCTTCGAGGGTGCCCCAGGGCTGGGCGAGGATGGCGTCGTGGGAGGGGCCGCCGCCGCGGCCGACGGTGCCGCCGCGGCCGTGGAAGAGGCGGAGGCGGACGCCGTAGCGGTGGGCGACGTCGCGGAGGCGGCGCTGGGCGCGGTGGATCTCCCACTGGCTGGTGGTGATGCCGCCGAACTTGGAGGAGTCGGAGTAGCCGAGCATGACCTCCTGGACGTCGCCGCGGAGGGAGACCAGGCGGCGGTAGGAGGGGTCGGCGAGCATGTCGTCGAGGATGACGTCGGCGGCGCGGAGCTCGTCGGTGGTTTCCAGGAGCGGCACGATGCCGATCTTGGCCCAGCCGGCGTGGAGGTCGAAGAGGCCGGCTTCGCGGGCGAGGACGGCGGCGGCGAAGACGTCGTCGGCGCCCTGGCACATCGAGATGATGTAGGACTCGATGACTTCGGGGCCGAACTTCTCGAAGGCGTCCTTGACGGCGGTGAACACGCCGAGGGTCTTGGCGCCGGCGGCGTCGAGGGGCGCGGGGGTGGGGGCGAGGGGGCGGCGGGAGCGGAGTTCCTTGGCGAGGAGCTTCTGCCGGTAGTCGCGGGGCATGTCGGCGTAGCGCCAGGATTCCTCGCCGAGGCGGTCGAAGAGCTGGCCGAGGGCGTGGTGGTGGGCGTCGGCGTGTTCGCGTACGTCCATGGTGGCGAGCTGGAGGCCGAAGGCGGCGAGGGTGCGGATGGTGCGGTCCATCCGGCCGTCGGCCAGGAGGCCGCCGCGGTGTTCGCGCAGGGAGGTCTGGACGATGGTGAGGTCGGCGAGGAGTTCGGCGGTGCCGAGGTAGTCGCGGCCTTCTTCGTGGGGGGTGCCCTGGGCGAGCCGGCGGCGGGTGTTGAGGAGCTTCTGCCGGATGCAGGTGACCTTGAGGCGGTAGGGCTCTTCGGCGTTGAGGCGCTTGTATCGGGGGCTGATCTCGGGGAGGCGTTCGAGGTCGGCCTGGAGGGAGGCGAGGAGTTCCTCGGTGGCTCCGGTGTAGCGGATGGAGTTGGAGAGGAGCGAGCGCAGGTAGTCGATGAGTTCGAGGGCGTCGCTGATGCCGTGTTCGTGCTGGAGGATCAGTACGTCGCGGGTGACGTCGGGGGTGACGTTGGGGTTGCCGTCGCGGTCGCCTCCGATCCAGGTGCCGAAGGTGAGGGGGCGGGTGCCGGTGGGGAGTTCGAGGCCGACGCGCTGGAGTTCGGCGGCGAGGTCTTCGAGGACGTCGCCGACGGCTCCGGCGTGGAGTTCGTCGAGGTAGTAGATGGCGTTGCGGGCCTCGTCGGCGGGTTCGGGCCGGACGACGCGGAGTTCGTCGGTCTGCCAGATGAGGTCGATGTTCTCGGCGAGCCGGAGGTCGTGGCGGCGGCGGTCGCCGGCGCCGCTGACGGGCTCTTCGAGGAGGGCTGCGATGCGGCGCAGCTTGCCGAGCACGCTGCGGCGGGCGGCTTCGGTGGGGTGTGCGGTGAAGACGGGCCGGACGTTGAGGTTCTTGACCGTCTCGCGGAGGTGGTCGGGGTCGGCGTCCTTGAGCATGTCCGCGGTGCGGGCGAGGAGGCCGCCTTCGGCGGCGCGGTGCGCGCGGAGTTCCTTGCCTCGGTGCACCTGTTCGGTGACGTTGGCGAGGTGGAAGTAGGTGGAGAAGGCCCGGACGAGCTTGGCTGCGGTCTCCAGGCCGGTGTTGCCGAGGAGGTCGGCGGCGGCTTCTCCGTCGGTGCGCGTGAGGGCGCGTACGCGTTCGACGAGGTCGAGGAGTTCCGGGCCTTCCTGGCGGACGAGGGTCTCGCCGAGGAGGTCGCCGAGGCGGCGGATGTCCGCGCGCAGCTCTGCGTTGGGGGTGGGCTGGTCAGCACTGCTCACAGGTGCGGCTCCTTGCAGTGTTTCGAGCGTCGCTACTGGGGCGGACCGCGCTGTCCGACGGACCAAGGATAGGTGGCCCGGTCGGATGGCCGGGCAGGTTGTCCGCACAGCGGACGCGGCGTCGCGGGTCTTGCCGGGGGGTGGGGCGCTGCCATACTTACGTTGCCGTAGGTTACGGAGCCGTAACCTGGATGCCTGCGGACCTCTCATCTCTGGCCCCCACCTCTCAGGGACTCCCATGACCCTCAGCCCGGATCTGCCGGATCTGATCGATGACGCTCCGGAGGCGGCCGGCGGGCCGCAGTCGTCCGCGACCCGCGGCGGGGAGACGAAGCGCTCGGTGGAGCAGATCGCGCTGCTCCTGTTCATCACGGTGCCGTTCGTGGCGGTGGTCGCGGCGGTGCCGCTGGCCTGGGGCTGGGGGGTGAGCCGGCTGGATCTGGGTCTGATGGTGTCGATGTACTTCCTGACGTGTCATGGGATCACGGTCGGCTTCCACCGTTACTTCACGCACGGGTCCTTCAAGGCGAAGCGGCCGCTGCGGATCGCTCTTGCGGTCGCGGGTTCGATGGCGGTGGAGGGGCCGCTGGTGCGGTGGGTGGCGGATCACCGGAAGCACCACCGGTTCTCCGACGCCGAGGGTGATCCGCATTCGCCTTGGCGGTTCGGTGAGTCGGTGCCGGCGCTGCTGAAGGGGTTGTGGTGGGCGCACATCGGGTGGCTGTTCGACGAGGAGCAGACCGATCAGCGGAAGTACGCGCCCGATCTGATCAAGGATCCGGTGATCCGGCGGATCAGCCGTGACTTCGTGTTCTGGACGGTGCTGTCGCTGGCGCTGCCGCCGCTGGTGGGGGGCCTGGTGACGATGTCGTGGTGGGGTGCGTTCACGGCGTTCTTCTGGGGTTCGCTGGTGCGCGTGGCGTTGTTGCACCACGTGACCTGGTCGATCAATTCGATCTGTCATGCGGTGGGCAAGCGGCCGTTCCGGTCGCGGGACCGGTCGGGGAACGTGTGGTGGCTGGCGGTGCTGTCGTGCGGGGAGGCGTGGCACAACCTGCACCACGCGGATCCGACGTCGGCGCGGCACGGGGTGCTGCGGGGGCAGGTGGATTCGAGTGCGCGGCTGATCCGCTGGTTCGAGGTGCTGGGGTGGGCGAGTGACGTCCGCTGGTCTTCGGGGTCGCGGATCGACTCCCGGCGCAGGGAAAACACCGCGAGCGCGGCATGATGGGGGATGTGGCGATCGACGGCAGTACTTCCAGCAGTGACAAACCCAGGCGTGGGCGCCGGGTCCGGATGACGGGCGCGGAGCGGCGTCAGCAGCTGCTGGACATCGGCCGTGCGCTGTTCGCGGAGAAGGGCTTCGAGGGCACGTCGGTGGAGGAGATCGCGGCGAAGGCCGGGGTGTCCAAGCCGGTGGTGTACGAGCACTTCGGCGGCAAGGAGGGCCTGTACGCGGTCGTGGTGGACCGGGAGATGCGCCAGCTGCTGGACGGGGTGACGGGGGCGCTGACCGCCGGGCATCCGCGGGAGCTGCTGGAGCAGGCGGCGTTCGCCCTGCTGGACTACATCGAGAACTACACGGACGGGTTCCGGATCCTGGTCCGGGACTCGCCGGTGGCGCAGTCGACGGGTACGTTCGCCTCGCTGATCAGCGACATCGCCACCCAGGTCGAGGACATCCTGGGTCTGGAGTTCAAGGCGCGGGGCTTTGATCCGAAGCTGGCGCCGCTGTACGCGCAGGCGCTGGTGGGCATGGTGGCGCTGACGGGGCAGTGGTGGCTGGAGACGCGCCGTCCGAAGAAGGCGGAGGTCGCGGCCCATCTGGTGAACCTGGCCTGGCACGGTCTGGACGGCCTGGAGGCGAAGCCGCGCTTGGTGGGGCACCGCAAGAACTGAGCGGCTGTCTGCCCTGACGTGCGGGGAGCCGAAAGGTTGTACGGAAAACCTCTTCTACCTCACCGGCCCCCCGGATAGCCTTCGATCACTTTCCGGGGGGAATGCTCGATCCGGTGCGCCCGACTGTGCGCGCGCCGCGCGTGTCGCCCTCCTCCCGGCTTCGCATGATCCAGGGGGAACCCTTTGTCTTCTTCGCGCCACCAGCGCCTGGGCCGTATCGCGGCCTGCACCGCCCTCGCCCTGTCGGCGGGCACCCTGCTCTCGGCGGGCCCGGCCTTCGCCGCCGGCGATTCCGGCAAGCCCGCGCCGTCGGCCACCGCATCCGGTGCACAGCGGACGGCGGGTGACCTCGCGGCTCCGGCCGGGGCCCCCGGCAAGAGCACCTTCGCCTTCAAGAAGGCGAAGCCCCGTCTGGACGTGAACGGGGACGGCCGGTCGGACTTCATGTTCCGGAACCACTACGGGTACACCGGGACCCTGCAGAGCGGGGCGGACGAGGTCACCGGCTTCAAGGTCTCCGGTGAGCAGACGGACGGCGCCCGCGACATGGTCGCGGTCGGCAACATCCGCGGCGGCTGGGGCCCCGAGCTCCTGCTGTGGTACGCGGACGGCCGTCTGGCGATGCACCAGGCGTACGCCACCGGCACCCAGGCCGCGACCTGGACGGGCACCGGCTGGCAGGTCTACAACAAGCTGATCGCCGGCGGTGACCTCACCGGCGACGGCCGCGGCGACCTGCTCGCCCGCACCCCGTCGGGTGACCTGTACCTCTACCGGGCCACCGGCGCGGCCACCGGCAACCCGTTCGGCGGCCGGGTGAAGGTCGGCGGCGGCTGGGGCGCGTACGACCAGATCATCGGCGCCAACGACGTGGACGCGGACGGCTTCGCCGACCTGCTGGCCAAGGACCTGAACGGCAACCTGTACTACTACAAGGGAACCGGCTCCGCCTCCGCCCCGTTCAAGGCCCGCACCTCGGTCGGCGGCGGCTGGAACGTCTACAACAAGATCGTCGCGATGGACGACCAGAGCGGTGACGGCAAGGCCGACATCTACGGCGTGCAGCCCAACGGCGAGCTGTACGGCTACGCCTCGATGGGCGGCGGCAAGTTCTCCGCCCGGCAGAAGCTCGGCAGCGGCTGGACGATCGACGAGGCCGTCGTCAACTCGGGTGTCACCCCGGTCTTCGGCAAGCACGGCGTGACCGCCGTCGACGGGTCGAACGGCCTCTGGGAGCACGTGAACCAGACCAACGGCCGGTACTTCGCCGAGGCGCTGCACTACCAGTTCCCGTGGCCGTCCGGCACCAAGCTGGTCAACGCGGCCGGTCTGGACCGGTCGAACTGGGCGAGCAAGCTGGCCTGGAACGGCAGCGCCCTGTTCAACCCGATCACCGGCGACCGCGTCGGCGAGTTCGCGAACACCAACCTGGTGGTCGGCCCCGGTGACCTCACCGGCGACGGCAAGGGCGACCTGCTGACCCGCGACAACTCGGGCACCCTGTGGCTGCGGGCCGGCAACGGCACCGGCACCTGGTTCGGCAACCCGGTCAAGGTCGGCCCCGGCTGGAACGGCTACAAGGCCATCGTGGGCGGCGGCGACATCAACGGTGACGGCCGCGCCGACATCGTGGCCCAGTCCGGCGACGGCCACCTGTACGTCTACAAGGGAACCGGCTCCGCCTCCGCCCCGTTCGGCGCCCGCGACTGGGTCGGCGGCGGCTGGAACGGCTACACCGGCATCGCCCTCTCCGGCGACCTGACCGGTGACGGCCGCGCCGACCTGGTCGCCCGCGACGCGTCGGGCACCGCCTACCTCTACCGCTCGCAGGGCTGGGGCGGTACCCACACCTTCGCGGGCCGCGCATGGCTGAACCAGGGCTGGAACGCGTACTCCCAGTTCAACTGAGCCGCATCGCGGCCTGACAGCGGGCCGCGGACGCACCGCGACACGCAGGCGCCCCGCCCCCCGGATCCCGGGTGGCGGGGCGCCTTCCTCGACCCACTTCGATCACCGTCCGGAGGGACGCCTTGTCTTCTACGCGCCACAAGCGCCTGGGCCGCGTCGCGGCCTGCACCGCCCTCGCCCTGTCGGCGGGCACCCTGCTCTCGGCGGGCCCGGCCTTCGCCGCCGGTGAGCCCGCCGCGCCGAAGCCGTCGGTCTCCTCCTCCCACGCGGGCACGCTCACACTGAAGCACCCGGCGAAGCCCGGGGCCTTCTCCTCCTCGCCCGGCAAGACCACGTACGCGGCCAAGGCCGCCAAGCCCCGCCTGGACCTGGACGGCGACGGCTGGAGCGACCTCCTCTTCCGGAACGTCTGGGGCGGCTCCGCCACCCTCGGTACCGAGCTGAACAGCGTCGCCGGCTACCGGATCAACGGCGACGACAAGGAAACCGTCCGGGACATCGTCGCCCTCGGCAACATCCGCGGCGGCTGGGGCACCGAGGTGCTCCAGTGGTCCTTCGACGGCCGGCTGTCCATGCACCAGGCGTACGAGGCCGGCACCCAGGCCCCGTCCTGGGCGGGCTACGGCTGGCAGGTCTACAACAAGCTGATCGCTGTCGGCGACCTCACCAGGGACGGCCGCGGCGACCTGCTGGCCCGCACGCCCTCCGGTGACCTGTACCTGTACCGGGCCACCGGCTCGGCCACCGGCGAGCCCTTCGCCGGCCGGGTCAAGGTCGGCGGCGGCTGGGGCGCGTACGACCAGATCATCGGCTCCAACGACGTGGACGCCGACGGCATCGCCGACCTGCTCGCCAAGGATCTCAACGGGAACCTTTACTACTACAAGGGCACCGGCTCGGCGACCTCGCCCTTCAAGGCCCGCACCTGGGTCGGCGGCGGCTGGAACACCTACAACAAGATCCTGGCCGCGGACGACCAGACCGGTGACGGCAAGGCAGACCTGTTCGGCGTGCAGCCCAACGGCGACCTGTTCTTCTACGCCTCCCTGGGCAACGGCAAGTTCACCGCCCGGCAGAACGCCGGCTCCGGCTGGCGCGGCGAGGACCTGATGGTCAACTCCGGTGTCACCCCCAACTACGGCAAGCACGCCGTACGCGGCGTGGACTCCTCGAACACCGTCTGGGAACACGCCAACCGTACCGACGGCCGGTTCTACGACGAGCGCGGCTCCTTCCAGGCGCCCGCACCGGCTGGCGCCACCCTGGTCGACGCCGCGGGGGTGGCCAAGTACAACTGGTCCGCCCGCTATTTCTGGAACGGGTCCACGCTGAGCCTGCCCACGGGCGCGGCGATCGCCGGGAACTTCGCCAACACCAACCTGGTGGTCGGCCCCGGCGACCTGACCGGCGACGGCAAGGGCGACCTGCTGACCCGCGACACCTCGGGCACCCTGTGGCTGCGCCCGGGCAACGGCACCGGCACCTGGTTCGGCAACCCGGTCAAGGTCGGCGCCGGGTGGAACGCGTACAAGTCGATCGTCGGCGGCGGCGACATCAACGGTGACGGCCGCGCCGACCTCGTGGCCCAGTCCGGCGACGGCCACCTCTACGTCTACAAGGGCACCGGCAACACCTCCGCGCCGTTCGCCGCCCGCGACTGGGCCGGCGGCGGCTGGAACGGCTACACCGGCATCGCCGTCTCCGGCGACCTGACCGGTGACGGCCGCGCCGACCTCGTCGCCCGCGACTCCGGCGGCACCATGTGGCTCTACCGCTCCCAGGGCTGGGGCGGCACCCACACCTTCGCCGCCCGCACGTGGCTCTCGCAGGGCTGGAACACCTACACCCAGTTCAACTGAGCCCCGTACTCGGCACATGGCGGCGCCCCGTCACCGGTCCTTCCGGTGGCGGGGCGCCGCCGCGTCATAACCGGGCGCGGCTCATCCCTCCGCGCCTTCGGGTGCGCCGGGCGCGTCGGGCTCCAGGAACTCAAGGCGGTTGCCCACCGGGTCCTCGGAGTAGAAGCGGCGGTGGCCCGGCAGGTCGGCGTCCCAGACCACCTTGGCGCCGCGTTCCTCCAGCTGCCGCGCGTACCCCTCGATGCCCGTCACGCGCAGGCCCGGGTGGGCCTTGCGGGCGGGCCGGAAGTCCTCCTCGACGCCCAGGTGCAGCTGCACCGGTCCGGCGGCGAACCAGCAGCCGCCGCGGGCCGCCAGTACGGGAGGTTTGGGGACTTCGGTCATGCCCAGGACGTGTACGTAGTACCGGCGGAGGAGGTCCTCCGATCCG
The DNA here is from genome assembly GCF_040684755.1 of Streptomyces sp. NPDC089799. Taxonomy (NCBI): domain Bacteria; kingdom Bacillati; phylum Actinomycetota; class Actinomycetes; order Kitasatosporales; family Streptomycetaceae; genus Streptomyces; species Streptomyces sp. NPDC089799. The sequence continues at coordinate 151,362 of NZ_JBFBGR010000010.1, read as the reverse complement.
GGCGGTGCGGCGAGCTGGACGTGGTCGACTGCGGCGAGCACGGTCATGCCTCCTTGCGGGCGACGGCGAAGATGCGGCGGAACGGGAACACGGTGCCCCGGGGGCCGGGGGGATAGGACCCGCGCAGCAGGTCCCGGTATTCGGCGAGGAATTCCTCGGCGGCCTGGCGGTCGTCGCCGAGGGCGGTGAGGACCGGCCGGAGCGCGGTGCCCTTGACCCAGTCGAGGACGGGGTCGGTACCGGGCAGCAGCTGGTGGTAGGTGGTTTCCCAGATGTCGGCGGTGCAGCCGAGTTCGGTGAAGCGGGCCAGGTACTCGGCGGGTTCCAGGAGGTGGACGTAGCGGGCGCCCTGGCCGCCGAGCCGGGCCTGCCAGCGCGGGGCGTCGCAGAGGGCGGCGAGGAGGTGGTGGCTGGGGGCGGTGAAGTTGCCGGGGATCTGGAAGGCGAAGGTGCCGCCGGGGCGGAGTGCGTTGATCCAGGCGGCGAAGGAGCCTGCGTGGCCGGGGACCCACTGGAGGGCGGCGTTGGAGACGATCAGGTCGTACGGCTCTTCGGGGACCCAGGTGGCGAGGTCGGCGGGGCGGAATTCGAGGCTGCCGCCGCCGGGGGTGGGTCCGGCGTGTTCCTCGCGGGCCCGGTGGAGCATTTCCGGGGAGAGGTCGTAGCCGGTGATGCGGGCCTCGGGCCAGCGTTCGGCGAGCAGGGCGGTGACGTTGCCGGGGCCGCAGCCGAGGTCGGCGATGTGTGCGGGACGGGTGGGCAGTTCCGGTATGCGGGCGAGCAGGTCGAGGAAGGGGCGGGTGCGGTGGCCCGCATGGCGTAGGTACTGCTGGGGGTCCCAGGTGGGCGGGTTGGGCGTGGAGGGCGCGGCAGCCTCGGGGCCGACGGTGGCCATGGGGCACGGGCCCGGCGCGATGTCGGAATGCATGTTCGAGCCTCCCTGCTGATGGGGCGGAGGGAACCGGAAGTCGGTTCCGGCCCCCTCCATGCCCAGGGTGGCGGAAAATATATCTTGACGTCAAGAGACTTCATATCGACAGACCCCTTACAATGATCCGCATGGAGGACGAGGTCGACCGACTGGTCGCGGCATGGCGGCGGGAGCGCCCTGACCTCGACGTGGAGCCGCTCGAAGTGCTCAGCCGCGTGTCCAGGCTCGCGCGCCACCTCGACCGGGCCCGCAGACTCGCCTTCTCGGAGCACAATCTGGAGCCGTGGGAGTTCGACGTCCTGACGTCGCTGCGCCGCGCGGGCGCGCCCTACCAGCTCTCTCCCGGCCAGTTGCTGACCCAGACCCTCGTCACCTCCGGGACGATGACCAACCGGATCGACCGGCTCGCCAAGAAGGGCCTGGTGGAGCGGCTGCCCGACCCCAGCGACCGGCGCGGGGTACTGGTGCGGCTGACGCCCGACGGGCGCGAGGCCGCCGACCAGGCGCTCGCCGGGCTGCTCGCCCAGGAGCGGGCGATCCTGGCCCGGCTCTCCCGGGCCCAGCGTGCGGACCTGGCCGCGCTGCTACGCCGGCTGACCGCTCCGTTCGACAACATTCCCGGCTAGACCCGGCCCCAGGTCGGCCGGCCGCACGCCGGCCCGGCGGGCCAGCGCGACCGCCGCCAGCGTGGAGTGCACGCCGAGCTTGCCCAGCACGTTCTGCATGTGGGTGCGGACGGTGTGGGGGGAGAGGAACAGCCGCGCGGCCACGTCCTTGCGGCCCAGCCCGGCCACCATGCAGCGGAGCACCTCGTGCTCGCGCGGGGTCAGCGACTCCACCAGCCGCTCGCTGTCGGTGCGGTGCTTGCGGGCCGCCGTCAGCTCCCGGAGCACCCCCGTGAGCAGCGCGGGCGGCAGGTGCGTCTCCTCCCGGAGCACGCCGCGGATCACCGCCAGCAGCCGGGACAGCGAACAGTCCTTGGCGACCCACCCGCAGGCTCCGGCCTGCAGCGCGAGCGCCGCCCGGCGGGGTTCGTCCCGCTCGGCCAGGACCACCGTACGGACGGCCGGGTGTGCGGCCCGGACGCCCGAGACCAGGGCGATGCCGTCACCTGCGGAGCCCGCCGCGCCGGGGCCGGGTGCGGCCGCGGCCACCGGTGCCGCCGGTCCCGGCTCGCGCTGGGCGGGCACCGCGGGCGGGGTGCCGCCCAGGTCGGCGTCGACCAGCAGCACGTCGAAGCGGCGGCCCTCGGCCACGGCACGGTCGAGGCAGCGCAGCGCGGCGGGACCGCTGCCGGCCGCCGCCACCTCCACGTCGGGCTCGGCCGCGAGCGCGGCGGCGAGCGACTCGGCGAAGATCCGGTGATCGTCCACCACGAGAACCCTGATACGGACCACAGCCACCCCCACGGGTCGCGGAACGAACGGACGACGGCGGGTACGACGCCCGGGACCCGGTGGTCCACAGTCGTCGCGGCCGCCGCCACGTCTTCACTGCATTACCCCGGACCGGACGTCGTACCCGACGTGTCTCGACCCCTGAATCAACACCGGCCCCCACCGGTGTCACGCTTCAGCGTAGGACGGCGGCAGGCCGATGGTTGGCCGAATAGCAGAAGTTTTCCGAGCTGTTTTCCGGCGAGGCGTGCCGCTGACGGGCCTGCCGATGGCCGGAATTCGCCCGTCGAAAAGGGCCGGGAGGCGGATTCCGGCCCGGCTCGTGCCACCGGCAGTTGCGTGAGGGGCATTTCACGCAGCGTGTGCGCGCCGGGCGCCCGCGCACGCGGTGCGGTCCCGGCGCGCACGCGCCCGCGCACTCCCCCGGGGCTGAGCCCGCGCGAGCTCCGGCGCGGCCGGGTCCGGCGCCTGCTCAGCGGTGCCCGGGCCCGCTCAGCCGCGCGCACCCGGACCGCGCCGCCCGGCCGCCCGGCCGCCCGGCCGGCCGCCCGCCGCCCCCCGCCGCCGGGCCCCCCGGCCGCCGGGCGGCCCGCCGGGCCGCCGGGCGGGGGGGCCGGGCGGCCGGGCGGGCGGGCGGGCGGGCGAGCGGGCGAGCGGGCGCGTCAGTCCTGTCCGGCCGCGCGATGCCGCGCGAACTCCCAGGCGTCCGAGACGATCCCGGCGAGGTCCGGACGGCGCGGGGTCCACCCGAGCTTCTCGTGCGCCGCGCGCGCCGAGGCGACCAGCACGGCCGGGTCGCCGGCCCGGCGCTCGGCGATCACCTCGGGGATCTCGTGGCCGGTGACCTTGCGGACGGTCTCGATGACCTCGCGCACCGAGAACCCGTTGCCGTTGCCCAGGTTGCAGATCAGGTGCTCGCCGTCGCGCGCGCCGTCCAGCGCCGCCAGGTGGGCCTCGGCGAGGTCGGCGACGTGGATGTAGTCGCGGATGCAGGTGCCGTCCGGGGTCGGGTAGTCGTCGCCGAACACCGAGATCGCCTCGCGCCGCCCCAGCGCCACCTGGAGCACCAGCGGGATGAGGTGGCTCTCCGGGTCGTGCCGCTCGCCGTGCTCCCCGTACGCGCCCGCCACGTTGAAGTAGCGCAGCGATACGGCGGCCAGGCCGTGCGCCGCACACTCGCCGGTGATCATGTGGTCCACGGCCAGCTTGGACGCGCCGTAGGGGTTGGTCGGCGCGGTCGGCACGGACTCGGTGATCGGCGTCTCGGCCGGCTCGCCGTAGGTGGCGGCGGTGGAGGAGAACACCAGCTTCCGCACGCCCGCTCCGCGGATCGCGGCGAGCAGCGCCATGGTGCCGCCCACGTTGTTCTCCCAGTACTTGCCCGGGTTCACCACGGACTCGCCGACCTGGGAGAAGGCCGCGAAGTGCAGCACGGCCTCGTAGGAGGGGTCCAGGTACTGCGCGGCGTCGCGGATGTCGGCCTCGACGAAGGCGGCGCCCGCCGGGACGCCCTCGCGGAAGCCGGTGGAGAGGTTGTCGAGGACGGTGACCTCGTGGCCGGCTTCCAGGAGGTGGGCGGCGACCACGCTGCCCACGTATCCGGCGCCGCCGGTGACCAGGTACTTGCTCACTCGTTCGCTACCTCTCACAGTCTCCGGCCGCGCTTCCTTGCGCGACCTGTCGACTCTGGCTTACCCGATCCGGTGGCCCGCGCGGAAATCGGGCCCGTCCGCCGGCCGGATTCCGGATGCCCCGCACCCGCCATCCGGACGCTTCGGATCCGCTTCGGCTCCGCTTCCGGACGCCCTCGGGCGCCCCGGCCCCCTTCCGGATGCCTCGGACGGCGTTCCGGGTGCCTGAGGAGGGCCTTCCGGGCGCCTGGGGAGGCCGGGCCTGATGCCTCGGGAGGCCGGCTTGGGTGCCTCAGGAGGCCGGTCCGGCGGCCCGGTCCAGCAGTCCGGTACGGGCGGCCAGCGCGGCCGCCTCCAGCCGGGAGCCCACGCCCAGCTTCATCAGCACCCGCTGCACATGGGTGCGGGCGGTGCTCGGGGCGATGGCCATGCCGGCCGCGATCAGCCGGGTGTCCTCGCCCTCGGCGACCCGCACCAGCACCTCCACCTCGCGCGGGGTGAGCAGCCGCAGCAGCCGGCTGCCCTCGTCGTCGGGCTGCGCGGCCGGGTTCAGCAGTTCCGCGAAGGCCCCCTGGAGCAGCTGCGGGGAAATGGCGACCTCACCGGCCCTGGCCTTGGCCAGCGCCCGCTCCACGCCCTCGATGCGCTCGTCCTGGCGGACGTAGCCGGAGGCACCGGCGGCGAACGCGGCGGCGATCCCGCGCGGGCTGGGCACCGGGCCCAGGACCACCACGGCGATCTGCGGGCGCTCCCGCTTGATCCGCACCACCGGCTCGAAGACGCCCGGCTCGGCGGGCGAGGCCGTGCCCAGCAGGCACACCTCGGGGGCGCGGCTGATCACCAGCTCGGCGGCCCCGGCGGCCGGCGCGGCCGCGGCCAGCACCCGGTGTCCGCGCAGTTTCAGCGCCGAGGCGAGCGCCTCGGCCAGCAGCCGGTGCTCGTCGACCACCATCACCCGTACGCCCATGTCCCGGGAAGCTACACGCTTGTTCGAGGGCACGTCCGGGATACCGCGCAGAAGCCCCCGGAAGGACGGACCTTCCGGGGGCTTCGTGCGCGTTCGTTCACGCGGTCGGCGCGTCGGTACATCAGCGCTTCAGTGCGTCAGCGCGTCAGTGCGTCAGCGCGTCAGTGCGTCAGCGCGTCAGTGCGTCAGTGCGTCAGCGCTTCAGTGCGTCAGTGCGTCAGTGCGTCAGCGCTTCAGTGCGTCAGTGCGTCAGTGCGTCAGTGCGTGGTGAACGAGACGAACAGGTAGTCCTTGTCGCCGACCACCGAGCGGGAGCTGCTGATGATGTCGTCGGCGATGAACAGGCGTCCGTCGGCGTAGCGGTACTCCGCCTTCTCCACGAACGCGGTCTCCGCGCTGCGGCTCTCCTTGTCGTCCGGCATGACCATCAGGGTGGTCTGCTTCATCGTCGCGCCGTCGATGCTGACGATCTGCCCGCCCTTGTCGTACGGCGGGCGCTTGTACGCGATGATGTTCGACCCGTCCATGCGCAGCGGGTACATCGTGTACCGGTCGCCGGCGTCGGCGCGGTCGGTGGTCTGCTTGCCGGTGTTCAGGTCGAAGGACAGGATCTCGTTGGTACGGGAGCTGGCCTGGCTGCCGGAGCCCTGGTGCTGGACGGACGGCAGGTAGATCTTCCCGTTGCCGACCGCGATCTTGGAGCAGTTCTCCACGTCCGAGTTGTTGCAGGACGGGTCGTAGTTGCCCGAGGTCAGCGGGATGGTGGCCTTCAGCTTGCCCGACTCGTCGATGAGGAAGATGTCGCTGATGCCGATGGCGTTCGGGGCGCTCCGGTTGACGTTGGCGGTGACCACCAGCGGCTTGGTGGAGATGATGTGGCCGTAGTCGATGCCCTGGGACATCCGGTACGAGTACTTCGGCGCGCCGGTGGTCGGGTCGAGGACCTGGGCCGTGACGGTCTGGCTGCCGATCCGGCCGCACTTGCGGAGCACGGCGAGGGCCTCGCCGCCCGCGTAACCCATGTCGTAGCAGCCCTCGTTGTCGGTCTTGGGATCCCAGAGCACCTTGCCGTCGTCGAGGTTCCAGGCGCCGCCGCCCGAGAGGCCGCCGGCGGCGACGGTCTTGCCGCTGATGGTGATCTCCTCGAAGGTCACCTTCCGGTCGCCGTTGGTGGCGGACTTGGCCTCGGCGGACCACACCAGCTTGCCGGTGCTCAGGTCGATGACCCCGACGCTGCTGCAGGCCGGGGACTTCTCCTCGGCGGTGGGCAGCTTGTACTGGAAGAGCACGGCGGTCTTGTTGCCGGAGACGTGCTGGCTCGCGCCGCAGATGTGGCCGGGCAGCGGGACCGTCCACTTCTGGCTGCCGTTGTCGAGGTTGTAGCCGATGACCTTGGCCACGTCGGACTTGGCGTAGACCGTGTCGGTGAGCCAGGAGCCGTACGTGCCGATGGTGTTGAAGCCGCCGTCGCTGTCCGGCGGGACCACGGGCTGTTCGACGTTGACCAGGGTCTTGGCGTTGGTGTTGCCCTGGGGCTTCTCGGCTCCGCCGCCGCCCTGGGTCCCGCCGCCCTTGTTCTCCCCGCCGCCCGGGCTGGGGCTGCCGGTCGCGGTGGGGGTGTCGTCGCCTCCGCCGTCGTCGCCGACCAGCCAGAAGCCGCCCGCCACGATGACGGCGATGGCCACCACGGCCGCGGCGATGATGAGCAGCTGGTTGCGCTTGGTGCTGCCGCCGGAGCCGTGCGGGGCTGCCGGGCTGCCGGCGCCCATCGGCTGGGTCCGGTACGGGTCGGGCGCCTGGTGCGGGGCCTGGGGCTGGTGGCCGGGCTGCTGCGGGAAGCCGTAGCCCTGGGCGGGCTGGGGCGCCTGCGGGTGGCCGTAATCCTGCTGCGGGTAGCCATAGCCGGGCTGGCCGGCCGGCGGCTGGGCCGGTGCGGCGGGGGCGGCGGGCGGCTGGGCCGGCGGTGCGGCCGGCGGGGCCGGCGGCTGCGCGGGCTGCTGCGGGGGCATCGGCGGGGGTGCGCCGAAGCCTCCGGCGCGGGGGTCCTGCGGGGCACCGAAGCCTGCGGCCCGGGGGTCCTGCGGGGCGCCGAATCCGCCCGCGGGCGGATTGCCGGGCGGCGGCGGGGGCTGGTTCGGCGGCGGTGGGGGTGGGGTGCTCACGGTGGTTACTGCCTCTCGTCGTTCACTTGCCGAAGGCCATCAGGAATTTCTCGGGCCCGTCGCTGCGGCCGTTCAGGCGGGACTGCGAGATGAAGAGCCGTCCGCCCGCCCAGTCGATCTGCGGCTCGAAGAAGCCGCTCTCGACGGTGGCCGCGCCCGACGGGTTGCGCAGCAGGGTGGTCGGCTTGCCGCCGCCGGCCGGGAAGGACAGTACCTCGCCGCCCTTGTCGTAGGAGGGCTCCAGGTAGGCGATGAGCTGTCCGTTCTCCGCCTTCAGCGGGAGGGCGCTGCGGCCTTCGCCGGCCGGGGCCCGCCACTTGATCTTGCCGCTGGTGAGGTCGAAGGCGGCGATCTCGTTGGAGTCGCCCTCGGTGGGCATGTAGACGGTGTTGGAGGGGCCGTCCACGACCACGCCGGTGCAGCTCTGCGGGCCGGAGAAGATGGAGAGGCCGCAGCGGGCGGCGAAGCTGCCCTCGCCGGTGAGCTGGCTGCGCAGCTTGCCGTCGGAGCCGACCACCAGGACGGACCGCTTCTTCTCGGCCTTGTTGGTCGCCTCGGCGACCAGCGGGTCGGTGCCGTAGACCTTGTCGACGGTCCAGCCCTTGGGAGCCTTGAAGGTCCAGTTCGGCTTGCCCGTGACCGGGTCGACGCCCTGGATCTCCTCGGTCTGGTCACCGCAGTCGGCGATGGCGATGAGCTTGGCTCCACCCGCGTAGCTGCTGGGCCTGCAGCCGCTCTCCGGCTTGCCGAACAGCTTGTCGCCGGTGCTGACCTTGAAGGCGCTGGCCGAACCCATGCGGCTGACGGTGAGGGTGTCACCGGTGATGGCCAGGCTGGGCTTGGTCATGATGTCGAAGAGGCCCTCCTTGGGGACCTCCTTCGTCCAGCCCTCCTTGCCCGCCTTCAGATCGATGAGCTTCATCTGGTTGCAGTCGGCGGTGTCGGAGGCGCCGTTCTTGAAGGCGACCACGGTCTTGCCGTCGGCGGTGGTCTGCCCGGTGGCCCCGCAGATCTCGGCGGGGAAGGAGACGGTCCAGCGCTGCTTGCCGTCGGCGACCGCGTAGGCGGTGACGGACTTGGCGACGGCCTTGACGACGGTGTCCCCGACGACCCACTGGGCGGGTGAGGCGGCGCCTCCGCCGGGCAGCTCGATGTCGTTGTTGCGCAGCCAGAGGACCTTGTCCTCGCCGGGCTTGCGGCCGGCGTTGAGGTCGGTCTCCTCCGAGCCGCCGTTGCCGTTGCCGTCTCCGTCGTCCACGGAGCCGGACGGTGCCGGGGCGCCGCCCGGCTTGTCGTCGCTGCCGGGGCTCTTGCTGCCCTGGGCCTGCGGGGTCTTGGGGTCGTCGTCCCCGCCCGCCAGGAGGACGTACCCGCCGGCGCCGAGGGCGAGGACGGCGGCCGTGGCGGCGGCGATCAGCACGATGCCCTTGCGGCCGGCGGGCAGTCCACCGGGGCGGCCCCCGCCGGGCGGGACCGTCGGCGGGCCGGGCGGCACGGGCGGCGGGAAGGCCTGGCCCGGCGGCAGCGGGGGCTGCTGCGGCGGCTGCGGCGGCTGCGGCTGCCCGAACTGCGGGGGCTGCTGTGGCTGCTGCGGCGGCTGTTGGGGTTGTTGGGGTTGCGACGCGTACGGGTTGGGGCCCTGCTGCGGGGCGCCGTACCCGTGCTGCGGCGGACCGGGCAGGTGCCCGTAACCCTCAGGAACGGGCGGCGGGTTCGTCATCAGCGCATACCTTCGGCGTGTCAGAGGTAGTGGGGGGATGAACCTTTCTACCACTGACCACCGACGGACAACGGGCCGGTCGCACCCCCTGTTCCCGAGGCAGGACCGGCCCGTGATGCCGTCGTTATGCCTCCGGACGCGCCCGGAGCGGCCCGGAACTCACGCCTCCTCGGCGAGCTCCAGCCAGCGCATCTCCAACTCGTCCCGCTCGGAGAGCAGTTCCCGGAGCTCGGCGTCGAGCTTGGCGACCTTGTCGTAGTCGGTGGCGTTCTCGGCGATCTGGGCGTGCAGGTTGGACTCGCGGTCGGCGAGCTTGTTGAGCTGCCGCTCGATCTTCTGCAGTTCCTTCTTCGCGGCCCGCGTGTCGCCCGACGGCTTTTCCTTGGCCGGTGCCGCCGCGGCGGCGGGGGCCGCGGCGGCAGCGGCGGCCTGGACCATCTTCTGCCGCCGTTCGAGGTACTCGTCGACACCGCGGGGCAGCATGCGCATCGTGGCGTCGCCGAGCAGCGCCATCACGGTGTCGGTGGTGCGCTCGATGAAGAACCGGTCGTGGGAGATGACGATCATCGAGCCGGGCCAGCCGTCGAGGAGGTCCTCCAGCTGGGTCAGCGTCTCGATGTCCAGGTCGTTGGTGGGCTCGTCGAGGAACAGCACGTTCGGCTCGTCCATCAGCAGCCGCAGGATCTGCAGCCGGCGGCGCTCACCGCCGGAGAGGTCGCCGACCGGCGTCCACTGCTTCTCCTTGGTGAACCCGAACTGCTCGCACAGCTGGCCCGCCGTCAGCTCCCGGCCCTTGCCCAGGTCCACCCGGTCGCGGACGCGCTGTACGGCTTCCAGGACGCGCAGGGACGGGTCGAGCTCGCCGACCTCCTGGGAGAGGTAGGCCAGCCGTACGGTCTTGCCGACGGTGATCACACCGGAGGCGGGCTGCTGTTCGCCCTGGGTGCGGGCGGCCACGGCGAGGGCGCGCAGCAGGGAGGTCTTGCCGGCTCCGTTGACGCCGACCAGGCCGATCCGGTCGCCGGGCCCGAGCTGCCAGGTGAGGTGCTTGAGCAGCATCTTCGGCCCGGCCTGGACGGAGACGTTCTCCAGGTCGAAGACGGTCTTGCCGAGGCGGGCGTTGGCGAAGCGCATCAGCTCGCTGCGGTCGCGGGGCGGCGGCACGTCGGCGATGAGGGCGTTGGCGGCCTCGATCCGGAAGCGCGGCTTGGAGGTGCGGGCGGGGGCGCCGCGGCGCAGCCAGGCGAGCTCCTTGCGGACCAGGTTCTGCCGCTTGACCTCCTCGGTGGCGGCGATCCGCTCGCGCTCGGCGCGGGCGAACACGTAGTCGCTGTAGCCGCCTTCGTACTCGTGGACGGCGCCGCGCTGGACGTCCCACATGCGGGTGCAGACCTGGTCGAGGAACCAGCGGTCGTGGGTGACGCAGACCAGGGCGGAGCGGCGGTCCTGGAGGTGCTGGGCCAGCCAGGCGATGCCCTCGACGTCGAGGTGGTTGGTGGGCTCGTCGAGCACGAGGAGGTCCTGCTCGGCGATGAGCAGCTTGGCCAGGGCGATGCGGCGGCGCTCGCCGCCGGACAGCGGGGCGATGACGGTGTCCAGGCCCTGGTTGAAGCCGGGCAGGTCGAGTCCGCCGAACAGACCGGTGAGCACGTCGCGGATGCGCGCGTTGCCGGCCCATTCGTGGTCGGCCATGTCGCCGATGATCTCGTGGCGGACGGTGGCGGCCGGGTCGAGGGAGTCGTGCTGGGTGAGGATGCCGAGGCGGGCGCCGCCGGTGTGGGTGACGCGTCCGCTGTCGGGTTCCTCCAGCCGGGCGAGCATCCGGATGAGGGTGGTCTTGCCGTCGCCGTTGCGGCCCACGACACCGATCCGGTCCCCCTCGGACACGCCGAGGGAGATGCCGTCGAGCAGGGTACGGGTGCCGTACACCTTGCTGACTGCCTCGACATTGACCAGATTGACGGCCATCAGACGCGCTCCAGGGAAAGGGATGGATCAGCCCCTCAGCCTAACCTTCCCGGCGGGGCGGCAGCGCTCCACCGGCGTCCATCCGCCGGGCCCGGCCCCGCAGGGCCGGGCCCGGGTTCACGGGCCCGGGTTCAGCGGGGCAGGACCGTCGCGCCCGGGGACGGGGAGGAGGCCGTGCGGGTGGTGCGGCAGGTGCCGGAGGCTTCGAGGGCGGCGGCGACCTTGAGCGCCGCTTCCGGGTCGTGGACCAGGAAGGCGGTGGTCGGGCCGGAGCCGGAGACCAGGGCGGCCAGGGCCCCGGCGCCGAGGCCGGCGTCCAGGGTCGCGGCCAGCTCGGGGCGGAGCGAGAGCGCCGCGGCCTGGAGGTCGTTGGACAGGGCCGCGGCCAGCGCGTCGGCGTCGCCGGAGCGCAGCGCGGCCAGCAGGGCCGGGTCGGCCTGCGGGACCGGGACGTCGGTGCCGGCGGTGAGCCGGTCGAACTCGCGGAACACCGCCGGGGTGGACAGGCCGCCCTCGGCGACCGCGAACACCCAGTGGAAGGTGCCCGCCCCGACGGGAGTCAGGTGTTCGCCCCGCCCGGTGCCCAGCGCCGCCTCGCCCACCAGGCTGAAGGGGACGTCGCTGCCCAGTTCGGCGCAGATGTCGAGGAGCTCCTCGCGGGAGCTGTCCAGACCCCAGAGGGTGTCGCAGGCCAGCAGCGCGCCGGCGCCGTCGGCGCTGCCGCCGGCCATGCCGCCGGCGACCGGGATGCGCTTGGCGATGTGCAGGTGGACGGCGGGCTCCAGGCCGTGCCGGGCGGCGAGGAGTTCGGCGGCGCGGGCGGCCAGGTTGGTGCGGTCCAGCGGGACCTGGTCGGCGTCGGGGCCCTCGCAGGTGACCCGCAGTTCCGCGGCCGGGGTGGCGGTGACCTCGTCGTGGAGGGAGACCGCGAGGAAGACGTTGGCGAGGTCGTGGAAGCCGTCGGCGCGGGCGGCGCCCACCGCGAGCTGCACGTTGACCTTGGCGGGGACCCGTACGGTGACGGAACCGGGTGCGGTGGTGCTCACTGCGGCGGTGCTCACAGGGCGGGCCTTTCCGCTGCCGGCTTGTGCTCCGCGATCGCCGCGAACTCCTCCACGGTGAGGGCTTCGCCGCGGGCCTGCGGGGAGATCCCGGCGCCGGTCAGCGCGGCCTCGGCGGCTGCCGCCGAGCCCGCCCAGCCGGCCAGCGCGGCCCGCAGGGTCTTGCGGCGCTGGGCGAACGCCGCGTCGATCACCGCGAAGACCTCCGCCTTGGTCGCGGTGGTCTTCACCGGCTCGGTGCGGCGGACCAGCGACACCAGTCCGGAGTCGACGTTCGGCGCCGGCCAGAAGACGTTCCGGCCGATCGCGCCGGCCCGCTTGACGTCGGCGTACCAGTTCGCCTTGACGGAGGGCACCCCGTACACCTTGTTGCCGGGGCGGGCGGCCAGCCGGTCGGCGACCTCGGCCTGGACCATCACCAGGGTCCGCTCGATGGTCGGGAACCGGTCGAGCATGTGCAGGAGCACCGGGACGGCCACGTTGTAGGGCAGGTTCGCGACCAGTGCGGTCGGCGCCGGGCCGGGCAGCTCCTGCACGAGCATCGCGTCGGAGTGGACCAGCGCGAAGCGGTCCTTCTTCGCCGGCAGCCGCGCCTCGATGGTGGCGGGCAGTGCCGCGGCGAGGATGTCGTCGATCTCCACGGCGGTGACGTGGTCGGCGGCGTCCAGCAGGGCCAGCGTCAGCGAGCCCAGTCCCGGGCCGACCTCGACGACCACGTCGTCGGGCCGCACCTCGGCGGTGCGGACGATCCGGCGGACGGTGTTGGCGTCGATGACGAAGTTCTGCCCCTTCTGCTTCGTGGGGCGTACGCCGAGGGCCGCGGCCAGTTCGCGGATGTCGGCGGGGCCCAGGAGGGCGTCGGGGGTGCCTTGCGGCTCGGACGGCTGCTCGGTCGGCTCTGCGGTGCTCACCGGTAAAGCCTACGGCCGCAGTGCGGCCACGGACTCGCCCCCCGCTGCACGTAGAGCTTCTTGGCCCGGTACGTCTGCTCGTCGGAGTCGGCGTCCTGCGGCCGGCCGCTGCCGCCGAGCCCCTGCCAGGTGCGTACGTCGAACTGGTAGAGCCCGCCGTACGTCCCGGACGGGTCGGTGGCGCCGGGCCGCCCGCCCGACTCGCAGTGCGCCAGGGCGACCCAGTCGAGTCCGTCGGCGCCCGTGACCGAGCTGGGGAGCGGCTTGGTGCCGACCTTCACCAGCGCGTTGACCGGTTCGCGCACGGTCTCCTCGGCGATCTTCCGGGGCCGCTGGCGGACCCCGTTGACGGTCCGCAGGGCGTAGGTGACCCGGCGGGCGCCGGGCCGGCCGGACCGTTCGACGACCTCGGTGCCGGCGAACAGGTCCGGGTCCTCGACCCGCCTGGTGACGTACGGGATCGGCTCGTCGCGGACCTCCCGGGTGCCGGTGATGCGCAGCACGGTGACGGTCTGGCCGTCGCGCGGGAAGGAGTCGGGCGGCACGGAGGTGGTGTCCTGGCCGCCGAGGCCGATGCCGGCCTGGTCGAGCGCTTCCCGGACGGTGGCGGCGTTGGTGCGGACGGTGCGTTCCCGGCCGTCCGCCATGAAGGTGACGCTGCGTTCGGTACGGACGTTCAGGGCGAGGCCGCGGCGGGGCACGGGGGCGGTGCGGGACGCGGAGAGGTAGGCGCCCTCCACCCGGACGCCGAGCTGGCGGAGCGCGGTCTCGACGGTGTCGGCGGTGGTCCACACCTGGCGGTGCTCGCCGTCGAGGGTGAGGCGCAGGGGGCGGCCGTAGCGGACGACGATCTCGTCGCCGTCGTCGAGGGAGGCGGTGCGGGCGGGGGCGACGAGGTCGTGTTCGCCGAGGCCGACGCCTTCCCGGCGCAGGAGTTCGTCGACGTCGTCGGCGAAGGTGTGGAGGGTGCGGGGGACGCCGTCGACGGTGAGGCGGACGGACTTGTCGGCGGCGACGAAGGCGGAGGTGCCGCCGGCCAGCACGGCCACGACCAGGGCCTGGGGGACGAGCTTCCGCAGTCCGTCGCCTCCGGCGGGGCCGCGCCGGGCGCGGGCGGCGGACCGGCCGCCGGCGGGGGCGGGACCGGGGCTGGGGCTGGGGCTGGGGGTGGATGCCGGTCCGGGCGGCGGTCCGGAGACGGGTCCGGGTCCGGGTGCCGGTGGCCCGCCGGGAGCGGGGGACGGCGCGGGGACGGCCGGGGGTGCGGGCGGGGCGGGGGTGCGGGCCGGGGCCCGGCCGCGGGCGCGGCGTCCCGGCTGGGGCTCGGCGGCCTTGCGGCGCCGGCCGGTGCGCGGGCCGGGGACGGGGGCCTCCCCGGAGCCGCCCGGACCGCCGGGGCCGCCCGGGCTTCCGCTGCCGTCCGGTCCTCCCGGGGCGTCGCGGTCGGCGCCCTCCGTCGCGGGCGCGGCAGGCACGGCGTACGCCCCGTCGGGCCGGTCCGGGGCGGGTGCGCCGTCCGCCCCGCCGGTCCCGTCCGGACCGGCGGGGGCGAGGGAGTCCAGGGCGCCGAGGGTGTCCAGGGCGGCGAGCACGTCGGGCGGGACGGCGTCCGGGGAACCCGCCCCGCCCGGTCCGTGGCCTCCGGGCGGACCGGCGCCGTGGTCCTGCGCGCCGTACCCGCCGGTGCCGTCGTACGCACGGCCCTCGTAGGGACTGCCCCGGTACGCACCGCCCCCGTACGGGCCGGCCTCGTACGCGCCGTGCCCGTACGGGTCACCGCCGGGCGCGGCGTAGGGGCCGGGGTGGGCGTCCGGGCCGCCGCCGGGGCCCGCGTACGGATCGGCGGGGCCGGCGTACGGGTCCGGGTACGCGCCCCCGTACGCCTCCGGCCCCGGGTAGGGCAGCGGGTGCGGGCCGGGATGCGGGTCCGGGCCGGGATGCGGGTCCGCACCCACCGGAGGCGGCGGCTCCGCGCCAGGGAAGGGCCCGGGTCCGGGGTACGGCCCGGCCCCGGGGAAGGGCTGCGCCTCCGGGGGCGCGTACGTGCCGCCCGCGTACGGCTGGGTATCGCTCACGACGCTCGCTCCACTGGTCCGGCCCGGCCTGGTTCGGGCAGGGGAGACTAGCGGAGCGGCGGTTACCGAGGAAAGTCGACCCGCTACACAGCGTGCACAGGAGTTAATAGCCGAACGCGCGAGCCGTGTTGGCGGCGAGGGCCTCGCACATCGCGTCCTCGTCGATGCCGCGCACCGCGGCCATCGCCCGGACGGTGAGCGGGATGAGGTACGGCGCGTTGGGCCGGCCCCGGTACGGCGCCGGGGTGAGGTACGGGGCGTCGGTCTCGACGAGGACCAGCTCCGCCGGGGCCACCGCCAGGGCGTCGCGCAGCGGTTGGGCGTTCTTGAAGGTGACGGTCCCGGCGAAGGACATGTAGTAGCCGGCGGCGGCGCATTCGCGGGCCATGTCGGCGTCGCCCGAGTAGCAGTGGAAGACGGTGCGTTCGGGCGCGCCCTCCTCCCGCAGGATGCGCAGCACGTCGGCGTGCGCCTCGCGGTCGTGGATGACGAGTGCCTTGCCCTGCCGCTTGGCGATCTCGATGTGCGCCCGGAAGGAACGCTCCTGCGCGGCCATGCCCTCGGGGCCGGTGCGGAAGTGGTCGAGTCCGGTCTCGCCGACGGCGTTGACGTGCGGGAGGGCGGCGAGCGCCTCGATCTCGGCGAGGGCGTCGTCGAGGGCGGCGTCCCCGCCGCCCGCCCGGGCGCCCTGGCGGGACCAGCCGTCGGGGTCGCCCAGCACGATCCGGGGCGCCTCGTTCGGGTGGAGCGCGACCGCAGCGTGGACGTTGTCGTGCGCGGCGGCGGTCTCGGCGGCCCACCGGGAGCCCTTCACGTCGCAGCCCACCTGGACGACGGTGGTCACGCCGACGGAGGCGGCCTTGCGGAGGGCCTCCTCGACCGTGCCGCGCTGCATGTCCAGATGGGTGTGCGAGTCGGCCACCGCCACCCGGAGCGGTTCGGGCAGCGGCGGCATCTCGTCCTTGGACTCCTTGGAGTCCTTCACGGACTTCGTGGAGTCCTTGGCAGGGCTGGGGCTCATACGCCCGATCTTATGACCGCCGGAAGAGTGCCAGCAGGCGGGCGATCGGCCCGCGGCGCGGCCGGTCCCCCTCCGGGGCGACCTCCACCGGTCCCGGCGAGGCGTGGGTCGGCTGCTTCCGCGCCGGCCGCGGCCGGCGCGGGACGTTGGCGCCGGCGGGCACCGGTCCGGCGATCCCCGGGGCTATCCGGTGGTGGTAGAGCCGGTCGATGGTGCCGAGCACGGTGTCGACCTGGCCGGACCGCATGATCCGGACCACGTGGCCCTCGCAGTTGTGGCAGGTGGGGTTGGACAGCGGGGAGGGGACCCGCTGCCCGTCGGCGGTGTAGATGATGAAGGGCCGGCCGTTGATGTCGGTGTGGTGCTCGATCTCGTAGGCCTGTTCCCAGCCGAAGCCGCACCGCATGCAGGCGAAGGAGTACGCCTCGTGCACGATCTGCACCCCGGGAGGGGGTGCGGGACGGGGGTTGGTGGCGGCGACCGGGGTGTCTGCGATCTCACTCATGCCGGCTCCTCTAGAGCGCTGGTGTCCACTGCCAGTGGACGCCTCTTCGGGCAAGAGCGCATCAGGCCATGTCGACTGTTGGCTGATCTTTGGGTGACTCATTCCCGGAGCAGCCGGAGCACGGCCTAATCTTTGCTTTTCAGATTAGCTCTTTACCGGCTTGCGGTGCCTTTCGTACCGCGTTCTTTGCCGCCACCACGGCATCGAACACTTCCCGCTTGGGAAGGCCGGCTTCCGCCGCGACCGCCGCGATGGCTTCCTTGCGCCGCTCCCCCGCTTCCTCGCGCACCTGCACCCGGCGCACCAGCTCATCGGCGTCGACCTCGCCGGGGCCGGCCTCGGCGGCGCCCTCGACCACGATGGTGATTTCGCCGCGCACGCCCTCGGCCGCCCACTCCGCCAGCTCGCCCAGCCCGCCGCGCCTGACCTCCTCGTACGTCTTGGTCAGTTCGCGGCAGACGGCGGCCCGCCGGCCGGTGCCGAAGACCTCGGCCATGGCCGCCAGGGTGTCGTCGAGCCGGTGCGGTGCCTCGAAGTAGACGAGGGTGCGCCGCTCGGCCGCGACCTCGCGGAGCTTGCCGAGGCGCTCGCCGGCCTTGCGGGGCAGGAAGCCCTCGAAGCAGAAGCGGTCGACCGGGAGGCCGGACAGGGCGAGCGCGGTCAGCACGGCGGACGGGCCGGGGACGGCGGTGACCTTGATGTCCTGCTCCACGGCCGCGGCGACCAGCCGGTAGCCGGGGTCGGACACGGAGGGCATGCCGGCGTCCGTCACCAGCAGCACCCGGGCTCCGCCGAGCAGCGCCTCGACGAGTTCGGGGGTGCGCGCGGACTCGTTGCCCTCGAAGTAGGAGAGGACCCGGCCGGTGGTGTGCACGCCGAGGCCCTGGGTGAGCCGGCGCAGCCGCCGCGTGTCCTCGGCCGCGATCACGTCGGCCTGCTCCAGTTCGGTGGCGAGCCGGGGCGGGGCGTCGGCCAGGTCCCCGATCGGGGTGCCGGCCAGGACGAGGACGCCGGGGTGGCCGGGCTGGGAAGTGCGGGCGGGCTGCGTGTCTGTCACCGCCCCATCCTCTCAAGTCCGCGGCCCGGGGCTCCCCGGTGCTGGGGGTCGCACAGATCCGTTCCCTACGATGACCCGGTGACCACCAGTACCGCGACCCCGACGCTCGCCGAGCCCCACGCGCCCAGCCCGCCCCCGCGGGACGACGTCCGCGCGCGCCTGGTGCCGCCGTACGCCCGACCGTCCGGACAGCTCTGGGCGGCCCTCGGGGTGCCGGCGGACGCCGGCGGGGCGCTGGGCAGGGTGCTGGCCTGGCTGGGTCCGGTGCTGATCGCGCTGGTCGCGGGGGTGCTGCGGTTCTGGCACCTGGGCCGCCCGAAGGCGGTGATATTCGACGAGACGTACTACGCGAAGGACGCGTGGGCGACCATCCGGCAGGGCTACGAGGCGAGTTGGCCCAAGGACGTCGACAAGTCGATCATCGCGAATCCGGACGGGGTGGCGCTCCCGCTGGACCCGGGCTACGTCGTGCACCCGCCGGTGGGCAAGTGGGTGATCGGCCTCGGCGAGTGGATGTTCGGTTTCACTCCGTTCGGCTGGCGCTTCATGACGGCCCTGCTGGGCACCCTGTCGGTGCTGATGCTGTGCCGGATCGGGCGGCGGCTGTTCCGCTCGACCTTCCTGGGCTGCCTGGCCGGTGCGCTGCTCGCGGTGGACGGGCTGCACCTGGTGATGAGCCGGACGGCGCTGCTCGACCTGGTGCTGATGTTCTTCGTGCTGGCCGCTTTCGGCTGCCTGCTGATCGACCGGGACCTGGCGCGGGCCCGGCTGGCGGCGGCGCTCCCGGTGGACGAGGAAGGGCGGACCCGCCCGGACGCGCTGATCGCGGAGACCACCCGGCTGGGACTGCGCCCGTGGCGGATCGCCGCCGGCGTGTGCCTGGGCCTGGCCTTCGGCACCAAGTGGAACGGCCTGGTCGTGCTGGCCTTCTTCGGTGTGCTGACCGTGCTGTGGGACGCGGCCTCGCGCCGGGTCGCGGGCGCGGGCACCCCGTACCTGGCCATGCTGCGCCGTGACGCGCTGCCCGCGTTCTCCTCCGTCGTCCCGGTGGCGCTCCTCGTCTACGTGCTCTCGTGGACCGGCTGGATCCTCAGCCCGGCCAACGGCAAGGGCGGCTACTTCCGCGACTGGGCCGCCAAGCAGGGCGGCCCGGCCTGGCTGCCGGACTGGCTGACCAGCCTGTGGCACTACGAGACCGAGGTCTACAAGTTCCACGTCGGCCTGACCGAGGGCCACACCTACGAGTCGAACCCGTGGAGCTGGCTGGTCCTGGGCCGCCCGGTCTCCTACTTCTACGAGTCCCCCGCCCCCGGCACCGACGGCTGCCCGGCCTCCGAGACCGCCAAGTGCGCCCGCGAGGTGCTGGCCCTGGGCACCCCGCTGCTGTGGTGGACGGCCTGCTTCGCCCTGCTGTACGTGCTGTGGCGGTGGGCGTTCCGCCGCGACTGGCGGGCCGGCGCCATCGCCTGCGGTGTGGCCGCGGGCTACCTGCCCTGGTTCAACTACCAGGAGCGCACGATCTTCTTCTTCTACGCGGTGGTGTTCGTCCCGTACCTGTGCCTGGCGGTGGCGATGATGATCGGCGCCCTCCTGGGCCCGGCCGGCTCCTCGGAGCGGAGGCGCGCCCTGGGGGCCATCACGGCGGGCGTCCTGGTTCTGCTGATCATCTGGAACTTCATCTACTTCTGGCCGCTGTACACCGGCGAGACCCTGCCCATGGACTCCTGGCGCAACCGAATGTGGCTGGACACCTGGGTCTAGCAGGGAGAAGAGGCAAGGCTCGGTGCATCGCGCGCCGGACCCTTGTTGGTCGTTGGCGGGTGTCATCGGCCCACCTGGGCCGTCATTCGACGGCCCAGGGGCGGCCCGGTAGAGACGCTACTTAGTCCCCACGCAGACGACGTCCTTCTCACCGGTATCGGCGACATCAACGCCGTCCGCACCACCTACGCGCCACGTGCCGCGAAGTTCGTATGCCTCCGTCACGCCCGGTACTGGTCGGCACAGCTCTGGGTTGGTCTGGTTCTCGAAAATCCGGAGAATCTTGGCGTCAGCCGCGGCCGAATCGCAGGGGACCAAGCTTGGCTCTGCGCCACTCGTGGCCATGCAACCCCCCACTTCTGCCTTGAGAGGCTCGGGCTCGCCCTCGCCGAAGATCAGACCAACAACGAAAAGAGCCGCAAATGCTACGAAGACAACAGTCCAGCATCCGACTCTGATCTTGTGCACAAGTATCGAGCTGCCGTCAGCAGCCTTTCTTCCCATGGCGGGCATCCTGGCGCAGCCGAACACCCTGCACCAGAGCTACTGACCGATCCGTTAGCGATCAGAAGAGGTCACCCTCAAAGCCCAGGACCGCCCCGCCTCTCCGCCCGCTGAACATGGAGGAGCAGAGATTGATGGTTGAGTCATCCGTACTCCATCCGCGCCACCGGCCCCGTTACGCTGGCGAACACGAGCCGCCGATCGGGGAGTGTGCGCCGAGGATGGGACCCAAGACTCAGAGGGTCTACGAAACGATCCGGTCCTGGATCGAGGAGGGCCGGTACTCTCCCGGGGACAAGCTGCCGTCCGAACGGTCCATGAGTGCCGATCTGGAGATCGGCCGTACCGCCTTGCGACAGGTGCTGACGCGGCTGGTAAACGAGCACTTCATCAAGGCGCACGACCGCAGCTCATATCGCGTGCTTGTCGGGGGATCCACTCCCGCGCCGGCAGAAGGTGAACCCTGGAAGGTCCACGGCTCGCGGTCCGTGTACGAGAACCGATGGGTGAACCTCGACCTGGTCGACGTGGAGCCCCCTGGGGTGGAGCGCTTCGAACATCACGTGGTCCGGCTCTTCCGCGTGGCCGTCACGGCCGTGATCGATGACCAGGACCGGGTGCTCATGCTCTGGCGGTACCGCTTCGTGCCGCAGCAGTGGGGGTGGGAGCTACCCGGGGGGATCGTGGACGAGGGCGAAGACGCCGCCGCCACCGCCGCCCGGGAGACCGAGGAAGAGACGGGCTGGCGCCCCGGTCTCATCGAGCACGTCGTGAGCTACCAGCCCATGATCGGCATGGTCGACTCGCCCCACGAGATTTTCGTGGCCCGTGGAGCCGAGAAGGTGGGCGAGCCCACCGACGCGGAGGAGGCGGGCGAGGTCGCGTGGGTCCCTCTCGACGACATCCCCCGCCTGATGAGCGAGGGCAAGCTGATGGGATCAGGAACCCTGGTTGCCCTGCTGCACATCCTGGCCACGCGCTCTACAGGCGTCCGGTAAGCATCTCCACCCGCCGGCGATACCGCACGGACCCCGTGCGGTTCGCCAGCAACCGCGCTTGTTGCAGGTGGCTGCGTGCATCTTCGAGCTCTCCCCGCGCAAGATGGGCCTGGCTGAGATCACAGTGCAGCCCAGACTTCGCGCGCACGAACGACGCGTCGGCGGCCGACAGCGAGGCGTACAGCTCCTCCATCGCGGAGCTGTCCCCCAGCTTGGCGAGCACGTTCCCGCGCCACCTCGCCAGGTGGTCCTTGTTCAGAAAGATGCTCGCCATGTCCGGGTCCCGCGTCTCGCCGTCATCCGGAAGCAGCGAGTTCGCCTGTTCCAGCGCCCTCCGGGCGTCCTCCGTCATCCCCGCTCCCCCGCAAAGCTCCGCCTCCGCGGCAGCGAGCCAGGCCCGTAGGCGCGGCGACTGACGGTTCGCCTGAGTGGTCCGCGCGTCCCGCACCAGCTCCACCGCCAGCTGCGGCCGGCCAGCGTCGTGCAGCACGTACGCCTGCTCCCCCATGGCGTGTGCCAGATACATCGGTGAATCCGCGTCCTGGGCAGCCTTCTTCGCAAGCTCGTAGTGCCGCCATGCCCGCTCCACGGCCCCAGCGTCCAGCGCCTGCCACGCTGCCAGCGTCGATGCCCCCGCCAGCGCCGTGGCGATCGGCCGCCGCGCACTCGGCAGCACCGCGAAGGTCAGCGCGTCCTCCATCCTCGCCAGGTGCCCGTTCATCTGGTCAACGAGACCAGCCGCACCCATCTGCCGGTCCATCGTCCGCAGCAGCTCTGTCTGATCCAGGAACGTCTGCACCATGGACACACTGAGGCTGACCGCGGCATCGATCCTGCTCAGCAGATCCTCATATCCGTCCGCCTGTTGAGGCTGCGGTTCCGGCTCTCCTCGTAGCTCAGCGTCTGTGGCACCGAAGAGGGGCCGAAGGATCGCTGCATACCGATCCGTGATCGGGCGCCGGCCGTTCTCCCACTCCGAGATGTAGACCTTCAGGCTCGCCGATGACGCGATTCCCAAGAGCCGCTGCTCCGCGAACCGCCGCATCTCGTAGACCAATCGGTCCTGAGACCACCCACGGGCGGTCCTGATCACTCGTAACCCCGTGCCCACGCCGCCTCCCATAAAGCCGCAGGTGAGAGCTGGTTAACCCTCTTGAGGTTAACCCCAGTTGGCTACCGAGACACCCAACTTGAGCCGTTCCCTAGAGATGCACGCCGAGCAACCCACCAAACAGGGGGTTGCATCTGGTGCGCACCAGATGCCAACCTACTGGTGCGCACCAGATGAGCCGAACTGGCTCGGCTCTGGCATGCACTCGCACCACCGCACGAAGCGCCCGGACGGGTCCTGGGAGGGGCTCGAAAGGAAGCGATTGCCCCTTGAGAACTCAACAGTGTGACGAATGAAAGGCCGCCTCCCCGCAGAGGCGGCCGGTGCGGCTCAGGTCCGCACACCAGCTATCCGCAGGGTTCTCGTGCTGCGGCCGGTTGCCTCCTCCGCCCGTCTCGTACGGGCGGGGTCGAGGGGAGCCGGAGTTCTTCCTGCTTCACAACGACGTGCGCCCCCGGTGCTCGAACACCGGGGGCGCTGTTCGGTCCCGTTCCTGTGTGAGAGGAGCAAGACCCAATGAAGTTCATCGCTGCACGTCAGAACCGTGTTACCGCCCTGCCGGCCGATCTGGAGCCGACGGACGCGGAGTTGGACGCGATCGAGGCAGAGATGCCGGTCATCACCGCGGAGGTCGAGTTGCTGGACGCGCTGATCGCGCTGCTGGACCGTCCGGCCTCGGAGTTCAGCGCCCGCCGGATCCGACGGGCGCACCGCAAGGTGTTGGCGGCCCGCCGGGACGCGGCGAACAAGGCTGCGGCGGTCGCGCCGGAGGTGGCGTGATGCACCTGACCGCGCAGATGTCGAACCGTGCCGGGTGGCACCTGTTCGTCGTCCTCATGGGCGAGACCCGGTGGCCCTCGTACGACTGGCCGGTCGGCTCGCCCATCCCGACACAGGCCGAGCGGGACCAGGCCCTGGCCGACCTCGGCTACGAGGTGGAGCCCGGGGCCGATTGGTCCTGGGTGGAGGGGGAGCCGGACGAGTGCTGGGACACGTCGGTGCTGCTGATGGCCACCGCCGCCGTCCGGCCGAACGGGTCTGGTGGTGGCCGGTGAAGGCGCGGAGCGCTGCGGCTCAGATCCGCGCGCTGGAGCGGCTGCTGGCCTCGCTGACACGGGTGCTGGTGTTCATCTGCACCGTGGCGCTGATCTTCACCGCGACCAACGTCACCACCTTCGCCATCGACCACCACGTCTCACCGTGGATCGCCTGGCTGCTGGACCCCATGGTCGCTGTCGCGCTCGGCACGGTGCTCCTCTTCGATGGCCGCCTGTCGGAGTACGGTCTGCGCCCCTCGGGATGGGCGACCGTGCTGCGCTGGTTCGCCGGGGTGGCCACGTGGGTGATGAACTGCTGGGGTTCCCTCTGGCCCGAGGGGACGCCCTTCGGCGTCCCCCACTCCGTCGACCCCGCAGGGCTGGTTCTCCACTCCATCCCCCCGGTGCTGCTGATCGCGCTCGCCGAGGCCATCAGCCACTACCGGCGGACGATCCTGGACAAGATCGAGTACCTGCGGGCCACCGAGGGGGACACCGTGACAGCCGGGGTGCATCCCCCTGCCGTCCACCCTGCACCCGCGCCGCCGTCCACCACCCCCGCGGCTGCTCCGGCGGTCGCTGAGTCCGTGGGCAGGCTGGGGGTATCTTCGCTGGTCATCTGCGGTGGCCGCCGGGTGTATCCCCTGACCATCCCCCGTGCCACCACCGTCGTCCCCCTCCACCCCGAACCGGTCGAGAAACTTCCGGCAGAAGAGGCGAAGCGGATCATCCGTGAGTGCTGGGTGAACGGCGACTCGATCGGCCACGCCGCCCGGCTGTCCACCCGGTCCACCTCCTACGTCCACAAGGTCTACACCCAGTTCGCCACCCACTCCTCTGCCACCGACGAGGCCGCCCAGTGAGCACCCTGCCGGTCTACCGGTGGCACCTCGCCCCGGACGGCCTGGCCACCCGCCGACAGCTCCGCGCGGCCGGGCTCCGCCCCGGTGGACAGGACGTCGTGGCGGAGCTGCGGCGCCCCCGGCGGAAGCGAGGGCCGCTGATCGCCTACCTCTACCGGATCGACCTGGCCCGCCCTGTCCGGCCGTTCACCGCGGCCAAGCGCGCGGCCCTGGCCCGTGCGAACGCGGCCCGGCGGACCTGCCCGCACTGCGGACGGGACGCCGGATACGTCATCCCCGCCCACCTGGGCGCCTGCAACCCCTGCTCTGCCTGAACACCCCGTCACTGCAGTTCGGGCCCGGCCCTCTCCACCACAGATCCGGCCGGGCCCCTACCTCAAGGAGGCACGTTCAGCATGACCGAGACCCTCACCCCGCCAACAGCCCCACCCGACCAGGACACGCCCCCGGCCGATCCGCCCGCTCCCAAGCAGCAGCGCGAACCCCAGGTCGAGCACACGGCCGGTGGCCTGCCGGTCCTGCCTTTGGGCCTGGCCGGGACGAACACGACCGCCGGGCTGGTCGGGGCCGCGGGCATGGCCGCCGGACCGGTCGCCGCGGCGGTCGCCATGACCGCCGCCGTCGTCCTCGGAACCCTGGCCACCCGCACCAAGCAGGACAAACGCAAGTCCCCTGCCCGCCGCCCCCAGCCCACGGCATCGACGGCGGCCACGTTCTCCGGCCGGTCGCCCCGCGCGTCGGGGCTGGTTCCCTCCCAGCCGCGCGGCAGCCACCGTGCTGCCTCCGCCGCCGGTGCCGGCCGCCGAGCCGGTCCAGGCAGCACCAGCCGGGCCACGGGCGCCTCGCCCAAGACCACCGGTGGCAGCCCACGCGGTTCCGTGACACCGGTGGGGAAGGCCAAGGCGCCGTCCCGGCGTAAGGGTTCGGGTGTGCTGTCCCGGGTGCCGGGTGGCGGCCGGGCGGGCCGCGTGACGGAGCTGCGGCAGCAGGCCCGCCACGACACCCCGACCCGGGCCGCCCGCCGGGCTGCCGATACGGGAGCCCGACGGCAGGTCGCCGATGCCCGCCGCGCGGCCAAGACCGCCGCTCGCACCACCCCCGCACCCCAGACCGGCAAACAGGCTGAGCGGGGCCCCGCTGGGCGCCTGGTCGGCATGGCGGCGGGCAAGGCGGCAGGGATACGGGACCGGGCCGTAGCCGCGGGCCGCAAGGCCCAAGACCGGCACACGGCCGGGCAGGTCCGGGCCGGTGAGCAGTCCGCCCGCCAGGCCGCCCGCACCCGGCGGGTGGCCGCACTGAAGGCCCCCGCCCAGAAAGCCGCCCGCAAGGCCCTGCGCCGGTCCGCGGCCCGCTACCAAGCCCGCCGGGCCGCCGCCGGCGTTCTCGGCGCGCTCATGGGCGCCGCCGGAATGCTCACCACCCCACTGGGCCGGAAGCTCGGCATGGCCTGGCTGATGAACCCCGGCCGGCGGCTGTTCCGCTGGCTGACCAGCCGGGCCCGCACCGAACGCCAGCAGCGCGACACCGACATCCACGCCCAGCTCGACCAGGACGAAGCGGCTGCGGAGGAGCAGGCCGCCGCCGAGGCCGAGCAGGACGAACAGCCGCTCGGGGAGCGGGCCGAACGGCCCGACCGCACCAACACCACCGCACCGCCCGTCATCAGTGAGGGAGACACCGTGAGTACGTCCAGCAGCAGCGGGTCGGGGTTCCGGTTCGAGGAACTCGCCGCCGAGATGGAGCAGGCCGCCCAGTCCTACGAGCCCGAGTCCGCCATGGAAATCCTCGCGATGATCGACGGACTGCCCGAGGCCCTGGCGTCGGTCGCGAACATCATGCAGATCCTCGCCGAGCGCTCCGACAGTGAGTTCCCGCTGGAGAAGGAAGTCGCTCAGGGCTTCGCCGACATCTACGGCGCCCTGAACTCCGCGACCGCGGTGGCCGACGACCTGTGCGGCGTGTTCCGCATGGTCCACGAGCACGACATCGCCCGCCACGAGGACCCCCGCAACGGGCCCGAGGCCGAGAAGGGATGGAACGTCTGATCATGGCCGCCACCGCCCCCCAGCACACCGGGGTGGCCCTGGACTGGGCCGCCGGTCACGGACCTGTGACCGGCGCCCTGTCCGCCACCACCGGATCCTTCGCCCTGTCCACCATCGGCGCCGCCACCCACATGCCCCCCACCTGGGCCCTCGCCTTCGGCACCGCCGGAGCGATCGGCCACACCGCCGCCGGCCTCCGCCAGAAACTGGCCGGCCGCACCATCGGCGCCCGCGCCGCCTCCTGGCTCCTGGCCGGAGGCTGGACCACCTGGGCCATCACCACCACCCCCCTGTCCTGGACTGCCCTCGGCTCCCTGGCCACCCTCGGCATGGGCATGGCCGCCGCCACCCACTTCACCAGCCTCTACGAAGAGGCCCGCGAGAACGTCGCCCTGGAGGAAGCCGAACGGCAGGTCGCCCGCGAGCTGTCCGCGGAGCGGCGGGCGATCGCCGCCGAGTGGGTCGACCGGGTGCAGCGGGTCTGCGGGATCACCCTGCGCGTGCTGGCGGTGGAGATGTGGCCGACGGGGACCGGGTTCACCATCGACGCCGAACTGCCCCAGGGCGGCATTCCGTGGGACCGGGTTGCCCAGCACAACACCCGCCTGTCCGCCGATGCCCGCTTGCCGCACGGCTGCACCGCTGCCGCCTCCCCCGGCATCGACCAGGGCCGCGTGTTGATCGACGTCACCACCGTCAACGTCCTGGCCGAAGAGATCGGCTACCCCACCGACTACAGCCCTCTGTCGATCCTGACCGGCATGCCCTGGGGTGTCCGCACCGACGGCACCCCGGTCAACGCCTACCTGCGCGAGCAGTGCGCGCTGCTGGTCGGCCCGACCGGATCGGGCAAGACGAACCTGCTCCACGGTGTCCTGGCCGGACTCGCCCGCGCCAACGACGGCCTGACCTGGGTCATTGACCTCAACGCCGGATCGGCCGGCCTGCCCTGGGTCCGCCCCGCCCTCACCGCCGAGGCCGGGCAGGCGGTCCGGCCGGGCGTGGACTGGCTCGCGTCCACCTTTGAGGAGGCCGAGCTGATGCTCGATGCCGCGCTGCGGGTCGGGCTGCGCCGCAAGCAGGCGTATCAGGACCTGCTGGCCAAGGCGAACACCGACCTGCTGCCGATCAGCGCGGAGATCCCGCAGATCATGCTGGTGGTGGACGAGGGTGCGGAGATCCTGACCAGCACCGATCAGCAGATGCGGAAGCTCGCCAAGAAGATCCTGGAAGTGATCCGGATGCTCCGCTCGATGGGGATCCGAACGATCCTGACCGCGCTGGGTGCCACGAGCAGTGTGCTCGGCAATCTGATGATCCGCCGTGAAGGGAAGGTCCGGGTGGCCCTGACCGGCGGTGAGACCGAGGGCATGGACCTGAACAAGATGTTCCCCGGCTCCCGGGGCCTGCGCGTTGAGCAGGCGCCGTACAAGGGCTCGGGATTCATGGGAACGCCGGAGTCCCCGGCGGGCCTGTTCAAGTCCTGGCGGATCCTGCCCAACCAGATCCGCGACATCGTCATCGCCACATCCGACCGGCACCCCCGCCTCGACAACGTCTCGGCCAAGGCCGCCGGCCCCGACTACGCCCGCCGCTGGGACCACACCCGCACCGCCTGGATGACCAACGCCGACCCGAGCGAACCCGAGGCTGGGGCCGAGGCACATGGCAAGACCGCGTCGGCCGCGACCGGCGGGCTGAACCTGAGCGCCCTCCGGAACGCCGGGCCCGCCCCGGCCGCGGGCGCGACGGACGAGGACCGGCTCGCTGCGGAGTTCATGCGCGAGATCGACGCCCAGTTCGCCACCACCCCCGAACCCGCCGCCAGCCCGGAACCGGAACCCCGCACCTCTCAGGGACTGAATCTCAAGGCGCTGCGTGGTGAGCAGGCCGACACCGGCCCCGGATGGCTGCCGGACGCCATCACCGCAATCTACGCCGCCGGGCCGGAGGGTATGAAGCCGGCCGCGGTCGCCGACCAGGTGGGCAAGGACCGCAAGACCGTCCGCAAGGCCCTCAAGGACGCGGCCGACCGCAGGGAGCTGGTCTACCGGGACAACGGACCGCACTCCGTCTACGTCCACCCCGACCACGCCTGACCCATCGCAGACAGCTACCGGGTAGTGGGTACTGGGGCATGCCCCCAGTACCCACTACCGGCCCTACTGGGGCGCCCAGGGGCTTTCAACTGGCCTTTCTAGTGGGGACCCCACTACCCACTACCCAGTAGCCACACCCCACTACAAGCACGCAGCGCAACCACCCACACGGGCCGCCCCTGCCACCAGCAGGCGGCCCGTCGCCGCGTACAGGAGCCTGCAATGCCCTATGAACCCACCCTCCCGAGCACCACCACCGCCACCCACTACGGCGACCCCGCATACCGGCCCGCGCCCGTCCAGCCGACCGTGATCCTGCCCGCCGAGATACCGCCCGGCGTCGACTGGGTCACCCTCCCCAACGGCGTGCGCACCCTCGCCTACACCAACCCCGCACCCACCCAACCGGAACGCGCCCGCGAGTCAGTGCCGGTGTGGGCCAAGACCACCGCCCTGCTCGCCCCGACCGTCGGCGGCGGGGTCGCCGCCGCCGGATTCGGCATCGCCTACGCAGCCCCGGGACTGATCGCCATGACCGAAGCCCTCTGGGCCGCCGTCGCCCTCCTCGCTGCCAGCGCCGCAGCGCCCCTGCTCCTCCGCGCCGGCCGCGGGAACACCGGCCACCGCGCCGGACCGGTACAGCACGTCACCCAGAACATCACCGCCACCGGCCTGTTCGGCAAGGCCACCGGAACCATCAACAACCGCTGAAAGGGACGCCCATGCATGCCGACCACGACGACGCCGAGTACGTCCTCACCGTCGAACTTGACTGGGAGGACCTCGACCAGCCGTACACCCGCCAGATCACTCGCCGTCAGCTGGGACAACTCCTGCTCCAGCTGGACGACATGGCCGATGACACGGCCACCGACTGACGCACGACAAGGCGGCCCCAACCTCACGCCAATGAACCCGGGGCCGCCCTCGCATCCAGCACTCACGAGAACTGGAGACACCCAGCATGACCCACCAACTCTTGTCTGCGCTGCTGACCGCAGCATTAGCCGCCGCCGCCCGCGGCTGGCCGGTGATCCCGCTCCGGCCCGGCTCCAAGGTCTCTGCCCTCCACGGAGAGACCCACTGCCCCCGTACCGGGGACTGCGCCGACGGGCACGCCAAGCCCGAGCAGCGCGCCACCACCGACCCCGACCGCATCTGCGCAGCATGGGCACCCCGCGCGTACAACATCGGCCTGGCCACGGGACCGGCCGGGCTGGTGGTCGTGGACCTCGACCCGCCCAAGCCCTCCGACCCGCCCGGCACCCATCACGGCTGCGAGATCCTCCACAACCTGTGCACGACCCTCGGCGAGACCTTGCCGGAGACGCACACCGTGGCCACCCCGTCCGGCGGGCTGCACCTGTACTTCGCCGCCCCGCCCGGCGCCCCGATGCGCTGCACGGCAGACACCCTAGGTCGGCACATCGACACCCGGGCGTGGGGCGGCTACGTCGTCGCCCCCGGCAGCATCACCCCGGCCGGGCGCTACGAGATCGCCGACGACCGGCCCCCCGCCCCGCTTCCCGCGTGGCTGCACGCCCGGCTGACGGCCCCGCCCACGATCAAGGCCGTACCGCTCCGCCCCCACGTCTCCGGAGCCCCCACAGGTCGGCGGGCCGCCTACGCTGCGGCGGCCCTGCGCAACGAGCGCCGGAATGTCGAGACAGCGGCTGAGGGCGGGCGGAACAAGGTGCTCGTCCGGGCCGCGCGAGCCCTGGGGCGGCTGATCGCGTCCGGCGACCTCGACCGCGACGAGGTCGAGGAGGCTCTTAGCTGGGGGGCGGAAGCGGCCGGCCTGAAGCCCTACGAGTACCGCTCCGCGATCACCAGCGCACTGAACTGGTCCATCACTAACAACTCCGGCACCCGGGCGACGGCATGACCGGCCGCGGACACCCCCCGGCTAAGAGCCCATCCGACAGCCCCACCGGCCCCGGCCTCGCCGAACCGGGCCGCGGCACAGACGGCAGTAGGGCGCCGAAAGTCGTCGCCCGTCAGGGCGTCCCTTCATCTGTTCGCCCTGACCCGCGCCCGGCGGACGGCCGATACATCGTCGCCACGCTCCAAATCTGTGCCCCCTACGGCGCGATCCCCTCCGCGCGCTCGGTCTGCGCCTGCGGACGGGACGAGACCGCGTACGGGCCCCGGCAGATCCTCGCGCTTGTCCAGCGCCACACCGACCACCGCACCGCCTGCCACCTGCGGGCCGACGACAGGAGTGCCGCCGCATGACCCTGACCACCATCCACCCCGCCCCCGCCGAGACCCAGGCCCCGGAGCAGGCTCCGGAGGGAGCGGCCCTCCTCGACGCGGTGGAGGCCTTCCACCGGCGGTTCAACGTCTTCCCCAGCGAGGCCGCCTACGTGGCGGTCGCCTTGTGGGACGCACACGCGCACCTCCTGGAAGCGTTCGACGCCACGCCGCGGATCGCGTTCCTGTCGCCGGAGCCTGGCTCGGGTAAGTCCCGCGCGCTGGAGATCGTGGAGACGCTGGTGCCCGCGCCGATGGTGGCGGTTAACGCCTCGCCGGCCGCGCTCTTCCGCGCCGTGTCCGGCGGCGAGGGGCGGCCGACGATCCTCTTCGACGAGATCGACACCGTCTTCGGCCCCAAGGCCGGGGAGAACGAGGAACTGCGCGGGTTCATCAACGCCGGGCACCGCCGCTCCGGCGTCACCTACCGGTGCGTCAGCGACGGCGCCGGCAATCAGTCCGTCGTCGGCTTCCCCTCGTACTGCGCCCTGGCCGTCGCCGGATTGGGCAACCTGCCTGACACGATCCTGACCCGGTCCGTGGTCATCCGCATGCGTCGCCGCGCCCGTACCGAGAAGGTCGAGCCGTTCCGCGCCCGCCTCCACACCACCGAGGGCCACGCCCTGCGGGACCGGCTCGCCGCCTGGGCCGACAACGTCCGCGACCGCATCACCGGCGCCTTCCCCGTCATGCCCGACGGGGTCACCGACCGCCCCGCCGACGTCTGGGAGCCCCTCCTCGCCGTCGCCGACGCCGCCGGCGGCGACTGGCCCGACCGCGCCCGCGCCGCCTGCCTGGAGCTGGTCACCGCCGCCGAGAGCGACGACAAGGCCAGCCTCGGGATCCGGCTCCTCACGGACCTGCGCGACCACGTCTTCGGCGACATCCCCCGCCTGCCCACCGCCGCCGTCCTCGAACAGCTCCGCTCCCTGGACGAAGCCCCCTGGGGCGACATGAACGGCCGGCCCCTGGACGCCCGCGGACTCGGCCAGATGCTCCGCGAGTACATGACCGGCGCCAACCGGCCGATCGTCGCCCGGAACATCAAGACCGCCGGGACCGTGCTGAAGGGCTACTACGCCGACGACCTCGCCGACGCCTGGAGCAGGTACTGCCCGCCCCCCGGTTCCTGAAAGTCCGCTACCTCCGCTACCGCCGCTACCTCGCAGGTCAGAGCACCTACCGAGGTAGCGGCAACCCCCTGAGGTAGCGGCAAAGATCCGCTACCCCCACCCCGCCACCGGCCCCCACCCCACCCAGGCCGGTGGCGGCACTCATCCGCTACCGCTACCCCATCCGCTACCAACACACCGCCCCTGACCTGCGCGGTAGCGGAGTAGCGGCAGTAGCGGACATCTGAGAGGGGCCCTCCGGGCCCCGAGCGAATCGAGGGGATCACGCTGAACGCACTCCCTGCCCAGTTCCTCAGCCCGGACGACGTGGCCACCCTCTTCAAGGTCCCCGTCGAAACCGTCTACCAGTGGCGCAAGAAGCGCACCGGTCCGCCCGGCTTCCGCGTCGGCAAGCACACCCGCTACCACCCCCAAGCGGTCCTCAACTGGATCGCCCAACAGATGGCAGACGACATCAGCGCCGCCGCCTGATCACACCCCACCACCACGAGGGCGGGCCCACCCTGGGCCCGCCCTCTCCTCATCTTTCAGGAAGGCTCCTCAGTGGCAGGGCACATCCAAGACCGCTGGTACAAGACGGAGAACGGCCCCGACGGCAAGGCCCACCGGGTCAAGACCGACCGGCACGGCACCGGCATGCGCTACCGCGCCCGGTACATCGGCCCGGACGGAACGGAGAAGTCAAAGAGCTTCCCAGACAAGCAGAAGAGGCTTGCCGAGCAGTGGCTCAACGAGACGGCCGCCGACATGGCGCGAGGTCAATACGTCGACCCGCGCGCCGGCCGCATCACCTTCCGCCAGTTCGCCGAAAAGTGGGTGGCCACGCACACCACGGAGATCAACAGCCGCGAGGCTGCGGAGCGGCGGCTCAGGCTGCACGCCTACCCGTACATCGGAACCCGCCCCGTGCCGTCGTTCCAGCCGGGCCATATCCGAACGTGGCTGGGCGCGTTGGAGCGCAACGGCTTGGCAGCCTCGCACCGCCGGATCATCTTCGGCACCGTCTCGTCCGCATTCAATGCCGCTGTCGATGACGGCCTGATCCCCAAGAATCCGTGCCGGGCCCGGTCCGTGCAGGTTCCCAAGCCTGAGCAGGTTCGCGTGGCACCGTGGACTCCCCCTCAGGTGCTCGCCGTCCGCACTGCTCTGCCGGAGCATCTGCGAACGGCCGTGGACATCGCCGCGGGTTGCGGGCTCCGGCAGGGCGAGGTGTTCGGACTCGCCGAGGATGAGTTGGACTACGAGAGCGAGTGGATCCACGTCCAGCACCAGCTGAAGCGCATCCGCGGGAAGTACGTGTTCGCTCTGCCCAAGGGCGGCAAGACCCGCTCGGTGCCGCTGCCCCGGTCGGTCGCTTCTGCACTCGTCAGCCACACGAAGCTGAACCCGCCAGTCAAGGTCACCTTGCCGTGGCGGACGCCAGAGGGCCCCCTCGTGACCAAGTCTCTGGTGTTCAGCGGCTCCGAAGGGGACTTCGTCAGGGTCAGCCATTTCAACGACTTCATGTGGAAGCCCGCACTGGCCGTGGCGGGCATCATCCCGCCGGCCGAGGAGGGCGAGCGGTACGCCTCTGCTCGCCTGCACGGAATGCACGCACTGCGGCACTTCTACGCGTCGGTCCTGCTGGACGCCGGGGAAAGCATCCGCGCCCTGAGCCAGTACCTCGGGCACGCCGACCCGGGCTTCACGCTCCGCACGTACACGCACCTCATGCCGAGCAGCGAGAGCCGGACGCGGAAGGCCGTGGACGGGCTGTTTCCGGGGCCCACGGAGCATGATCACGGCCCCGAGACGGCCCCGTAGGTCGCACCCGGCCCCGATCGGTCAAGTTTTGGCTGGTCGGGGCCGCGCATGCGGCGAAAAGCGAGACTTCATCTACTTCTGGCCGCTGTACACCGGCGAGACCCTGCCCATGGACTCCTGGCGCAACCGAATGTGGCTGGACACCTGGGTCTGAGGAAGTGAACATGTTCAGACAGTTGTGACACCTGGGGAGGGGACTGTCATGAACGGGGCCGCCAAGGGGGCCGTCATCGGCGGGGTTTTCCTGCTGATGGTCGGCGGGGCCGGTTACGGGGTGTACACGATGCTGGGATCGGAGATGGGGAGCGGCGGGGGCTCCGGAAACGGGTCCGCCGCGGTCGAGACCGGGCCGCCGACCCCGAAGGAGGTCGAGCGGACCGCCAAGGACTTCCTGGCCGCCTGGGCCGCCGGGGACGAGCGGGCCGCCGCCGACCTGACGGACAACGCGGCGGCCTCACGGCAGGCCGTGATCGGCTTCCGGACCAGGGCGCACGTCTCCAAGGCGGTGATCACACCGGGAACCCCGGCGGAGGCCACGGTGCCGTTCAAGGTCGAGGCGGAGGTCACGTACGAGGGGCAGACCAAGCCCCTCTCGTACGAGTCGAAGCTGACGGTGGTGCGCGGCGCGTCCAGCGGCAAGGCCCTGGTGGACTGGCAGCCGTCGGTGCTCCACCCGCAGCTGCAGAAGGACGAGACGCTGCGGGCGGGCGCCCCGGCGGCGCCCCCGGTCACCCTGGTGGACCGCGGCGGCAAGGAGCTCGACCCGGAGAAGTACCCCTCGCTGCGACCGGTGCTGGACCAGCTGCGCAAGACCTACGGCGAGAAGGCCGGCGGGACCCCGGGTGCGGAGCTGTGGATCGAACCGGCCGTGGCGGACGCGCCGAAGCGGACGCTGCTCACGCTGGCGCCGGGCAAGCCCGGGAAGGTCGAGACCCGGCTGGACGCGGCGGTGCAGGCGGCCGCGGAGCGGGCCGTGGCACAGCACCCGGAGTCCTCGGTGGTCGCGGTCCAGCCGAGCACCGGGGACATCCTGGCGGTCGCCAACAACCGCAAGGACGGCTTCAACGCGGCCATGCAGGGGGCCCGGGCGCCCGGCTCCACCATGAAGATCGTGACGGGCGAGATGCTGCTCGACAAGGGCCTGGTGGCGGCGGACAAGGTGGCGCCGTGCAAGCCCACGGCCACCTGGTACGGCCGGACCTTCCGCAATCTGGGCGGCTTCAGCCTCGACGGCGCGACCTTCGCCACCAGCTTCGCGAAGTCCTGCAACACGGCCTTCATCGGACACATCGACGAGGTGGACGACGACGGGGCGCTGCCCCGCGAGGCCCGCGAGGTCTTCGGCATCGGCCTGGACAACTGGAAGACGGGCGTCCCGTCCCGGGACGGCACGGTGCCGGAGAGTTCGGGTCCGGCGGCGGCCGCGGCGTACATCGGCCAGGGCGAGGTCCAGATGAACCCGCTGAACATCGCCTCGATCACGGCCACCGCGAAGACGGGTGTCTTCCGGCAGCCGGTGATCGTGCCGGCCGCGCTGGACGGACGGACGCTGGCGACGGCGGAGCGCCGGATGAAGCCGGCGGTCCGGCAGCAGCTGGTCTCGATGATGCGGCTGACGGCGACGGGCGGGACCGCGGCGAAGGTGATGGCCGGGGTCGGCGGGGACAAGGGCGCCAAGACCGGCTCCGCGGAGGTCGACGGCGCGGGCAGCCCGGACAGCTGGTTCACCGGCTACAGCGACGACGTGGCGGCCGCGGCGATGGTCGAGGGCGGCGGCCACGGCGCCGACGCGGCCGGCCCGCTCGTCGCCCAGGTCCTCCGCGCCGGCTGACCCCGCCGCGGGAGCGCCCCGGCCGGGTCCGCTACGGCTGCGCGTCCAGGGACGACCGCAGGGCGCGGACCAGGGCCTGGGCCCGGGGGTCGGCCGTGACCGACTTGGCCAGGGCGTTGGTGACGTAGCCGAAGCCGATGCCGGAGTCGGGGTCGGCGAAGCCCAGGGAGCCGCCGCGGCCCGGGTGGCCGAAGGAGGCCGGGGAGAGGAGCGGGGAGGCCGGCCCGTGCAGCATGAAGCCGGGGCCGAAACGGGTGTTGACCACCAGCACCCGGTCCGGCCCGGCGGAGAGCTCCGTACCGGCCAGCGCCGTGACCGCCGGGGTGAAGATCCGCCCGCCGTCCTCGACGGTGCCGACGGTGGCGGCGTAGAAGCGGGCCAGGCCGCGTGCCGTGCCGATGCCCGCCGACGCCGGGAGCTCGGCGGACCGCCACTCCGGCGCGTTCTCGTCGGGCAGCGGGTCGATCGCCGCGAAGGCCCGCCGGGTCAGGGAGGCCGGGTCCGCGTACGCCTCGGCGACGTTCCGGCGCGGCCGGGTCCGCAGCGAGCCCGCATGCCCGGGCGGCTCCACCGGCGCCACCCGGCCCACCCGGTGGGCCTCGTCCTCCGGGACGCCGATCCAGAAGTCGAGCCCCAGCGGCTCGGCGATCTCCTCGGCCAGCCAGGTGCCGATCGAACGCCCGGTGACGCGGAGGACCAGCTCGGACAGCAGCCAGCTGTAGGTCTGCGCGTGGTAGCCGTGTGCGCTGCCCGGCTCCCAGAACGCCTGCTGCGCGGCGACGGCCCGCGCCCCCGAGACGGGGTCGACGGCCTCCGCGGGGGTCAGCGGCCGGTCCAGGGCGGGTATGCCCGCGCGGTGCGCGAGCAGGTCGCGGACCAGGGTGCGTTCCTTGCCGCCCGCCTTGAACTCCGGCCAGTACGAGCCCACCGGCGCGGCCAGGTCCAGCAGCCCGCGCTGGTGCAGCAGGAGGGGGACGGCCGCCGCGACGCCCTTGGTGCCGGAGCGCACGACCACCGCGGTGTCCTCCGCCCAGGGCTCGGCGCCGCCGGAGCCGTCCGCCGAACCGTCCGCCGCCCCGTCGGCGCGGGCACCGGCGTCGGCGCCCCCGTCCGCGTCCTTGGTGCCGGCCCACAGGTCGACGACCTTGCGCCCGTCCCGGTACACGGCGACCGCCGCGCCCCGGTCGCCCAGCAGCTCGAAGTTCCGTACGAACGCTTCACGGACGGGCTCGAAGCCCTCCGCCACCTCACCCTGGATGTCCACGGCCGCTACAACGCCCGTGCTTCCGCGGCTATGCCGGCCCCGGCGCCTTCGTTATGTCACCGCAACGCGCGTTATGCCACCGAAACAGAGCGCGGATCGAAACCGAAGGGCAGTTCCAGCCGGTGGGCCCGCATCAGTTCCTCGTCGCACAGCAGCTCCTGGGTGCCGCCGTCGGCCGCGATGACGCCCTCGCTGAGGATCACCGAGCGGGGGCACAGCTCCAGGGCGTAGGGCAGGTCGTGGGTGACCATCAGGACGGTCACGTCCAGGGAGCGCAGGATCTCCGCGAGCTCCCGCCGGGAGGCCGGGTCCAGGTTGGAGGAGGGCTCGTCGAGCACCAGGATCTCCGGCTCCATGGCCAGCACGGTGGCGACGGCCACGCGCCGGCGCTGTCCGAAGGACAGGTGGTGGGGCGGCCGGTCCGCGAAGGCGGCCATGCCGACCCGGTCCAGTGCGGTCCGGACCCGCTCCTCCAGCTCCGCGCCGCGCAGTCCGGCCGCGGCCGGGCCGAAGGCCACGTCCTCGCGCACGGTGGGCATGAACAGCTGGTCGTCGGGGTCCTGGAAGACGATGCCGACCCGGCGGCGGATCTCGGCGAAGTTGCGCTTCTCCACCGGCAGCCCGGCCACGGTCACGGTGCCGACGCCGCCGCCGAGGATGCCGTTGAGGTGCAGGACGAGGGTGGTCTTGCCGGCACCGTTCGGGCCGAGCAGGGCCACCCGCTCGCCCCGGCCGACCTTCAGGTCCACCCCGAACAGGGCCTGGTGCCCGTCGGGGTAGGCGAAGGCGAGCCCGGACACGTCGAGCGAGGGAACGGAGGGAACAGCAGCAGAGGTCATGGCGTCCAGCCCATCACAGTGTCCAGCCCATCACACACACGGCGAGTGCCGCCGCCGGGAGCGCCGCGGCGTGCGCCCACTGCGTACGGCTGGCGGTCGCCTCGTCGATCACCGGCATCGAGCCGGTGTAGCCCCGGCTGACCATGGCCAGGTGCACCCGCTCACCGCGCTCGTAGGAGCGGATGAACAGGGCCCCGGCGGTCTTGGCCAGCACGCCCCAGTGCCGGATCCCGCGCGCCTCGAAGCCGCGCGAGCGCCGCGCGACGGACATCCGGCGCAGTTCGTCGGTGATGACGTCCCCGTACCGGATCATGAACGAGGCGATCTGCACCAGCAGGGAGGGCAGGCGCAGCCGCTGGAGTCCCAGGAGCAGCTCGCGCAGTTCGGTGGTGGAGGCGAGCAGCACGGACGCGGCCACCCCCAGGGTGCCCTTGGCGAGCACGTTCCAGGCGCCCCAGAGTCCCGACACGGACAGGGACGTGCCGAGGACCTCGACCCGCTCGCCTTCGGCGACGAACGGCATGAGCACCGCGAACGCGACGAACGGGACCTCGATCAGCAGTCGGCGCAGCAGGAAGCCCGCCGGGATCCGGGACACGGCCGCGACCCCGGCGATCAGGGCGGCGTACAGGCCGAAGGCCCACACCGCCTCGCGCGGTGTGGACACGACGACCAGGACGAAGGCGAAGGTCGCGGCGAGCTTGCAGTGCGGCGGGAGGGCGTGCACCGGTGAGTGCCCGTGCCGGTAGAGCCGGTGGGCGTGGCCCGCTCCCATGTCAGCCGGCCGCCGGCCGGGCGGCTTCGGCCGCCGGGCCGGCGGGGGAAGAGGAGCGGCGGCTGCGGACGGCCCAGAACACTCCGCTGCCGAGGGCGATGGTGGTGCCGACGCCGATGACGCCCGCGAGGCCGCCGGAGAGGCGCGCGTTCTCCACGTCCTTGACGCCGTAGTCGGCGAGCGGCGAGTCGGCGGAGGCGTGCTCGTAGGTGCGCTCTCCCTCGGGCTTCTCCTCGTCCGCCTTGAGCTTGGCGTCGATGCCCTTGTCGGCGGCGACCTTCTCCAGGCCGTCGGGGCTGGCGGAGGCGTAGAAGGAGACGAAGCCGGCCAGGACGAGGGCGGTGACCAGGCCGGTGGCCCAGAGCTTGCGGGAGGGCCCGGCGGACCCCGTGGACCCGGTGGCCCCGGCGCCGGCCGGAGCTGCGGCCGGTGTGGCGGCCGGTGCGTCGACGAGTTCGCCGCCCACCTTGAGCTTGAGCGGGGCGGCCAGGCCGCGGGCGCCGAAGACCAGGTCGGGGCGTACGGCGATCACGGCGCCGACGGTGGCGGCGGTGATCAGGGCCTCGCCGATGCCGATGAGCACGTGGACGCCGACCATGGCGGTCAGCACCTTCCCGACCGCCACGTCGGTGGTGCCGCCGATGGCGTAGATGCCGGTGAAGGCGGCGGCCGCGGCCGGGACGGAGACGAGGGCGGCGGCGAAGGAGGCGATGGTGACCGAGCCGCGGTTGCGCGGCAGCACCTTCAGCAGGCCGCGGAAGAGCAGGTGGGCCACCAGGACGGTGACCACACCCATGACGGAGACGTTCACGCCGAGGGCGGTCAGGCCGCCGTCCGCGAAGAGGACGCCCTGCATCAGCAGCACCACGGACATGCAGAGCACGCCCGTGTACGGGCCGACGAGTATCGCGGCGAGCGCGCCGCCGAGCAGGTGGCCGCTGGTGCCGGCGGCGACGGGGAAGTTCAGCATCTGCACGGCGAAGATGAAGGCGGCGACCAGGCCGGCGAGCGGCGCGGTGCGCTCGTCCAGTTCCCGGCGGGCTCCGCGCAGGCTGACGGCCACGGCACCCGCGGCCACCACTCCCGCGGCCACCGATACGGGTGCGTCGATGAATCCGTCGGGTACATGCATGGTGTGTCCGCTTCCTTCTTCACACGTTGTTTAACTGTTCAAGGATGCAGGCAGCTGCAAACCATTGGCAATAGCGAGCGCATCACAAAACCGGCCGCGCGCTCCCGTGGGAATGTGCGAGGCTGGAGAGCAATACGGACTGCTTTGTTCCGCTTCTGACGCGAGGAGCCGGCCGATGTCTGCGACCACCACCACCGCCGTCGAAGAGCGAGTGCGCGCCCGGGTCATCACCGACGACCCCCTCTACCGGGCCATTCCGGTCGCCCTCAGGTTCGCGCCGTCCGAGCCCCTCGCCGTCCGGATCGTGTTCCCCGCGGGCCTCTCGCCGGAAGGCACCGAGAACGAGTGGGTCTTCCCCCGGGCACTGCTGGAGGCCGGGCTGCAGGCCCCCTCGGGCAGTGGGGACGTACGGGTCTGGCCGTGCGGCAGGGTGCAGGCGGTCGTGGAGTTCCACTCTCCCGACGGAGTGGCCGTGGTCCAGTTCGACATCGCCGTGCTGCGCCGCTTCCTGCGCCGGACGTACCAGCCCGTCACCCGTTAGGCGCACGGCGCCCGATCGCGTGGAACGAGAGCGGCCCCGCACCTCGGACGAGGTGCGGGGCCGCTCCGTATCACCGCGCGGTCGGGCGTCGACCGGCTCCGGTCAGGCGTTGACCAGCTTCCGGTCCTGGTCCGGGTCCTGGTCGTGGCCCCGGCCCGGGCCCGCGTGGTCCTCGGGGTCGGCCAGGTGCTTGCGCAGCCCCTCGCCCTCCACGTCCACGTTGGGCAGCACCCGGTCCAGCCACTTCGGCAGCCACCAGGCGCGGTGGCCGAGCAGGGCCAGCACCGCCGGGACGATCGCCATGCGGACGATGAACGCGTCGAACAGGACGGCGATGGCCAGCGAGAAGCCGATCATCTTGACCATCTGCTCGCTGGAGCCGATGAAGCCGGAGAACACCGCGATCATGATCACGGCGGCGGCGGTGACCACCCGCGCGCCGTGCTGGAAGCCGGTGACCACGGCCTGGCCCGGGCGCTCGCCGTGGACGTACGCCTCGCGCATCCGGGTGACCAGGAAGACCTCGTAGTCCATGGCCAGACCGAACACCACGCCCACCATGAAGATCGGCATCATGCTCATGATCGGACCGGGCTGCTCGACCCCGAAGACACCGCCCAGCCAGCCCCACTGGAAGACCGCGACGACCGCGCCGAGGGCGGCGATCACCGAGAGCAGGAAGCCGAGGGCCGCCTTGAGCGGGACCAGGACCGAGCGGAACACCACCATCAGCAGCAGGAAGGCGAGGCCGACCACCAGGGTGAGGTAGGGCAGCAGCGCGTCGTCCATCTTCTGCGAGAAGTCGATGTTCATCGCGGTCTGGCCGGTGACCAGCACGTCGTCGCCCGTGGCCGCACGGATCTTGTGGACCAGGTCCTCGGTCTCGACCGAGGACGGCCGGTCCTTGGAGATCACCGTGATGATCCAGGTGTCGGCGTCCTTCTCCTTGTTCGGCGTGGGCGGGAGCACCGCCGCGGCCATGTTGAGCGCCTTGACCTGCTCGCCCGCCTTGTCGGCGGCGGCCTTGTCACCGTCGACGACCAGCATCAGCGGGCCGTTGAAGCCGGGGCCGAAGCCCTCGGAGAGCATGTCGTAGGCGCGGCGCTGGGTGGTGGAGACCGGCTGGGAGCCCTCGTCGGGCAGGCCCATCTCCAGCTTGCCCACCGGCAGCGCGATGGTGCCGAGGCCGATCACACCGAGCAGCAGGACCACCAGCGGGCGGCGCAGCACGAAACGGGCCCAGCGGGTGCCGCCGTTCGGCTTCTCCTCGGCGCCCTCCGGCCTCGGCTTGCCGCCGCCGAACAGCCGGCTCTTCTGACCGGCCGGCAGGACGCGCTTCTGCGCGAAGCCGATCATGGCCGGGACCAGGGTGAGCGCCACCAGGACGGCGATGACCACGGTGCCGGCGGCCGCCGCGCCCATCTTGGTGAGCATCGGGATGTTCACCACGGCCAGGCCCACCAGGGCGATGACCACGGTCAGACCGGCGAAGACCACGGCGGAGCCTGCGGTGCCGACGGCGCGGCCGGCGGCCTCCTCCTTCTCCCGGCCCTCGGCGAGCTCGGCGCGGTAGCGGGAGACGATGAAGAGCGCGTAGTCGATGCCGACCGCGAGGCCGATCATCATCGCGAGGGTGCCGGTGGTCGTGCCCAGGTCCAGCACGTTGGCCAGCGCGGTGATCGAGGAGATGCCGATGCCGACGCCGATCAGGGCGGTCAGCAGCGGGAGCCCGGCGGCGACCAGCGAGCCGAAGGTGATGACCAGGACCACCGCGGCGATCATGATGCCGATGGCCTCGCCGGAGCCGTTCTCCGGCATGGTCTGGAGGGCGTCACCGCCGATCTCCACCGTCAGCCCGGACTTCTGGGCGTCCTTGCCGCTGTCCTTGAGCGCGTCGCGGGTCTCGTCCGTCAACTCCATCGAGTTGACCTTGTACTTGGTGGTGATGTAGGCGGTGGTGCCGTCGTGACTGACGGCCTGCACCTGGTACGGGTCGTCGACCGTGGCGATCTGGTCCGAGCCGGACTTCAGGTCGCCGACGATCTTCTGGACCTGGCCCTTGACCGCCGGGTCGGTGACCTTCTGGCCGTTGGGGGCCTTGATCACCACACGGGCGGTGGCGCCGTCGGCGGCGAGCGCCGGGAAGCGCTCTTCGAGGAGGTCGAAGGCCTTCTGGGCCTCGGTCCCCGGTATGGAGAAGGAGCTGGAGGTCGGGGTGGACGCCGTGGCCGCGCCGAAGCCGGCGAGGAACAGCAGCGCCACCCAGAGCAGCGCGACCCAGCGGCGGCGCCGGAAGGCGCCCTTGCCGAGTCGGTACAGGAAGGTGGCCACGTCGGTGGTTCTCCCGTTCGAGTCGTGGATGGGATGGGCATCGAATGCCGGCCCGACGACGAGAGCGGCGTGTCAGGAACAGCGGAACAGCGGTACAGCGGGGAACAGCGGGTGCAGCCGTGCTGCGGACCGCTGGGTTCAGGCGCCGAGGGCGGGGATGACCACGGCTTCGGTGAACGCGGTGAGGAACTCCCGGTCGACCGGTCGGTCCTCGATCAGCGGCATGGAGATGAACGCGCCGATGAGCATGTGCGGGACGAATGCGATGGCCGGACAGTCGGGGGCGATCTCCCCCCGGTCGACGGCCCGTTGCAGCATCATCTGCAGCCCGGTGATCTCCGGGTCGACGAGCAGTTCCCGCAGCGCCTTGTGGAGCTCGGGGCTCTCGTGAACCGCATGGCCCAGGCCACGGATCAGTGCCGTGTCCTTCGCCATCTGGTCGTCGTCGGAGTGCTGGATCATCACCGCGAAGTCACCGCGGATGCTGCCCGTGTCGATGTCCGCCAGGGACACCTTCTGCGTGCAGCGCAGGGCCTTGGCGACCAGCTCCGGCTTGCTCCCCCACTGGCGGTAGAGGGTGGCCTTGCTGGACTTGGTACGGGCGGCGACGGCGTCCATCGTCAGTGCCTCGTAACCGACTTCACGGAGCAGGTCCAGGACCGCGCCGTGCAGTTCGGCCTCACGCTCGGGGGTGATGCGGCTTGCCAACTCTCCGTACCTCCCGCCGAACGAAACCGTTTCGTACACCGTGACGATACCCCGGACAAGAGCGGAACGAAACAGTTTCGTTTCGCTGCCCCCAGTGGGATCCGTCACGGACCAACGTACGTGATCGGATCATCAGTACGAGTTGCCGGGCCCCCCTGACGCGGAAAGCATTGGGGGGTGAGTCACGACGTCGCGTACCTCCGGTTCCCTCACCTGCACGACGACCTGCTGTGCTTCGCCACCGAGGACGACCTGTGGGTCGCCCCGCTCGTCGCGGAGGGCGAACCCCCGGGCCGGGCCTGGCGGATCACCGTCGACCGGACCCGGGTGGGCCACCCCCGGTTCTCCCCCGACGGCCGCCACATCGCCTTCACCACCTGGCGCAGCCTCGACCCCGAGATCCACCTCGCCCCGGTGGACGGCGGCCCGGTCCGCCGGCTCACCTACTGGGGCTCGACCGACACCCGGGTCTGCGGCTGGACCCCGCCCGACAAGGACGGCCGCAGCGACATCCTCGCCGTGTCCTCGCACGGCCAGCCCTTCTCCTACTTCGCCTGGGCCTACAGCCTGCCGCCCGACGGCAGCCCCGGCGGCCGGCTGCCGTGGGGCCCGGTCTCCGACATCGCGGTGCACGACGAGCCCACCGGCGAGGAGGGGACCGTCTCCCGCCACACCCTGCTGCTGACCGGCAAACCGCCGCACGAGCCGGCCGCCTGGAAGCGCTACCGGGGCGGCGCCACCGGCCGGCTCTGGCTGCACGGAGAACGGCTGCTGGAGGACCTCGGCGGGCACCTCGACTCCCCGATGTTCGTGGCCGGCCGGATCGCGTTCCTCTCCGACCACGAGGGCACCGGCAACCTGTACTCCTGCCTGCCCGACGGCACCGATCTGCGGCGGCACACCGACCACGACGAGTTCTACGCCCGGCACGCCTCCAGCGACGGCCGCCGCGTGGTCTACCAGTGCGCGGGCGACCTCTGGCTGGTGGAGTCCCTCGCCCCGGACGCCTCGCCGCGCCGGCTCCCGGTCCGCCTCGGCGGCCCGCGCACCGGCCGCCGCACCTACCAGGTGCCGGCCGCCGGGAACGTGGGCGGCGTCGCCGTGGACACCACCGGGCGGGCCAGCGCGATCGCCGTACGCGGCAGCCTGTACTGGCTCACCCACCGGGACGGACCGGCCCGCACCATCGCCGACACCCCCGGGGTGCGGATCCGGCTGCCCGAGACGCTGGGCTCCGGCGGCAAGGTCGCCTACGTGACCGACGCCGACGGCGAGGACGCCGTGGAGATCGCCTACCTGCCCCGGGCGTCCGGGGAACGGGAGCCGCTCCGGCTGGCCTCCGGCCGGCTGGGCCGCGTACTGGAACTCGTATCGGACCCGGAAGGGGAACGGCTCGCGATCGCCTCCGACGACGGTCGCCTGCTGCTGCTCACCGTGCCCGACGACGACGCCGGCAACACGGGCGTGCAGGCGGAGGCGGACGCGGACACGGAGGCGGAGGAGCCTTCCGGTCCTTCCGGCCCTTCCGGCCCTTCCGGTACGGAGGAACCCTCGGACTCGGAGGAGCCCTCGGGCGCGGAGGGGCCCTCGGGCGCGGAGGGGCCCTCGGGCGCGGAAGAGCGCGCCGGAGAGGTCACCGAACTGATCCGGTCCATCAACGGGCCGGTGAACGACCTGGCCTTCTCCCCCGACGGGGACTGGCTGGCCTGGTCGCACCCCGGGATCGGTCGCTCCCTGCGGCAGATCAAGATCGCCAGGATCTCCGGCCCCGGCGCCCGGACCATCGTGGACGTCACCAACGGCCGGTTCGAGGACGAGAACCCGGTCTTCACCCGCGACGGCCGCTACCTGGCCTTCCTCTCCTGGCGCGGCTTCGACCCGGTGTACGACGTGCACACGGGCGACCTGTCCTTCCCCCTCGGCTGCCGCCCCTACCTGGTGCCGCTGTCCTCCGCGA
This sequence comes from Streptomyces sp. NPDC089799, assembly GCF_040684755.1. Lineage (NCBI taxonomy): Bacteria > Bacillati > Actinomycetota > Actinomycetes > Kitasatosporales > Streptomycetaceae > Streptomyces > Streptomyces sp. NPDC089799. The sequence continues at coordinate 106,971 of NZ_JBFBGR010000010.1, read as the reverse complement.
CCCCCTCCCCCTTCGCACTGTCCGCCGAGGGCCGGCCGGCCGCCGGCGGGCTCGACCCGGTGGAGGGGGACACCGGCGACGGCACGGTGACCGTGGAGATCGAGGGCCTGGAGAGCCGGGTCACCCCCTTCCCGGTGAGCGCCTCCAAGTACTCCTCCCTCCACCCCGTGCACGGCGGCGGACTGGTCTGGCTGCGCTGGCCCATCTCGGGAGCGCTCGGCGAGACCTTCGCCAACCCGGCCGACATGACCGGCAAGCCCACCCTGGAGCACTTCGACATCACCAAGGCCCGCAAGGCCGAACTGGCCTCCGGGCTGGACTGGTTCGCGGCCAGCGGCGACGGCACCCGGCTGGTCCTCAACGACGACGGCGACCTGCGCGCGGTCCCCGCCAACGAGTCCGGCGACGGCGACTCCACGGTCTACCTGGACCTGCGCCGGATCCTGCACGAGGTGGACCCCGGAGCCGAGTGGAGCCAGGCGTACGAGGAGGCCGGGCGGATCATCCGCACCTTCTTCTGGGAGCCGAAGATGTGCGGGATCGACTGGGACGCGGTGCTCGCGCAGTACCGCCCGCTGCTCGAACGGGTCGCCTCCCCCGACGAGTTCGCCGACCTGCTGCGCGAAGTCCTCGGTGAACTCGGCACCTCGCACGCCTACGTCGCCCCGGCCCGCCGCAACGAGGGACCGCCGCACTACCAGCGGCCGATCGGCCTGCTCGGCGTCAACCTGGTGCCGCGGGACGGCCGGTGGACGGTCAAGCGGATCCTGCCCGGCGACTCCTCCGACTCCAAGGCCCGCTCTCCGCTGGCCGGCACCGGCATCCGCGAGGGCGCGGTGCTGACCCATGTGGACGGCCGGCCGGTGGACCCGGTGGCCGGCCCGTACCCGCTGCTGTCCGCGGCCGGCGCCACCACGGTCGAGCTCACCTTCCGGCCGGCCGAAGGAGAGGGCCGGGCCCGCCGGGTGGCGGTGGTGCCGCTGGTGGACGAACGGCCGCTGCGGTACCAGGACTGGGTGGCCAAGCGCCGCGCGGTGGTCCGCGAGGTCAGCGGCGGCAAGTGCGGCTACCTGCACATCCCCGACATGGGCGGGTCGGGCTGGGCGCAGTTCAACCGGGATCTGAGGGCCGAGATGTCCCGGCCGGCGCTGATCGTGGACGTACGCGGCAACGCGGGCGGGCACATCAGCGAACTGGTGGTGGAGAAGCTGACCCGGAAGATCCTGGGCTGGGACCTCACCCGCAACGCCCAGCCGGTGTCGTACGCCTCCAACGCGCCCCGGGGTCCGGTGGTCGCGCTGGCCGACGAGGCCACCTCCTCCGACGGGGACATGATCACGGCCGCGTTCAAACTGCTGGGCCTGGGACCGGTGGTGGGCCAGCGGACCTGGGGCGGAGTGGTCGGCATGACGGGCCGGCACACGCTCGGCGACGGCACGGTGATCACCGTGCCGATGAACGCGGCCTGGTTCCCCGAGTACGGGTGGTCGGTGGAGAACCACGGCGTGGAGCCGGACCTGGCGGTGCTGCGCACCCCGCTCGACTGGGCCGAGGGCCGGCACGCCGGTCTGGACGACGCGGTCTACCTGGCGCTGGAGCTGCTGGAGCAGAACCCGGCCGCGGTGCCGCCCGGGTACGGCGACGTACCGGACCGGCGGCGCCCGAAGCTGCCGCCGCGCCCGTAGCGGAACGGAACGGAACGACCGGCAAACGGAACGGGAAGCGGACCGGGAAGCGGACCGGGAAGCGGAAGGAGCGGGAGAAAGAGGGACGGAGGGAGAGGGGGGCCGGGAACAGGAAGGGGCGCGACCGTTCCGGAACGGTCGCGCCCTTCGCACGCTGCGGGCGGCGCGCTAGAAGTCGTCCTCGTCGCCGTACGCCCGGCGCGCCTCCTCCTCCTGCTGCGGGCGCCGCGCGGGCTTCGCGGCCTCCTCCTCGCGGGCCCGTATGCGCTCGGCCGGGCCCTGCTGCGGGCCCTTGGCCGGCTGCCGGGACGTGCCCTTGACCTGCTCCGCCTTCTCGTTGAACCGGTCTTCGATACCCATGCTTTCACTCCACGAGGGGTGTCGGTGGTGGGGCCTCGACCAGACTTTCACGAGGGGGCGGACCTCGCATTTCGGTCAGCGGTGCGCGGTCCGCTCCTTCTCGTCGGCGGCCCCGCCGGCCCCCACGAGCCCCTTGCGGACACCGGACAACCGGGGTTCGAACCGCTTCATCTCCCGCTGTCCGCCCAGCGCGATCGCCGCCGGGAGGTACCCGCGCACGGACTGCATCCCGCGCAGCCACCACTGCGCGTACACGTGCGCCGAGCGGCGCTCGATGCCGGCCACGATCCGGTCCACGGCCGGCCCCAGCGGGTACGTCCGGTTCGCCGGCCAGGGCAGCCGCTGCCTCAGCTCGCGCATGACGTCGTTCTCGTCGGCGCCCCGCACCATGTCGGTGTCGGTCCAGGACAGGTAGCCCACGCCCACCTTGACGCCCTTGTAGCCGACTTCGGCGCGCAGGCAGTGGGCGAACGCCTCCACGCCCGACTTGGACGCGCAGTACGCCGTCATCATCGGCGCCGGGGTCATGGCGGCGAGCGAGGCGATCTGCAGGAAGTAGCCGCGGCTCTCGGCCAGTACGGGCAGGAAGGCGCGGGCCGTGACGGCGCTGCCGATCAGGTTCACCTCGATCACCCGCCGCCAGGCGTCCGGGTCGGAGTCGCCGAACGGCCCGCCGGCCGCGACCCCGGCGTTGGCGACCACGATGTCCACCTTGCCGAAGCGCTGCTTGACCTCCTCGGCGACCCGGGCCATCGCCTCGTGGTCGGTGACGTCGGCGAACCAGTGGTCGCTGTCGGTGTGGAGGCGCTCGGATACCTCCTTGAGCGCCTCGGGCTCCAGTCCGACCAGGGCGATCCGCGCGCCGCGCGCGGACAGTTTCCGGGCGAGCAGCTCGCCGACCCCGCGGGCCGCGCCGGTGACGACCGCGACCTGCCCCTCCAGACTCCGCCTGCCGCCGCCGCTCATACGCTCTTCTCCTTGATCCCCGCGTCCGTGCCGCCCGCACCGCTGCCGCCCGCGTCCGTGCCGCCCGCGGCCGCGATCCCGACGAGGCCGCGGATGACGCCGGTGACGGCCTCCGGCGCCTCGATCGGCGTCATGTGCCCCATCCCGGTCAGCTCCGTGAGCCCCACGCAGTGCGGCAGCTCGGCGGCCAGGCCGCGCGAGTGCACGATCGGGGTGAGCCGGTCGGCGGTACCGCCGATCACGGCCGTCGGCACGGTGAGCCGGGCCAGGTTGTGCCGCACGTCCAGGCCGGCCAGGACCTTCGACCACTCGTGCCGCACCCTGGGCGGGCAGGCGTGCACGATCCGGGCGCAGGCGTCGACCTTGTGCGGGGCCGTGCCCGGCGCCATGGTCACGTACTGCACGGCCTTCTTCGCGACCGGTGTGACCGGTCCGAGCGGCGTCCGGGCGGACATGACGGTGCGGGTGATCCGGGTCCGTGCGGGGCCGGGGCGCATCGGGACCACCGTGGACTCCTCGGGCAGCCGGGCCGCGCCGGTGCTGCACAGCAGCGCGGCGGACACCCGGTCGTCGAAGCCGGGGAGGCCGGCCGCGGCCATGATCGTCATCCCGCCCATGGAGTGTCCGGCGACCACGGCGCGCTCGCCCTCGCCGAGGGTGGCGGCGAGCACGGCGACCAGGTCGTCGGCGAGGGCGCCGGTGCTGAAGACGCCCGTGGCTGGGCTGCGGCCGTGGCCGCGCTGGTCGTAGGCGATGACCTTGTGGTCCCGGGCGAGTTCGCGGACCTGGGCGGCCCAGAAGGCGGTGGAGCAGGTCCAGCCGTGCGCGAGCACCACGGCGGGCGCGTCCTCGTCCCCGTGCACCTCGACGTGCAGCCGTGCCCCGTCGGCGGATTCGGCGACCAGCTCGCGCCGGGCGGACGGGGGTGCGTACGGACCGGCGGTGACGTGCGTCAGCCTGCTCATGCGGCTTCCTCCTCGGTGGCGACGGCACCGGCAGCTCCTGCCGGCACGGATGTACGTTGCCCGCTCCCGGCGCGCAGCACCTCGTATTCGGCAAGATCCACGGTCCGGGTCTCGCCGCGGAACTCGCCCGTGGTGCCGGGCCAGACGGTGGTGTTCCGGCCGGCCGCGTCCAGGTACCAGCTGGTGCAGCCGCCGGTGTTCCACACGGTCCGCTTCATCCGGTCCTGCACGCGGCGGTTCCAGGCGTTCACGGCGGAGGGGCGGGCGGCGAGCGCGACCCTCCCGCCCCGGCCCCGGCCGCGGCCTTCGCCATGGCCCTGGCCCTGGCTGCGGCCTTCGAGCAGGCCCAGCTGGCGCACGTAGTCGGCCATGTAGTTCAGCTGGGACTCGATCATGAGGATCATCGAGCTGTTCCCGAGCCCGGTGTTCGGCCCGATGATCGTCATCCAGTTGGGGAACCCGGCCGCGGTCGCCCCGCGCAGCGACTGCATCCCGTCCTTCCACGCTTCGGCCAGGGTCTTGCCGCCGTCCCCGACCACCCGGTCGGCGATGGGCATGTCCGTGACGTGGAACCCCGTACCGAAGACGATCACGTCGGCCTCGGTCTCCGTGCCGTCGGCGGCCACCAGCACCGAGCCGCGGACCTCCTTCAGCCCGGAGGCGACCAGGTCCACATTGGGCCGGGCCAGCGCCGGGTAGTACTCGCTGGACAGCAGGATCCGCTTGCAGCCGATCCGGTACGAGGGGGTGAGCTTGGCCCGCAGGGCGGGGTCCTTGATCGAGCGGGCGATGTTGGCCTTGGCCATCGTCTCGATCAGGCCGAGCCTGCCCGGGTGCTTGGTGAACGCGCCGACCTGCAGCTCCCGGAGGCCCCAGAGCACCCCGCGGCGAGCGGCCCGGGTGAAGGGCAGCTGCCGGTGCAGCCAGCGTTCCACCGCGCTGATCTCCCGGTCGGTGCGGGGCATCACCCACGGCGGGGTCCGCTGGAAGAGGGTGAGCCGGCCGACCTCGGGCGCGATCGCGGGGACGATCTGGATCGCGGAGGCGCCGGTGCCGATCATGGCGACCCGCTTGCCGCGCAGGTCGTGGTCGTGGTCCCAGCGGGCGGAGTGGAAGACCTTGCCGGGGAAGCCGGCCAGGCCCGGCACGTCCGGCAGCTTGGGGTCGGAGAGCGGGCCGGTGGCGGACACGACCACCTCGGCGGTGATGTCGCCGGCCGAGGTCTCGATCTCCCAGTGCAGCGCGTCGGCGTCCCAGCGCATCATCAGCACCTCGTGCTCAAGCCGGAGGTGCGCCCGCAGCCCGAAGGTGTCGGCGACGTGCTCCAGGTAGGCGCGGATGTGCTGCTGGCCGGAGAAGGTGCGGGGCCAGTCCGGGTTCGGGGCGAAGGAGAAGGAGTAGAGGTGGGAGGGGACGTCGCAGGCACATCCGGGATAGGTGTTGTCCCGCCAGGTGCCGCCGACCGAATCGGACCGCTCCAGCACCACGAAATCGGTGATCCCCTCGCGGCGGAGCCGGACCGCCGCCCCCAGCCCGCCGAAGCCGGACCCGATCACCGCCACGCGCACATGTTCGCCCACGCCCGCCGCCCTTCACAGACTCTGCCAGCGATCACTGGCACGGTTGGGAGAGTAGAGCCTCTCCGTACTCATGGGTAGGGGTCTCGTCGGGAAAGTTACCGGCAGTACGCCATAGGCTGCGCCTGTGGCGGACGAACAGACGGTACGCGAATACCGGACCGGCGAACTGGCCGAGGCGGCCGGCATACCGGTGCGCACCCTGCGCTTCTACCGGGAGCGCAAACTCCTGCCGCCACCCCGCCGCGAGGGCCGTATCGCCTGGTACGACGACCACCACCTGGCCCGGCTGCGCACCATCGCGGCCCTGCTGGAACGCGGCCACACCCTCGGCGGGATCGCCGAGCTCACCGCGGCGTTCGAGAAGGGGCGCGACGTCGGCCAGCTCGGCGAGCTGCTCGGCATGGGCCGGTCGGAGGAGACCCCCGTGCGGCTGACCCCGGAGGCCATGGCCGACTACTTCGAGGGGGAGGTCACCCCGGAGAACCTGATGGCCTCGCTGGACCTCGGCTACGTGGCGGCCGACGGCGAAGAGATCGTGCACGTCAGCCGGCGCCTGCTGGACGCCTCCTCGGCCCTGGTCCGCGAGGGCGTGCCGCTGGCGGCGGTGCTGGACGCGGGACGCCGGGTCCGCGAGCACGCCGACGCGATGGCGGAACTCTTCGCCGGCCTGATCGCCCGGCACGTGGCGGACCCGGAGGCGATCGGCCGGCTGCGGCCGGTCGCCAAGAACGTGGTCGAGGCGGAGCTGTCGATGGCACTGGACCGCCTGCAGGCCGCCCTCGGCCGGCCGGAGACGGGACCCGGGCCGGAGACTGGACACGTGCCGGACGCGGACCCCGCGGAGCGGCCCGCCCCGGCGGACGGACGGGACCCGGTGCAGCCCCACCGGACCCATCAGCCCCGGACCCATCAGCCCCGGACCCATCAGCCGAGGTCGTAGACCACGGTCACCGGGGCGTGGTCGGACCACCGCTCGGGGTGCGTCTCGGCCCGCTCGACGAAGCCCTTCACCGCCTTGGCCGCCAGGCCCTGCGTCGCCACGTGCAGGTCGATGCGCCAGCCGGCGTCGTTGTCGAAGGCCCGGCCCCGGTAGGACCACCAGGAGTACGGACCCTCCTGGTCGGGGTGCAGCTGCCGCATCACGTCCACGTAGCCGACGCCGTCGTAGACCCCGCCCAGCCACTCCCGCTCCTCGGGCAGGAAGCCGGCGCTCTTGCGGTTGGTCTTCCAGTTCTTGAGGTCGGCCTCCCGGTGGCAGATGTTCCAGTCACCGCAGACCAGCACCTCCCGCCCGTCGGCCGCCACCTTCCCCTTCAGCTCCTCCAGGTAGGTGCGGAACTCCGCCATGAAGCGGTACTTCTCGTCCTGCTTCTCCGTGCCGGCCTCCCCGGACGGGAGGTACAGGCTCGCGACGGTCAGTCCGGGCAGGTCGGCCTCCACGTACCGCCCGCCGGCACCGAACTCGTCACTGCCGAAGCCGACCCGGACCTCCTCCGGCTCGCGCCGGGTGAACAACGCCACACCGGCCCGGCCCTTCGCGGCGGCGGGCGCGAAGACGGTGTGCCAGCCCTCGGGCGCCCGCACCTCCTCGGGGATCTGCGCCTCCTCGGCCCGGACCTCCTGGAGGCAGACCACATCGGCATCGGTCCCCGCCAGCCACGGCACGAAGCCCTTCTTGGCTGCGGCGCGGATCCCGTTCACGTTCACGGAGGTCACGGTGATCAAGAAAACTCCCCAGATCGGCACAAACGCGCAGCAGCGTACTCGGCAACCGGCCTGGGCGGTGTGATCCGCCACATCCCGGACAGCCGAACCCGCCGTACGATATTCGGATGTTTGACGGGATCGAGCTGCACACCGTGACGTACGACCACCCGGACGCGGTGAAGCTCAACGACGATGTCCAGATCGAATACCGGCACCGGTACCAGGGCGAGGGCGATGCCACCTGGCTCGACCCGGCCATGTTCGAACCGCCGCGCGGCCGCTACCTCCTCGCCTACGACCCCTCCGGCCTCCCGGTGGCCAGCGGCGGCTGGCGCAGCCAGGAGCGGAACGACGAGGGCTATTCGGACGGCGATGCCGAACTCAAGCGGATGTACGTGATCCCCGGTGCCCGCGGCCGCGGCCTGGCCCGGCGCATCCTCGCCGAGCTGGAGGCGGACGCCCGCGCCGCCGGCCGCACCCGCATGGTCCTGGAGACCGGCGACCAGCAGCCGGAGGCCATCGGCCTCTACCTCTCCTCGGGCTACGAGCTGTGCCCGAAGTTCGGCTACTACCGCGAGTACGAGAACAGCCGCTGCATGGCCAAGCCCCTGCACCCCTGACCCGGCCGGTGCCGCGGCCGGAAGGTCACCGGGGCAGCCACAACGGGGCGTCCGTCCCCCAGCGGGACGGCGTACGGGACCAGTCGGCGGGGCCGTGTCCGAGCGGCGGGGCTGCGTACCGCAGCCGCCCGTACGCCGAGTCGGCTTCCCGCAGCCAGGGCTCCGGCGGGCACGGCGCCGCGGCGGGCCGGGGCTCCGCCCCGATGCCCCGGACCAGCCAGGACGCCGTACCGGCCAGCGAGAACCTCAGGGACCGGCCGCCCCCGTCGGAGAGCGCCCGCATGATCCCGGCGGCCACCAGGTACCCCGTGGCGTGGTCCAGGGCCTGGGCGGGCAGCACCCCGGGGGTGCCGTCCGGGGCGGCGTACGCGGCCGAGATCCCGTAACCGGCCTGCACCAGCGAGTCGAAACCGCGGCGCCCGGCCCACTCCCCCGACCAGCCCCAGGCGCACAGCCGGGCCACCACCGCTCCCGGCCGCCGGGCCCGCACGTCCTCCTCGGCCAGGCCGTAGCGGTCCAGGGCGCCGGGCCGGTACCCGGTGACCACCACGTCCGCCCCGCCGAGCAGCCGCTCACACACCTCCCGGTCCGCCGGGACCGCCAGGTCCAGCCGGGCCGACCGCTTCCCGAAGCCGGTGTCCGCGTGGGCGTCGTCCGCCTCGGGCAGCCGGGGCGAATCGATCCGCAGCACGTCCGCGCCGAGCAGCCCGAGCGTCCGGGTGGCCACCGGGCCGGCGATCACCCGGGTCAGGTCCAGCACCCGCAGGCCGGCCATCGGCAGCCCCTCCGGTGCCCCCGGCAGCACCCCCGGCCGGTCCTCCCGGACCTCCGACGTCCACTCCACCAGCGGCTGCGGTGCCCCGTAACGGTCCGCCACGGCCACGGCCAGCCCGCCCGCGGCGTACACCGCCTCCTGCACCTCGGCCGCCTTCCGCCCGGCCACCGCCGCGGCGAGCTCCTCCGGCGCCTCCCCCGCCAACCCCAAGGCCCGTACCAGCGCGGCCCGGTGGTGCGGATAGTTGGCGTGCGTCCGCACCCAGCCGTCCTCGGCCCGCCAGAACCCGGACAGCGGCGCGAACACCACCGGCGCCCGCCCGTCCACCCGCAGGTGCCGTTCGCTGACGAACGCGGCCGTCACCGCCCCCTCGTCGACCACCACCCCGGACACCTCGTCCCGCCCGCCCCGTACGGCGCCCAGCTCGGCAGCGGCCAGCGAACACACCCCGACCGAAGCCCGCGCCAACTCCCCCACCGGCAAAGGCCCGTCACCGAACCCACCCACCCCCCGGTACCGCACCCGCCCCACCACCCCGGCGTCCCCGCCGAGTGCCGCCCAAGCCTGCTCCGCCGCCCCGCCGCGCTCCCCGATCACCATGGCCCCATTCTGTGCCGGGGGGACGGGCCTCCGCGCCGGGTCGAACGAAGCTCCGCTCCACCCGCGGCGGACTGACCGCACCGGTCGGGCCATGGCGTCGGCTCGGGTACCCCCGGAAACGCCGAGATCCCGCCCCGCCTTTCGGCGGAACGGGATCTCGTGACGATTCTTGAGAGCTACTCAAGAACTGTCGTCTGTGGACCTGTGGGGATTTGAACCCCAGACCCCCTCGATGCGAACGAGGTGCGCTACCAGACTGCGCCACAGGCCCTTGCGACGTGTGAAACATTAGCATCCCCGCGGCCCTGGTCCAAAACCGATGATCACTCGTTGGCCGCGCGGGGGCGGTCGTCGCTCTCGTACTGGTCGAACAGCGGGGTGCGGCCCGTGTCGCGGGGGCGGCGGGAGGCCGGGCGGGACGGGTCCTGGGGGGAGGCCGGCGGGGCCGCGGAGCGCTGGGCGCGCAGCCGGGGGTCGGTGGGCTCGGCGGTGCTGGAGCGGGCCGGGCTCCAGGCGTCGGGGGCCGGGGAGCCGGTGGCACGCGGGGCGACCGGGGCGGTGACGTAGGTCGGCAGCGGAACCGGGACCGGCTCCCAGCTGTCGCCGCGGGCCGGGCCGCGCTCGCGCTCCTTCTGCTGGTCCACCCACTCCGCGTGGTCCGTCTGCTCCACCAGTGCACGGCGGCCCGCCTCCTGCGGGGAGACGGGGGGCGCGGGGTCGGGTTCCGCGGCGGCGGCCGGGTCCTCGGGGTCGCGGCGGCGCGGCGACCGGCTCTCGCGGAGGCGGCGCGCCGCGGCCTCGGCGCGACGGCGGTCCATGGTGAACGCGAAGCGGCGCCGCTCGTGCGCCCGCAGGTGGCCGATGTAGGCGCTCAGCAGGACGGCGGGCACGGCCGGGGCCCAGAGGAACCGGAGGCCGCCGACCGCGGCGACGATCGCGCCCAGCGTGAAGGCGAGGAAGAGGATCGCGGTGGTGCGCCGGCGGCGGGCGAGGACCTGGTGGCGGCTCTCGCGCCGGTTCCGCTCGATCCGTTCGGCGGCGGCCGCCCGGGGCTCGGCCCGGGTCGGGGACATGCCTGAGGCCCGGGCGTCGGCCTCGACGGAATTCACCAATTCCGTGGCCGCGTCCGGGTCCGCGTGGGGTTGCCCCTCCTCGCCACCGCGCTCACGCAGTTCCTTGGCGTAACGGCGCTCCATTCCCGCCCGTCCGGAAAGCAACCGGATGGCGGTGGAGAAGCGTTCCGTCGGACGGGCTTCGTTCAGCTCGTCCTGCCTCCGGAGCCACATGGGCACCAAGTAGGCGGCCCAGGCCCCCACGATGACTGCGTAGATGAGGCCGCTGCTGCTCACACCTCACACCGTAGAGGGGCGCGGGCTGGGGCATCGGCCAATTGGGCCGGTGTGTCGCACGATCTGGCTGATATCACCGACTTTTTTTGTGATTCTTCGGATCAGACGATCGGCCGATGTCCCTTTAATTCGAACAGGTTTGCGATTTACGCTTTATTGACGGTGCTGGACGCGCCGCCGGTGCCAGCGCTCGACCAGCCCCTCCGGTACTTCCTCCGCCGTCAGCGCGTAGACCAGGTGGTCCCGCCACGCGCCGTCGATGTGGAGGTAGCGCGGCCGCAACCCCTCCTCGCGGAAGCCGAGTTTCTCCACCACGCGGCGGCTCGGCCCGTTCTCGGGCCGGATGCACACCTCGATCCGGTGCAGCCCCACGGCGCGGAAGCAGTGGTCCACGGCGAGCGCGACCGCCGTCGGCATCACGCCCCGCCCGGCCACCTCGCGGTCCACCCAGTAGCCCACGTGGCCGGCGCACATCGAGCCCCAGGTGATCCCGGCCACCGTCAGCTGCCCGACCAGCCGGCCCTGGTACTCGACGACGAACGGCAGCATCCGGCCGGCGTTCGCCTCGGCCCGCAGGTGCCGGACCATCTGCCGGTACGTCGGACGCTGGACCACCGGACCCCAGGGTGCGGGCGGCGGGATCGTCGCCTCCCACGGGCGCAGCCATTCGCGGTTGCGCCGGTTCACCTCGCGCCAGTCGCGCTGGTCCCGCAGTTTTATCGGCCGGAGCGACACGTCGCCGTCGCGCAGCACCACCGGCCAGGAAGGCGCGTTCAGCTCTCGCTCCCCGCGGGTCCGGCGGGCGGCCGGGGGTGGTCGCCCCCGTGGATCTGCTCCACCGCGTGCGGCAGGATGCGGGCCAGTACGGCCAGCCCGTCGCGGACCCCGCCGGTGGAGCCGGGCAGGTTGACGATCAGGGTGCGGCCGGCGACGCCCGCCAGGCCGCGGGAGAGCGCCGCGGTGGGCACGTGCGCCAGGCTCTCGGCACGGATGGCCTCCGGGATGCCGGGGACCTGGTAGTCGACCACCCTGGCGGTGGCGTCGGGGGTCCGGTCGGTCGGCGAGATGCCCGTACCGCCGGTGGTGAGGATGACGTCGTAGCCGGCGGCCACGCCCTCGCGCAGGGCGAGCTCGACGGGGTCGCCGTCCGGGACGACCCGGGGGCCGTCGACCGCGAAGCCGAGCTGCCGCAGGCCGTCCGCCAGCAGTGGACCGCCCTTGTCGGCGTAGACGCCCTGCGCCGCCCGGTTGGAGGCCGTGACGACCAGGCCGCGCGGGCCCGCTCCGGCGGGAGGGGCCGCCGGAGCCGAGTCCGGGGCGGGGGCAGACGCCGAGGGCGCCCCCTGCTCCGGATGGGCGTGGCTGTGGACCTCGCCGCCGCGGGGCGCGTTCACGACCGGCTCCAGTCGCCCGACTTGCCGCCGGTCTTCTCCTCGACGCGGACGTCGGTGATGACCGCGCCCTTGTCGACCGCCTTCACCATGTCGATCACGGTCAGGCCGGCCACCGCGACCGCCGTCAGCGCCTCCATCTCGACGCCGGTGCGGTCCGCGGTCTTCACGGTGGCGAGGATCTCCACCGCGTCGTCGGCGACCGTGAGGTCGACCTTGACGCCGGACACCGACAGCGGATGGCACAGCGGGATCAGGTCCGGGGTCTTCTTCGCACCCATGATCCCGGCGATCCGCGCGGTGGCGAGGGCATCGCCCTTGGGCACTCCCTCGCCCCGCAGCAGTTCGATCACCCGGGGCGCGACCAGGACCCGCCCGCTGGCCCGCGCCGTGCGGGTGGTGACGTCCTTCTCCGACACGTCGACCATCCGGGCCGCGCCCGCCTCGTCGATGTGCGTCAGCCTGCTCTGGGTACTCATCGCTGCGCCGCTCCGCTCTGGGCCCCGACGGGGCCTGTGTGGTGCAACACACGCTACCCGGACCCCGGCCGCCCGGGCCGGGCAGGACCGTCAGCCGGACGGGCCGTCCGGCCGCTCGGAACCGCCCGGCGGTCGGAACCGCCCGGCGGTCGGGACCGCCGGCCGCTCGGAACCGTCAGCCGAGCGGAATCACGTCCAGCTCGGTGCCGGGTTCCACGGAGGTGACGTCCTCCGGGACGACCAGCAGCGAGTCGGCGTGCGCCAGCGCGGCGATCAGGTGCGAGCCGGAGCCGCCGACCGGGCTGACCGTGCCGGCCTGGGCGTCGTACGTCGCGCGCAGGAACTGCCTGCGGGCGGCGGGCGAGCCGATCGCCTTGTCGGCCTCCAGCCGGGCCCGGACCACCGGGCGGGAAACCTCCGGCAGTCCCATCAGGGCGCGGATGGCGGGGCGGACGAACAGCTCGAAGGAGACGTACGAGGACACCGGGTTGCCGGGCAGGGCCATCAGCGGGGTGCGGTCGGGGCCGATCGAGCCGAAGCCCTGCGGCTTGCCGGGCTGCATGGCCAGCTTGCGGAAGTCGATCCCGCCGCCGGCGGAGGTGCCGTCACCGTTCCCGGCCGCATCCCCGGCCTCCCCGTCCTCCGGCCGTCCGGCCGCCGACAGGGCCTCCTTGACCACGTCGTACGCGCCGACGCTCACCCCGCCGGTGGTGACCAGCAGGTCCGCCCGGATCAGTTGGTCCTCGATGGTGGCGCGCAGGGTGTCCGCGTCGTCGGCGACCGCCCCGACCCGGTAGGCGATGGCCCCGGCGTCCCGGGCGGCCGCGGCCAGCGCGAAGCTGTTGGAGTCGTAGATGGTCCCGGCGGTGAGCGCCTCGCCGGGCTGTACGAGCTCGCTGCCGGTGGACATCACCACCACGCGCGGCCGGGGCCGGACGCGGACCGTGCCGCGGCCGATCGCGGCGAGCAGGGCGATCTGCGGCGGCCCGAGGACGGTGCCGGCGGCCAGCGCCAGGTCGCCGGCCTGTACGTCGCTGCCGCGCGCCCGCACGTGGGCGCGCGCCTCGGCGGCCCGGTGCACCCGCACCTCGCCGCCGGCGCCCTCGGGGGCGGAGCTGGCCGGGGTCATGCCGTCCGCGGCACCGCCGCCGGTGCCGCCGTCGGTCCACTCGACCGGGACGACGGCCTCGGCGCCCGGCGGCAGCGGGGCGCCGGTCATGATCCGCGCGGCCTGGCCGGGGCCCACGGAGGGCAGCTCACCGCTGCCCGCCGCGACGTCCCCGATCACCGTGAGCACCGCCGGGAACTCCTCGCTCGCCCCCTGGACGTCGGCCACCCGGACGGCGTAGCCGTCCATGGAGCTGTTGTCGAAGGGCGGCAGGGCGACGGGCACGGTGACGTCCTCGACCAGGACGCAGCCCTGGGCGTCGAGCAGCTGCAGCTCGATCGGCTCCAGCGGCCGGATCGCGGCCAGGACGTCCGCCAGGTGCTCGTCCACCGACCAGAGGCGCTGCGGCCCGGGTGCGGTGCCCTGCGGTGCGGTGCTGCTCAAGGCTTACTCCATCTCCTCCGTGACGTAACTGCGAAGCCAGGTGCGGAACTCCGGGCCCAGGTCCTCACGCTCGCACGCGAGGCGGACGATGGCCCGCAGGTAGTCGGCACGGTCCCCGGTGTCGTAGCGACGGCCGCGGAAGACCACGCCGTGCACCGGACCGCCGAACGTCTCGTCGGCGGCCAGCTTCTGCAGGGCGTCGGTGAGCTGGATCTCCCCACCGCGGCCCGGCTCGGTCTCCCGCAGTATGTCGAAGATCGCGGGGTTGAGTACGTACCGTCCGATGACCGCGTAGTTGCTCGGGGCGTCGGCCGCGTCCGGCTTCTCCACCAGGCCGGTGATGCGGACGACGTCCGTCTCGTCGGTGGCCTCGACCGCGGCGCAGCCGTAGAGGTGGATGTTCTCCGCGGGGACCTCCATCAGGGCGATGACGGAGCCGCCGGTGCGCTGCTGGATCTCGGTCATCTGGCGGAGCAGCGGGTCGCGCGGGTCGATCAGGTCGTCGCCGAGGAGCACGGCGAAGGGCTCGTTGCCGACGTGCGGGGCGGCGCAGAGCACGGCGTGGCCGAGGCCGCGCGGGTCGCCCTGGCGGACGTAGTGCATGGTGGCCAGGTCGCTCGACTCCTGGACCTTCTTCAGCCGGTCGTCGTCACCCTTGGCGACGAGGGCCGACTCCAGCTCGTAGTTGCGGTCGAAGTGGTCTTCGAGCGGTCGCTTGTTGCGTCCCGTGATCATGAGAACGTCGTCCAGGCCCGCGTTGACAGCCTCTTCCACCACGTACTGGATGGCGGGCTTGTCAACGACCGGGAGCATCTCCTTGGGGGTGGCCTTGGTCGCAGGAAGGAAGCGAGTACCGAGGCCCGCGGCCGGAATGACGGCCTTTGTGATCACGGGGTGCAACTGAGTCATGGGCAGAACGATAGAGGGTACGTGAAGACGCACGGTGAGATTCCGGTAAACAAATACCGTTTTGCACCGGTATGGCAAGGGATTTGAAGGCGAGCTGTGACAGAGAACCGATCTGCGAAGTCCGAATTGCGCCGTGAACTGCTCGCAGCCAGGCGCGCCTTGTCACCCGGAGCGGCCGGTACGGCGGCCAGGGCGCTGGCCGGAAAGGCCCTGGAACTGCCCGAGCTGGCCGGCGCCCGCACGGTGGCGGCGTACGTCTCGGTCGGGACCGAGCCCGGCACCCGCGACCTGCTGGACGGCCTGCGCCGGGCGGGCAAGCAGGTGCTTCTGCCGGTCCTGCTGCCCGACAACGACCTCGACTGGGCCGCGTACGAGGGGCCCGGAAGCCTGGTGGAAGCGGCGCACCCGGGAAAGATGCGGCTGCTGGAGCCGGCCGGTCCCCGGCTCGGCCCGGAGGCGGTGACCGGGGCCGACGCGGTGCTGCTGCCCGGGCTGGCGGTGGACGGCCGCGGGATGCGGCTGGGCCGCGGCGGCGGCTCGTACGACCGGGTGCTGGCGCGGCTGGAGAAGGCCGGGGCGCATCCGGCGCTGGTGGTGCTCCTCTACGACAACGAGGTGGTCGCGCGGGTCCCGGAGGAACCGCACGACCACCCCGTGCAGGCGGTGGCCACCCCGTCGGGGGTGCGCCGGTTCGCCGCTCAGCGCGGCGGGCGGAGGACTCTCGGGCCCCCGGCGGATTGACCGCAGGCCCTCAGGCCCTCAGGAGCCCTCGGGCTTCAGCGTGAGGGTCTCCTCGGTCGCCTGGTTCACCGCGTCCGGGCCGAACGGCCAGTCCAGCAGCTCGCCCTTGGCCCACAGGTCCGTCTGGTCCGTGTAGTTCGGGTGGTACGCGTGCCCGGACGCGCCGGTCAGGTTGATCCAGCGGGACTTGTCCAGGTCGTTGAGGTTCACGACCATCCGCATGGACGGCACCCAGGTGACGTCGTAGCCGCCGGCCGCGTTCCAGCCGCTGGCGTTGACCGCGGCCTCGCCGCCGCCCAGGTTCCAGGGACCCCGGTTGAGCACGAACTGCAGGAAGCCGGGGCCCTCGGTGCCGATGGTCTGGTTGCGCAGCATCAGCTGGTGCAGCCGTCCCCAGCTCCAGGTGCTCTGGTCCTTGCCGAGCTTGGCGGTCAGCTCCCACTGGGCGTCCCGCATGGCCCGCGCGAACAGCTCGTCGCGCGTGGTGGCGGCCTTCGCGGTGCGGGTCGCGGGGGCCTTCCACCAGCCGGACTTCTCGTCCTTGACCAGTGCGCGCACCACCTCGAACCAGCGGTCGCCGCCGTCCGGCTGGGCCGAGTCCTCGTCCCGCATGCCGCACTCGCGGACCGTCTCGGCGAGGTCGTCGACCGGGCCGGAGGCCGCTTCGCGGACGTTCAGGCAGCTGCCCTCGATCCGGAGCTCCTTGGGCATCTTGTCGCCAAAGGCCAGCCGGAGGACGTTCCGCCAGACAGCGTTGAAGTAGGCGGCCGCGGCGGAATCGGGCTCCTGGGTGTAGTTCCAGCCGTCCAGCAGCTGCTGCGCCTTGCGCACGTCCGGGTCCGAGACGTGGATCTTGGACAGGATGGGCGTGAGCAGCGCGGCGATCTCGCTGCTGTTGTCCATTTGCATGGTCCGCATGTCGTCGGTCGAGATCTTCCCGCCGTCCTTGACCTTCGCCTCGATGAGGTCGTTGATCCGCTGGCTGCGGGCGCCGTAGCCCCAGTCGGTGGTCAGGGCGTACGGGTACTTGCCCTTGCCGTTCTCGACGACGGCCTGGTTGGCGGTGACGATGTAGCCGCGCTGCGGGTCGTAGTCCCAGGGCATCTCGCTCTGCGGGATCCAGCCGGCGGTACCGCCGGGGGTGCCCTTCCAGGCGTACTTGGAGTCCCAGCCGGGGGCCGGCATGCGGCCGTCGCCCTGGCCGCGGACCGGGATGCGGCCCGGTGCCTGGTAGCCGATGTGGCCCTTGGTGTCGGCGTAGATCAGGTTCTGCGAGGGGACCTCGAAGTCGCGCGCGGCGGCCCGGAAGTCCTGGAAGTTCTTGGCCCGGTCGAGCGCGAACACGGCGTCCATGGACTTGCCCGGGTCCAGGGCGGTCCAGCGCAGGGCCACCGCGTAGCCGTTGCCCCGGTCGGGGGCGGAGCTGTCGACGGGGGCGCGGACGCCGACGGTCTCCAGCTGGTCGCTGCGGTCGGAGACCAGCGGGCCGTTGTTGGTGGAGCGGACGGTGATCCTCTTCTCGGCGCCGCCGGCGACCTTGATGACCTCTTCGCGGGTCTTGAAGGGGAGGACCTTGCCGTCGTAGACGTAGCCGTCCGGACGGACCTGCTCCAGGTAGAGGTCGGTGACGTCGGCGCCCAGGTTGGTCATGCCCCAGGCGATGTCCTGGTTGTGGCCGATGATCACACCGGGCATGCCGGAGAAGGTGTAGCCGGCCACCTGGTACTTGCAGTCGCGCGAGACCTTCCGGCAGTGCAGGCCCATCTGGTACCAGATCGAGGGCAGCTGCGGGGCCAGGTGCGGGTCGTTGGCCAGCAGGGGCTTGCCGGTGGTGGTGTGCTTGCCGGCAACGACCCAGGAGTTCGAGCCGATGCCGCTGCCGTTCGGGCCGAGCAGGGCGGGGACCGCGTCCAGGGTGCCGGAGAGGGCGGTCAGGCTGCTGCGCAGGCCCTCGGTGGCGCCGGCCGGGGAGGTGGCGCCGGTCCCGGTGTCCGTGCTGATGCCGGTGCCCGTGGTCGAGCCGGTGCCCGTGGTCGAGCCCGTGCCGGTGGTCGAGCCGGTGCCGCCGGTCGAGACGGAGTTCCGGCCGGTGCCGGTGGTGCCGCGGCCCGTGGTGCCGGAGCCGGACTGGCCCTGGGGGACGTACTGCCCGGAATCGACCTTGCCGCCCTCGACGATCGGCTTGTTCCGGTCATAGGGATAGGCCGGATACAGCTGTGCGATCTGCTCCGGGGTGAGCTTGCCGGACATCAGCGCCCGGTCGATCTCGTCCTGCATGTTGCCGCGCAGGTCCCAGGCCATGGCCTTGAGCCAGGCCACGGAGTCCACCGGGCTCCACGGCTCGGGCGCGTAGTCGTCGCTGATCTTCAGGGACGCGTGCTCGACCGAGAGGTCCTTGCCGGACTTGTCCTTCAGGTACGCGTTGACCCCGTCGGCGTACGCCTGGAGGTTTTTCTTGGTGTCGGCCGAGAGCTTGGTGTCGTACTCGGTCTGCGCGACCTGGCGCCAGCCGAGCGTGCGCAGGAAGGCGTCGGTCTCGACCTGGCCGCTGCCGAACATCTCCGAGAGGCGCCCGGAGGTCATGTGGCGGCGTACGTCCATCTCCCAGAAGCGGTCCTGGGCGTGCACGAAGCCTTGCGCGCGGAACAGGTCCTGGTCGTTGTCGGCGTAGAGCTGCGGGATTCCGTGGCGGTCGCGCTTCACCTCGACGGTGCCGGTGAGACCCGGGAGGGCCAGGCTGCCGGTCGTCTGCGGGAAGGAGGCGCGCACACTGTCCACGCTCCAGTACGCCCCGTAACCGAGGCCCGCGACGAGCGCCAGCACCAGGGTGAGCACGATCAGACGGGCGCGTCGCCCCTTCTTCTTGACGGAGGGGGCGGATTCGTTGGCGGGCATCGCTGTCCTTCGAGGGGCAGGGTGGTCCTGAGTGCTGGGAGCAACCATAGGCGCAGCACCGCGCCCGTTCGGACGCGGTGTCAGGGACTTCGTCGAACTGGCGTTTCACAATGTGACTATCGAGTCAAGAAAGCGTCAAAGATTAGGTAAGGTAACGAACTACCAGCCACCGGAGGAACGATCCGGCAGGCCCTGTGAGAGAGGACCGCCCGCTGACTGTCCACCAGCTCAATGAGCTTTTGCTGGTCTGCTCGCTCGTGCTGCTCATCGCCGTCGCGGCGGTGCGCGTCTCCTCACGCAGCGGTCTCCCCAGCCTGCTCATCTACCTCGGCATAGGCATCGCGATAGGGCAGGACGGCATCGGCGTCCGGTTCGACAACGCGGCGCTGACGCAGGTCATCGGGTACGCGGCCCTGGTCGTGATCCTGGCCGAGGGCGGTCTGGGCACGAAGTGGAAAGAGATCAAGCCGGCCCTGCCTGCGGCGGTGATGCTGTCCCTGGTCGGCGTCGCGATCAGCGTGGGCGTGACGGCCGCCGGAGCCCACTACCTGGTCGGGCTGGAGTGGCGGCAGGCGCTGCTGATCGGCGCGGTCGTCTCCTCGACCGACGCGGCGGCGGTCTTCTCCGTCCTGCGGAAGGTGCCGCTGCCCTCCCGGGTCACCGGCGTCCTGGAAGCCGAGTCGGGCTTCAACGACGCCCCCGTGGTGATCCTGGTGGTGGCCTTCTCCACGGTCGGCCCCGTCAGCGACTGGTACGTGCTCATAGCCGAGATAGCGCTGGAGCTGGCCATCGGCGCGGCCATCGGACTCGCCGTGGGCTTCATGGGCTCGTACGGCCTCCGGCACGTCGCCCTGCCCGCCTCCGGCCTCTACCCGATCGCCGTGATGGCCATCGCCGTGACGGCGTACGCGGCCGGCGCGATGGCGCACGGCTCCGGCTTCCTCGCCGTCTACCTGGCGGCGATGGTGCTGGGGAACTCGAAGCTGCCGCACTGGCCGGCCACCCGGGGCTTCGCCGACGGGCTCGGCTGGATCGCCCAGATCGGCATGTTCGTCCTGCTCGGCCTGCTGGTGACCCCGCACGAGCTGGCCGACGACTTCTGGCCGGCGGTGGTCATCGGACTGGTGCTGACGCTGGTGGCGCGGCCGCTGGAGGTGTGGCTCAGCCTGCTGCCGTTCGGGATGCCCTGGCAGGAGAAGGCCCTGATGTCGTGGGCCGGCCTGCGCGGCGCGGTGCCCATCATCCTCGCCACCATCCCCATGGTGTCCGGGATCGGGGGCAGCGAGCGGGTCTTCAACATCGTCTTCGTGCTGGTGATCGTCTACACGCTGGTGCAGGGGCCGACCCTGCCCTGGCTGGCCCGGAAGCTGAACCTCCGGGAGACCGGCGAGGCCGCGGCGGACCTCGGCATCGAATCGGCGCCGCTGGAGAAGCTGCGCGGACACCTGCTGTCCTTCGGCATCCCGGACGGCTCCCGGATGCACGGCGTGGAGGTCAGCGAGCTGCGGCTGCCCGCCGGCGCGGCCGTCACCCTGGTCGTCCGCGACGAGAAGAGCTTCGTACCGATGCCGTCCACGGTGCTGCGGCACGGGGACGAGCTGCTGGTGGTGGCGACGGACCCGGTGCGGGACGCGGCGGAGGCGCGGCTGCGGGCGGTGGCCCGCGGCGGCAAGCTGGCCGGCTGGCTGGGGACCGGCGGGGCTTCGCTGCACTGAGCGGGCGACGGGAGGCCACTACAAAAGGGGCACACCGCCTGGCCAGGAGCCGATCGCACGAGGCTCCGTCGGGTGGCCCGGAGGATCATCTGACGGATCCCGGTCTTCGTTCACCAGGAAAACGGGAGGTTTCACGCTCGTTTCCACGGGACGGGAATGTGAAGCTCCGCTTAATCAAAGGTTAAGACACGTCTTGTCAGCGTAATCACAGGGCGTCGCGGTGACTTTGCCTGTATGATTAAGGAACACAAACGAACCAACTCTGCCTGATGCAGAGCTGGCGCGACCGCTCGGCGGCCGCGGCACCCCTCGCAGTGGGTGCCCAGGTATCACTCGGTTCTGCGCAAGAGGACAGCTCTCGGGGCTCCCACATGTACGGGTGCGGCTCACAAAGCCCGCACCGCCCGCAGACGGGGATGCTCTACCAGGCAGCAGAAAGGCAAGGGCCGTGACATCCGCGGTCACGACCGACAAGTCCGAGACGACGTCCTCCACCACCACTTCTTCTTCTGCCGCGCACGCCGCCAAGCCCGGTTACGGCGCGCTCCTGCGCACTCCCGGCGCCGTGAGCTTCGTGCTCCCCGGCTTCGCCGCGCGGCTCCCCTTCGGAATGCTGACCCTCAGCATCCTGCTGCTGGTCCAGCACACCAGCGGGTCGTACGCGAACGCCGGCCTCGTCGCCGCCGTCACCGGCATCTCGATGGCCCTGTTCGCCCCCGTCATGGGCCACTTCACCGACCGCTTCGGCCAGGGTTCCGTCCTGGTCCCCGTGGTCCTCACGCACTCCGCCGCGGTGAGCGGCCTCGCCGCCCTCGCCCTGCTCGGCGCCCCGCTCTGGGCGCTCGCACTGGCCGCCGTCCCGGCCGGTGCGAGCGTCCCTCAGGTCGGCCCGATGGTGCGCGCCCGCTGGGCCGCGCGCCTGGAGGGCTCTCCGCTGCTGCCGACGGCCGCCGCGTTCGAGTCCGTGTCCGACGAGTTCACCTTCGTGGTCGGACCGGTGCTGGCCACCGCGCTGTGCACCGGTGTGCACCCGGCCGCCGGTCTGGTGACCGAGGCCGTGCTGACGCTGCTCGGCGGCCTGCTGTTCGCCGCCCAGCGCGCCACCCAGCCCAAGCCGCGCGGACGCGTCGCCGGCTCCGGTGAGAAGCACACCCCGGCGTTCACCGTCCCCGCCCTGTGGGTCCTGATCGCCTCCTTCGTCGGCATCGGCGCCGTCTTCGGCGGCATGCAGGTCTCCCTGGCCGCCTTCTCCAACGAGATGGGCAACCCCGGCGCGAACGGTCTGCTCTACGGCGTCTTCGCCGCGGGCAACATGACCGCCGGCATCGCCATGGGTGCCATCACCTGGAAGATCGGCCCGCGCCGCCGTCTGATCCTGGGCTACGTCGGCCTCACCGCCGCCGCCTCGCTGCTGTGGACCGCGAACTCCGCGGTCGTGCTGGGCGGGATCGGCCTGCTGGTCGGCCTGTGCATCGCCCCGGCCCTGATCACCGGCTTCACCATGGTCGAGGGTCTGGTCCCGGCCGGCTCCCGCACCGAGGCGTTCACCTGGCTGACCGGTGCGGTCGCCTTCGGCCAGGCCGGCGCCGTGGTCCTGGCGGGCCGCCTGACCGACGCGCACGGCTCCACCGCCGGATTCCTGGTGCCGATGGGCGCGACCGTGCTGGCGCTCGCCACGCTGCTGACGCTGCGCGGCAAGCTGGCGCCGAAGGCGCCCAGCCGCATCGTGATCTCCTCCTCGGTGGCGGCCAAGGCCACCGCCGGGGCCGGTGCCGGGGCCGAGGCTGGTGCCGCGACCGGTGCCCCGACCGGTGTCCCGACCGGTGCCGGGAGCGCTGCCGGGACCGCCGTCACCCGCGGTGCCAAGGCGTCCGTCAAGCCCGTCACGAGTGCCCCGCGCCAGACTGGCGGTCAGGCCGCGGCACGGGTGAACGAGCGTGGCGTCGGTCACCGCGTGCCGGTGACGGTGGACTGATCCGCCGGAATAGGTCACCATGGAGCGTCGTTAGCACTCATTGAGTCAGAGTGCCAGGAGGAAGATCGTGCCGACCTACCAGTACCAGTGCACCGAGTGCGGTGAGGGCCTCGAGGCCGTGCAGAAGTTCACGGACGACGCCCTGACCGAGTGCCCGAGCTGCAAGGGACGCCTGAAGAAGGTGTTCTCCGCGGTCGGCATCGTCTTCAAGGGTTCCGGTTTCTACCGGAACGACAGCCGTGGCGCCTCGTCGAGCAGCACGCCCGCGTCGAGCTCCTCGAAGCCCGCGTCGTCGTCCTCGACGTCGACCGCGGCTCCGGCGGCCCCGGCCGCAGCGCCGAGCACCCCGGCCGCCTGACGCTCCGTACCTCGTACGCGAGCTGCAGAGCTGAACGGAAACCCCCGCGCCCCATGGGCACGGGGGTTTCCGCGTACTCCGTACGGGTGTGTCTCGTAGGCTTGTGCGCATGGTGCACGCAGAGATCGGCGTAATTGGCGGGTCGGGCTTCTACTCCTTCCTGGAGGACGTCTCCGAGATCCAGGTCGACACCCCGTACGGGGCACCGAGCGACTCGCTCTACGTGGGCGAGCTGGCCGGCCGGACGGTGGCCTTCCTGCCCCGCCACGGCCGCGGGCACCACCTCCCACCGCACCGGATCAACTACCGCGCCAACCTGTGGGCACTGCGCTCGGTGGGCGTCCGCCAGGTGCTGGGCCCCTGCGCGGTGGGCGGCCTGCGCACCGAGTACGGGCCGGGCACCCTGCTGGTCCCCGACCAGCTGGTCGACCGTACGAAGGCCCGCGCGCAGACGTACTTCGACGGGCACCCGCTGCCCGACGGCACCGTCCCCAACGTGGTCCACACGACCTTCGCCGACCCCTACTGCCCGGTCGGGCGGTCGGTGGCGCTGGAGGCGGCCCGCGGACGGGCCTGGGAGCCGGTGGACGGCGGCACCATGGTCGTCGTGGAGGGGCCGCGGTTCTCCACCCGGGCCGAGTCGCGGTTCCACGCGGCGATGGGCTGGTCGGTGGTCGGCATGACCGGGCACCCGGAAGCCGTACTCGCCCGCGAGCTGGGGCTCTGCTACACCTCGATGGCGCTGGTGACCGACCTGGACGCGGGTGCGGAGACCGGCGAGGGCGTCTCCCACACCGAGGTCCTGAAGGTCTTCGGCGAGAACATCGGCCGACTGCGAGAGGTGCTCTTCGACGCCGTGGCCGGGCTGCCGCCGGCGGAGTCGCGGTCCTGCCTGTGCACGCACGCGCACGACGGCTGGGACCTGGGGATCGAGCTGCCGTAGCGGGCCCGGGCCGCTGCCGTTTCCCCGCTGCCTCTCCTTCCCTCCTCGTCCCCCTTGCCGCCTCCCCTTCCCCTTGTCCCCTCCTCCCCCCTTCCCCTTGTCCCCTCCCCGCTGCCTCAGGGGCCTTCCGCGGGGGCGGGGAGGACGAGGCGGACGAATTCGATCTCCTCGCCGCGGGCCCGGGCGTACTCCCGGACCGATCCGGTGACGAGGAAGCCGCACTTCTCCAGTACGCGGACCGAGCCGGTGTTGTCGGCCGCGGCGAAGCCGTACAGGGGGCGGGCCGGCTCCAGCACGAGCAGGGCCCGCAGGGCGGCGGTGGCCACACCGCGGCCCCAGTAGGGGCGTCCGACGGTGTAGGTGACCTCGCGTTCCTCCGGCGGGCCGTAGACCGCCACGTGGCCCGCCGCCTCACCGTCGGCGAGGATCGTCCGGACGGTGACGGCGGGGTCGGAGCGGACCTTGGCCCAATGGGTGTCGAAGGCCGAACGGTCGTAGTGGTGACCGCGGGTCATCGCGGCCATGTGCTGCGCGCCGGGATCCGTGGCGTGTTCCCAGAAGGCCGCCAGGTCCCCGTCCCGTACTTCTCGCAGACTCACCGTCGGTGTCGGGGTCGGTGTCATGGCGGGAGCGTAACCCGTGTGGGTGGCGGCGTTTTCCACAGGCCGGGGGGTGTCCACAGGTCCGGGCGGGGCGGGGGTGCGGTGCCGGATCGTGAGGGGTGTCCGGGCGCGGTGTCCGGGGTGAACTCCCTCTCGACGGGCGGTGGTCGGCATGTCCGGCACTTTCTTCGCTTCTGCTTCCGCTGCTTCTTCCGCTTCCTCCGTTCCCTCGACCGGCGGGCGGCTCTCCGCGGCTCCGGTGACATGTCCGCCGCCTCGGGCGGTGCCGGAGTTCGCCCCGCTCCGGGTGGGGCGGGGCCCCGGGCGGCTCCGGCGGGCCGTGCGGCGCAGGCGGCGGGTGGCCGGGGTGGGGCTGGCCGTGGCCGCGGCGGCCGCACTGGCGGCCGGCGGGACCGAGGCCCGGGCCCAGCGCGGCGAGGCCCCGCCGCCGCCCCGGCCGGGGCCGAGCGCCGCGCCCGTGGTGCGGCTGGTGTCCGCTCCGGTGCGGATCGCGGATGCGGCGACGGTACGGCTGCTCCGGGTGGGTGACCGAGTGGACGTGGTGGCCGCGGAGCGGGGCGGGCCGCCCCGTGTGGTGGCGGCGGGTGCCCGGGTGGCCGGCGTACCCGATCGGGACGAGGAGGGTACGGACGGCGGGGCGCTGGTGGTGCTGTCCGTGCCACGGGACACCGCGCGGCAGCTCGTCGGCGTGGGCGCCGTGACTCCGCTGGCGGTGACGCTGTGCTGACTCGCGCCCATGATCAGTCAAATCACCTGAAGGTGTACGCCGATTGGACAGGCCGCGGCCGTACTGCCGTAGTTTTCGGAACCGTTGGCTCCGTGTCCTGTTCGAACGACGAAGGGCTCAGTGATGAGCGAGAAGAAGAAGAAGGAGAGCGTCCTGGCGGGCTTCAAGGCCTTCCTGATGCGCGGCAACGTGGTGGACCTGGCGGTCGCCGTGGTCATCGGTGCCGCGTTCACGAACATCGTGAACTCAATGGTGAAGGGCATCATCGGCCCGGTGGTGGGCGCGATCGGCACGAAGAGCCTGGACGGCTACACCTCGTGTCTGAAGGGCCCCTGCAGTGTGGACGCACAGGGCAACCCGGTCGGTGTGAACATCCTCTGGGGCAGCGTGCTGAACGCCACGCTGACCTTCGTGATCACCGCGGCGGTCGTCTACTTCCTGATGGTGCTGCCGATGGCGAAGTACCTCGCCCGGCAGGAGGCGCGGCGCAAGGCCCGCGAGGGCGTGCAGGAGCTGGTCGAGGTCACCGAGCTGGAGGTGCTGAAGGAGATCCGGGACAACCTGGTGGCGCAGCGCGCCGGCTCCGTCGACTCGGCCCCCCAGCCGCGCACAGGCGGCAGCACGCTCTGACCCTGGACCCGGTCCCGGAACCGGACCTGGTCCCGGACCCGGCCCCGGACCCGGCCCCGGACCTGGACCAGATCCCGGTCCGGCCGGGCCGGAGCGGCCGGAGGCCGGGCCGGGCGGCTCAGATGTGGTGGGGAGGCTTCTCGTCGAGGAAGCGCGCCAGGTCGGCGGCGCTGCCGGAGGCGGGCGGCCGTTCGCCCCAGCCGCGGTCGGTGTCGTCGGAGGACTGCCGGTCCAGCGGGTCGTCGAAGATCAGGGCCGGCTTGGGCCTGGACGACGGCCGGTGCGCCTGGGACGGCTGCGGGCCGGACTCGGGAGCGGGCCCGGAACCGGGCGCGGGGGCGGTGCTCATGCATCCAGAGTACGGCTGGCCCCGCCGCCGCCCGGGCCCGGCCGGGAGCCCCGGTGACCCCGGGGGCGTTCCTCCCTGCCCGCCCGGAGGTGCTCCCGGCTCGCCCGGAGGTGTTCCCGGGCTGTTCGAGGGCCGTGGACTGGACCGCGGGGTGCCGGCGGGAGGGAGGCGGGTCACCGGTCCTTCGGATCGAGGTACCACAGTCCGAGCACGACCAGGAAGGACAGGATCAGGAATCCCGCCCCCCACCAGGCCGTCCCGGTGTGGCCCTGCATCCACGCGTTGACGGTGACCGCCAGTCCCCAGAGCTGGCCGACGACCACGGTCAGGACCAGCGCGAGACGGGCGTTGAGTTTGGCGGACCGCTCGGGCTCCTGCTCGGTGCCGGCCCCCGGGCCCGGCCCGGTGTGGCGGACGCGGGGGTCGCCGTAGCCGCTGGTGGGCCGGATCTGCGGGTAGCGCTCGCGGACCGGCCGGTTCAGCCGGGGCCGGGCACTGCCTGGGCTGTACGCGGGCCGCGGGCTGTGGGCGGGCCGGGGAGGCACCGGGGCGTCGCTCATCAGGTCTGCCCGTTCTCGGGGGCGGTGGTGGTTCCCGGGCAGCCGAGCCGCTGGGCCATGTCGGGGCGGGGCTCGGCGAACTGCCGGCACAGGGCGTCCTTGGCGGGTTCTCCGGACCGGGCGGTGGCGACGGCCCAGACACTGCCGTCGAGCTGCTCGATCAGGAAGATCCTGGGGAGCGGGCGCGGTGGTGGGCCGGCGGCGACTTCGCCGGTGCGGGCGTCGAAGACGCCCTCGTGGCAGGGGCAGTAGAGCTCGCCCTCGGGTCCGCGGTCCGCGCGCCACAGCACCGCGCAGGAGAGGTGGGTGCAGACGGCCGAGTAGCCGACCAGGGTGCCGTCGCCGAGGCGGACGGCGAGGGCGCGGTCCTCGTCCCCGGGGAACCGGAAGGCCACGGACTGCCCGGGGAGGAGCTGGTCGGTGACCTTCCTGGTCTCGGGGAGGGTCTCGCTGTCGCCGTGCCGGTGCAGGATGCCGGCGGCGACGCCGACCCCTCCGATGGCCAGGCCGCCGGAGACGGTGGCGACGATCCGGAGGTAGTCGCGCCGGGTGGTGAGGGAGTCGGCACTGATCCGGTCGCGGAGCTGCTCACGGGCGGCCTCGGCGGCGGGTTCGGCGGCGCGTGCGGAGGCGTGTCCGGCGGTGGGCCCGGCCGTGGGTCCGGCACCGGGCTGGTCGGTCAGGCTCATCGGACATCGACTCCGTTGACTTCGACGACGGGCAGGCCGCCGGGGACGGGCCACTGGACCTTGTCGGCGGGGACGACCATCGCGACGCCCGTGCTGACGACCACGTCACCGAAGGCGAAGGAGTCCGCGACCTGGACCCCGGGGCGTTCGGCCTGGAGCTCCTCCAGGGTTCCGTAGAAGAGGGCTCCGGTGGGGCAGACGGTGGCGCACATGGGGGCGAGTCCGTGGGCGGTGCGGTCGTAGCAGAGGTTGCACTTCATCTGCAGCTTGGCCTGGAGGTCGATCTTCGGAACGCCGAAGGGGCAGGCGTTGACGCAGTTGGCGCAGCCGATGCAGCGGGTGGTGTCGGCCTGCTGCACCACTCCGTCGGCGGTGACCAGGATGGCGTCGGCGGGGCAGACCTCGGCACACGGGGCGACCGGGTCCTCGCAGTGCATGCAGACGGTGGGGAGGGAGGCGACGGACCGGCCGGCGTCGGTGTAGTCCAGGTGGATCATCGACGTGCCTCGGTGCGAGTCGCATTCGCGGCAGGCCGAGACGCATGCCTGGCAGCCGATGCAGCGGCCCGGGTCGATGAAGATGGTGCGGCCCATCATGGGTCGGCTCAGCCCCTCTCGGCCGTGCCACGGCCCTGCGGGGACGTGGGGGGACGCGGATCGGTACGGGAGACCTGGGTCTCCGGGTACGCCTCGTGCCCGGGTGCGGTGGGCGGTGGCGGGACCTCGTCGACCTGTGTGCCGGCCTCGATCCGGGCGGCGCAGACCTTGTATTCGGGGATCTTGGACCGGGGGTCGAGGGCGTCGTTGGTGAGGGCGTTCGCCGCGGTCGGCACGGGCCAGTGGTAGGGGATGAAGACCGTGTCGGGGCGGATCGCCTCGGTGACCAGGGCGGGGAACACCTCGCTGCCGCGGCGGGTGACCACGCGGACGGGGTCGCCGGTGCGGAACCCGTGGGAGGGGTGGACCTCCACCCAGGGGCGCGGGGTCTGCTCGACCAGGGCGCCCAGCCGGCGGGTCTGGTTGCCGGACAGGAAGTGCGCCACGGTGCGGCCGGTGGTCAGGGAGAGGGGGAATTCATCGGAGTAGGGGTCCGCCGGGGGGTGCCATTCGACGACCTGGAGGTGGATCTTGCCGTCGGGGTGGTAGGTGCGGCCGTCCTCGAACAGCCTGGGGGTGCCCGGGTGTTCGGTGGACGGGCAGGGCCAGGCGATGCCCCCGGTCTGCTCCAGGCGCTCGTAGGTGATGCCGTAGTAGTCGTTGACGGTGCCCGCGGAGGCGATGCGGAGTTCCTCGAACACGTCACGGGAGCCGGTGTAGACGAATTTGTCTCCGGAACCCAGCCGTTCGGCGAGTCGGCACAGCACCCAGGTGTCGGTGCGGACCCCTGGGGGCGGTTCCTGGGCCTTGTTGTGCTTGACCACCCGGGCTTCGGCGTTGGCCATGACTCCCTCGTCCTCGGCCCAGGTGGTGACGGGCAGGACGACGTGCGCGTTGGCCGCGGTCTCGGAAAGGAAGAAGTCGAGTTGGACGTGGAATTCGGCGGTGTCGTAGCCCTCCTTCACCACCGCGTAGTGGGGCAGCGAGACGAAGGGGTTGTTGCAGACGCCGATCAGGCCGCGGATCTCCTTCCGCTGCATCTGCCAGACCATCTCCATCATCGAGGTGCCGGCGGCGGGGAGTTCGGACTCCTCGATGCCCCAGATCTCGCAGATCTGGCGGCGGTGTTCGGGGTTGCCGATGGAACGGCCGCCGGGGAGGAGGTCGGACTTCTGGCCGTGCTCCCGGCCGCCCTGGCCGTTGCCCTGGCCCGTGATGGTGCCGTAGCCGGCTCCGGGCTTGCCGATGTTGCCGGTGGCCACGCACAGGTTGATCACCGAGAGGCAGTTCTCGACGCCCTGGGTGTGGTGCTCGATGCCCCGGGCGTGCCAGGCCATGGCCTTGTCCGCGCCCGCGAAGGTCCGGGCGACCCGGACGATCTGTTCGGCGGGTACGCCGCAGATCTCGGCGGCCCGTTCGGGCGGGTACGCGGCGACGGTGTCGCGGACCTCCTCCCAGCCGGTGGTGTGGGCACCGAGGTAGGCCTCGTCGTCGAGTTCCTCCTTGACGACCACGTGCAGGACGGAGTTGAAGAAGGCCGAGTCGGTGCCGGGCCGCAGGGCGACGTGGATGTCGGCCGTGCGGGCGATGGCGGTCTCCCTGGGGTCGACCACGATCAGGGTGGCGCCCCGGTCCCGGGCGCCCCACAGGTACTGGGTCATCACGGGGAAGCACTCGCCGACGTTGGACCCGGCGATCAGCAGGCAGTCGGTGAGGAGGATGTCGGAGAAGGGGTTGCCGGCCCGGTCGATGCCGAAGGCGAGCTTGTTGGCCCCGGCGGCGCTGACCATGCACAGGCGGCCGTTGTAGTCGACGTGCCTGGTCCCCAGGGCGACGCGGGCGAACTTGCCCACCAGATAGGTCTTCTCGGAGAACAGGCTGGCTCCGCCGAGCATGCCGAAGGCGTCGTTGCCGTACTGCTGCTGGATCCGCTTGATCTCGGCCGCGGTGTGGTCGAGGGCCTCATCCCAGGACACCTCGCGGAAGGGCTCGTCACGGGTGCGCCGCAGCAGCGGGGAGGTCAGCCGGTCGGGGTGGTTGACCTGCTGGTAGGCGTTGATGCCCTTGGGGCACAGGCGCATGCGGTTGATGTCGTGGTTGCGCGGTTCCACGCCGAAGACCTTGCCGGCCCGGTCCACCCGCAGGTACATGCCGCACTGGACCCCGCAGAAGCAGCAGTGGGTGGGGACGAGGGTCTCGCCTTCCTGGTCGGCGTGCCACCGGTCGGCCGCGAGGCCGCCCGCGTCGCGGAAGGCCCGGCTTCCGGGCGGGACGACGGCGGGGTCGAGGGGCTGCGGCGCGGTCAATGGAAGCCTTCCTTGACGTGGGTGAGGTAGGCGCTGCCCCGCAGCACCCGTTTGCAGCGGGGGCAGTACTCGGCGAAGGCGTCGAAGCCGAGCTCCAGGTCCCGCATGGTGCCGCGCAGGTTCTCCACGTACGGGGCGGTGTCCACGGGCTCGCCGCAGCGCTTGCAGGCGAAGACCCGTTCGTCCTGCGGGGCGGTGTACTTGAACAGCTGCATGCCGACGGCGGCGGGCCGCTGGACGATGTGGAAGAACTTGCCGAACGGGATGTAGACGAGGGTGAAGACGACCGAGACCATGTGGAGGACCGCGAGGAACTCGTAGCCGCCGCCGTTCAGGAAGATCGAGGAGAAGGTGAGGAGCAGGCCGGTGACCGCGATGACGATCAGCAGGACCAGCGGCAGCAGGTCGTAGGCGAAGCGCTGCCCGGTGATGGCGCCGCGGTCCTTCATCCGCCGCCACAGGAAGTAGCAGGCGCCGGGGATGACCAGGACGGCGGCGAGGTCGAGGCCGTGGAACATGACCCAGCCGAAGAAGTCCAGGGCGTCGAAGCCGAGGACCTTGAACCCCCAGATGCGCATCTCGTAGCCGGGTCCGGAGCCGGTCGGGGAAGTGAAGGTGAACCAGCCCCAGGTGAGCGGGAAGGTGATCACGGCGGCCAGCAGGCAGCCCCAGAAGATCAGCTGGTGGGCGATCCAGCGGGCGCGCGAGCGGGCGCCGAGGAACTTCTGGAAGCCCAGGTAGGTTGCGAGCATCCTCGGCAGGGCGGTGGGCGCCTTCCTGAAGTTGTCCGCCGAGAAGAAGCTGCCGAAGCCCTTCCTGAAGAGCCGGTTGGCGCCGGGGGCGGAGACCCAGACCGTGTAGCGGTAGGCGACGCCGAAGGCCAGGAAGACGGTGGCGACCGCGTACGGCAGGAGGGCGGCGTCGAAGTCGCGCAGGAAGCGGCTGCCCAGCACGATCGCGAGGACGAGCAGGAGGGAGACCGCGGTCCCGGCGAGCGTGGCGCGCGCGGTGAGGGACGCCCCGGCACCCGGACCGGCACCCGGACCCGCGGCCGGACGGTCCGGTGGGCCGGCCGGGTCGGGCGGCGCCTCCGGCAGCGGGGGTACCGGTGGGGGCGGTGGTGCCTGCGGAGGCGGCGGGGCCTGCGGAGGCGCCGCCTCGGAAGGAGGCGGCGCGGCGGCGTTCGGCTCTGTGGGCTCGGACACAGCTCCACGCTAGGCGTTCCCTACCGATTCAGCCCGTTTTGCCCGTTACGCGATGCGGCCGTTCGGGGTCGGTCCGGCACGGGGGCGGAGGGGCCGGATCCCGTCCGCGCGGGGTACGCGGGCCGCGCGCCTCGCCTCGGGGCCGCCCCGCGGCTGCTGTGCTGGGCGGCATGGCGTACGTACAGATGACCGCCCGCAGCCGTGACGAGGCCCATCGGACGGCGACCCCGCTGGAGCTGTTCTTCGACCTGTGTTTCGTGGTGGCCGTCGCCCAGGCCGGTCGGCAGCTGGTGCACGCCCTCGCCGAAGGCCATGTCGCGGCCGGGATCACGGGCTACCTGTTCGTGTTCTTCGGGGTGTGGTGGGCCTGGATGAACTTCACCTGGTTCGCCTCCGCCTACGACGTCGACGACGTGCCGTACCGGATCGCCACGCTGGTGCAGATCGCCGGCGTGCTCGTGTACTCGGCCGGTATCCCCAGGGCCTTCAACGCCAACGACTGGACCGTCGCCGTCCTCGGCTACGTGGTGATGCGGCTGGCCCTGACCGCCCAGTGGCTGCGCGCCGCCTCCGGGGAGACCGGCACGGCCCGGCACTGCGCCCACCTCTACGCGGCCGGGCTGGTGGTCTGCCAGCTGGGCTGGATCGCGCTGCTGTGGGCGCCGGAGGACAGCAAGCGGTGGCTGTTCCTGGTGCTGGTGGCCGCCGAGCTGCTGGTGCCGCTGATCGCCGAGCGGGGCCACCAGACGCCCTGGCACGCACACCACATCGCCGAGCGGTACGGCCTGTTCACCATCATCGTGCTGGGCGAGACCATCGCCGCGGCCACGGTCGCCGTCCAGTCCGCGCTGGACGAGCACGAGGCGCTGGACGAGCTGCTGCCGATCGCCGCGGGCGGGCTGCTGCTGGTCTTCGCGGCATGGTGGATCTACTTCGCGGTGCCCGTGCACGACCGGCTGACCGGCAACCGGGAGGCCATCCCCTGGGGATACGGCCACTTCGTGATCTTCGCGTCGGCGGCCGCCATCGGCGCCGGCATCGAGGTCGCGGTGGAGCACGCCACCGGGGAGGCGCACATCTCCACGGTCGCCGCGAACCTCGCCGTGTGCGTGCCCGCGGCGCTGTACATGGCGTTCGTGTGGCTGCTGCACTCGCGGCACTTCAAGCAGGGCGCGGCCCAGCAGCTGACCCTCCCGGTGTCCGCGGCCGTGATCCTGCTCTGCGCCTGGACGGGCGCGTACGCCGTGCTGTGGACGGGACTGGTGGCCGCCGCCACCGTCGCGGTCGGCGTGACCTTGGCCCACCGGACGCGTTCTGGTCGTCAGGTGAGCTGAGGAGAAGGGGTACGCCATGAGGGTCCCGGCACAGCGGTACGGCGGTCCACAGGACACGGAGGGCGCGGACCTGGCCGACCCGGTGTTCTGGCAACTCCCGCCGGGCGACCGGCTCGCCGCGTTCGCGCGGCTGCGGGCGCTCGACGGGCCCCGCTACTTCGCCGAGGGGCGCGGGCGCGGCCACTGGGCACTGGTCCGGCACGCCGACGTACAGGAGGCCAGCCGGAACCCGAAGGTGTTCGCCAGCTCTCCGGGGGTCACCACCCCGGAGCCGGCCCGCTGGGTGCGGGCGCTGTTCGGGGACTCGATGGTGAACCTGGACGGCGGCGACCACGCCCAGCTGCGCCGGATCGTGCAGCGGGCGTTCACCCCGAGGCTGCTGGCCGCCGCCGAGGCCGACATCCACGCCGTGGCGGCGCGGATCGTCGACGACGTGCTGGCCCGGCGGCCCGAGGAGTTCGTCTCCGCCGTGGCCTCCCGGCTGCCCCTGGAGGTCATCTGCAACATGATGGGCATCCCGGAGCGCCACCGTCCGGAGATCGCCGACCGGGTCAACCACGCCTCGGAGAACATCGGGGTGGAGCGCGGGCTGGCCGACCGGCTGCGGATCCCCGGGCGGGGCCTGCGCGCCCTGGCCCGGATGCAGCGGATGGTCGCGGGCATCGGCCGGGAGCGGCGCCGCAACCCGGCCGACGACCTGATCTCGGCCCTGGTGACCGCCAACGTGGACGGGCAGGCGCTGGGCGCCCGCCAGTTGGGGGCGTTCTTCTCGCTGCTGATGGTGGCCGGTGTGGAGACCACCCGGAACGCGATCACGCACGGGCTGACCCTGCTGACCGACCATCCGGACCAGCGGGAGCTGCTGCTGTCGGACTTCGAGAAGCACGCCGACGGGGCGGTGGAGGAGATGATCCGGCACTCGACGCCGATCATCCAGTTCCGCCGGACCGTACGGGCCGAACACGCGCTGGGCGGCCGGACCTTCGTGCCGGGCGAGAAGGTGGTCCTGTACTACGCCTCCGCCAACCGCGACGAGGCCGTGTTCACCGACCCGGACGCCTTCGACATCACCCGCTCGCCCAACCCGCACCTGGGGTTCGGGGGCGGCGGGCCGCACTTCTGCCTGGGGGCGCACCTGGCCCGGGTGGAGATGAAGGCCCTGTTCCGGGAGCTGCTGACCCGGCCGCGGGACCTGCGCGCGGTGGGGCTGCCGGACCTGGCCGGGTCGAACTTCGACAACCGGGTCCGGACCCTGAGGTTCGCCTTCGAGTGATCCTGCGAGCGGTCCGTTCGAGAGACCCGTCCGGGCGACCTGTCGGGGCAACCTGTTCGGGCGATCCGTTCGGGTGTTCCGGGAGACCGGCCACCGGGCAGGCTGGGAGCCCGGCGGCCGGCGGCCCCGGGGCGGGCGGGCCGGAGCCCGCCTACTTCTGCAGCCGCATCACCCGGAGCACGCAGTGCGCGCTGGAGGTGAGGACGGCCTCGTCACCGGCGTACGCCTGGAGCATCTCGGCGGTCACCGGGCGGCCGGGAACGGCCTCCGGCCAGGC
This sequence comes from Streptomyces sp. NPDC089799, assembly GCF_040684755.1. Classification (NCBI taxonomy): domain Bacteria; kingdom Bacillati; phylum Actinomycetota; class Actinomycetes; order Kitasatosporales; family Streptomycetaceae; genus Streptomyces; species Streptomyces sp. NPDC089799. The sequence continues at coordinate 72,837 of NZ_JBFBGR010000010.1, read as the reverse complement.
GCGGGTGCCGAAGAGGAAGTACACCTCTCCGTGGTCGTCGGCGGCGGCCACCCACTCCGGCGGGGCGGTGCAGGCGGCATTGAGGCCGGGCAGGGTGAGGGCGATCTGGTCGCCCTCGACCAGCACCTGGACCGGGAAGGAGGAGGGGTTGCGGGTGGCGTCGAGCACCTCGTCCCCGACGGGCAGGCGCATCTCCCGCAGCAGCGCCTCGGCGGCCTTCTCACTGCCTTCCCTGCCCTCCGGGCCGTCGCCGAGCGAATAGGCGAGGAGGTACGGGAGGTCGTGGCCCTCTTCGGGGTCGCCGATCCACGCGAGCACGGAAAGGGTGCCGAGCAGGGACCGGTCGATTTCGGCTTGAGTCGAAGTCATGCGCCGCACCCTAGTGGTCTTTCCCCCACCCCCTTCACGGGCCTTCACCCGGGCGGGCTAGACCGCCCAGAAACCCTCTCCGGATTTCGGCCTGATGTTCGCGTCCTCGTACTGCAGCCGCACGATGCGCGCGTTTTCCGGAATTTCGAACACGACCCATCCCTCCGCCCGGTCACCCGCCGCGGGGGAATCGAAGACGAGCGGTTTGCCCGTGGTGAGCTCGCCGAGCCCGCCGGCGGGCACCGGCGGATGGCGCCGCCCCGCGCTGTCGTGCGCCCACATGCGTCCGAGTGACCCGTACGTCGCGCCGCCCACGTTGACGAAGGACATCCCGGCGGCCACCCAGCGCTTGCCGGCGGGCGGCCCGTACCGCCGGTCCACGCTGACGGCCGGGTCGACGTAGGCGTTGAGCACGGCCCGCAGGTGCCGGCCGAGCTCCCGGCCGTGCACCCGCACCGCGTCCCCGACGTGCGCCTCCGTGCGGCGCGCGGACCCGGAGCCGTCGCCGGGGCCGTCGCCGTCGCCGTCGCCGTCGCCGTCGCCCGGCGCATGGTCGTCCACCGGTACGGCGGGCACGGCGGCCGGGGCCACGGCGCCCTCCCGACCGTCCGTGCAGCCGGTCGCGCCGAGCAGCAGGAGCGGGAACAGGGGCAGCAGGGCGAGGCCGGCGGGCAGGGCGGACGGGAGGCGGGCCATGGCGGGTCCCTTCACGGGCTCAGGGGGCTTCGCAGGGGCTTCGGGGCCCACGAGGGCCACGAGGGCTTCGGGGGGAGGCATTCCGGTCAGTCTCACGCGGCCGAGCGGGCAATTGCACCCAACGACACGAGCGCGCCGGAAGAGCGGCCGGGCTTCGGGCAGCACAATTCTTTGCGAACCACGGAACCACTCTCCGAACCGCTCACGAGACCCCGGAGGATTCATGCGAATTCCCACCGCCTTTGCCGCTTCCCGCCTGGTCCTGGCCGCGGCCTGCGCCGCGGCGGCCGCGATTGTCGTTGCGACCCCGGCGAACTCCGCCGATTTCGGAAATGAGATTTCCGTACAGGAGCAGGGACGCATTGTCGAAGGCGACAGCGTCACCCTTTCCGGGACCTACCGGTGCGTGACGCCGTCACCCTCTGGGGCGGTTCAGATCCAGGCGACGCTCGTCCAGGACGGGTCCCGCCTGTCCTTCGGCGGCGACGAGGCGGTCTGCGACGGCGAGCAGCACCAGTGGTCCGCCACCGGGAAGCTGCGGATGACCCCCGGCGTCCACGCGGGCGCCGCCGGCGCCGAGGCGCGGCTGCAGTCCGCACGGCTCACGAGCGGCGTGTTCCCGCCGGTGTCCGTGTCGCACCTGGCGGCGGACCGGAAGGACGTCGAGCTGGTCGCCCCGGGCCGGTAGCCCGGCGGACACCGGACCGGCCGGGCAGTCGGCCGGACGCCCGGTCCGGACGTCGGGCTGATCGGAAGGAGACGGTCAGGGGCATTCCGGCCCGATCCCGACCATCGACATGAACGCCACCGACCGGCAGGACGGGTCCGCCTGGGGGCGGCCCGTCGCCCGGCCGAGCACGGTCGGCAGGCCGGCCGCGAGCAGGAGGGCAGCGAGGAGGGCGGTGGACGCCCAGCGCTTGGCCGGTCTCATGGCCGCATCGTTCCCATGGCCAGATGGTCGGGCCGCCGTGGGCCGCGCACAAGCGGATGCGTCCACTCGTGTCAGCGCCGCCGGGTGAGGCCCCATGACACGCCGGGGTCGGGCACCCTGCACCGCGCCGGACGCCCGCGCCGATCGCCCCGCACCACGCCCGTGCCCGCACCCGTACCCGCACCCCGCGCTAAACCGGGGCCGGCGACTCGAACTCGCACCACACCGCCTTGCCGTCGCCCCGGGACTCCACGCCCCAGTGCGAGGCCAGCGCGTCCACCAGCAGCAGCCCGCGCCCGGTGGTCGCCGCCTCCCCCGGGGTGCGGCGGCGCGGCCACACGCTGGACCGGTCCTTCACCCACAGCCGGACCTTGCGGACCGGTTCCGGCAGCACCTCCATGGTGAGGACCGCACCGCCGTCCGTGTGCAGCAGGGCGTTGACCAGGAGTTCCCCCGCCGCCAGCTCCACGTCGTCGGCCAGCCCCGGCATGCCCCAGTCCCGCAGCGCCTGGCGCAGCGCGAAGCGGGCCTCGGACAGCCCCTCCGGATCGGCCTGGTGGACGTACTGGTGGATCCGCGGCGCCCGGTGGGTGCCCGGGTCCGGGGCCCGGCGCAGCACCAGCAGGGCCACGTCGTCGCCGGACCCCCAGCGCTCCCACAGCCGGTCCAGCAGGTGGTCCGCCAGCGCGCCCGCCTCCTGCGGACCGGTCCGCACCGCGTGCGCCAGGGCCTCCATGCCCGCCGTGATGGACTCGGCCGGCTCCTCCACCAGCCCGTCCGTGCACAGCACCAGCGTCTCGCCCGGGACCAGGTCCAGCCGGGTCTCGGGGAAGTCCTCCTGGGCGAAGGAGGAGGCGAGGCCCAGCGGCAGGCCGCCGCGCAGGTTGGGCCAGCCGGTACGGCCGTCGGTGTGCCGGATCAGCGGCCCCAGGTGGCCCGCGCGGACCGCCCGTACGCCGCCCGTCTCCAGGTCCACCTGGGCGTACGTACAGGTGGCGAAGCGTTCCGTGTCGAGCTCCGCCAGGAACCGGGAGGCGCGCGCGAGCACGGTGGACGGCGGGTGCCCCTCCCCCGCGTACGCGCGCAGCGCGATCCGCAGCTGGCCCATGATCGCCGCCGCGTGGGTGTCGTGCCCCTGGACGTCGCCCACCACGATCCCGACCCGGTCCCGGGGCAGCGCGATCACGTCGTACCAGTCCCCGCCGACCTCCCGCCCGCTCCACGCCGAGTGGTACCGGACCGCGATCTCCCCGCCGCTGATGTCCGGGATCCGGCGCGGCAGCATGGCCGCCTGCAGGCCGGTCGCGAACTCCCGCTCCTGGTCGAAGAGCAGCGCCCGCTGGAGGGACTGGGCGACGATGCCCGCGAGGCCCAGGGTCAGGTTCCGCTCCTCCGGGGTGAACTCCTCGCGCCGCCGGTAGAAGAGCACCAGCCCGCCGATCGCCTTGGCCTGGGCGATCAGCGGCAGGTAGGCGGCCGCGTCGAAGACGATGGCCCGCAGGTAGTGCTCGATGGTCGGGAACTCAAGCGCCAGCTCGTCCATGGAGGTGACGAACCGCGCCTTGCGGGTCATCACCGCCCGGGACAGCGGGATGTCGTCCTCCAGCCGGGTGAACCGCCGCTCGTTGAGGATGTCCAGGGACTCCCCGCTCAGCGCGATGATCTTCATGGCGCCGTTCTCCACCAGGCCCAGCGCCAGCCCGTCGGCGCCCAGCCGCTCCAGCGCCCCCGCACCGGTCAGCACCGCCGTGACGTCGTCCACGGTCACCGCCCGGGACAGCGCCTCGGTGGTCCGCTGGACGATCGTGGTCTGCTTGGCCCGCGCCGACTCCAGCTTCCGCAGCAGCTCGGAGTGGGCGAGCTCGGCGCGGGCGTCCCGGACCACCGCGACGATCCGCCGCGCCGTGCCGGCCTCGTCCCGGATGATCCGGCCCTGGGTGTGCGACCACTGCTCCACGCCGTCCCGCCGGAGCACGGTGAAGTACGCGCCGTACGACTGCTCCCCGCCCTCCAGGGCGGCCCGGGCGACCTCGCCGAGCCGGGCGGCGTCCTCCTCCGGGACGTGCCGGCCCAGGCCCTCCGGGGTGCCGTCGAACTCCTCCGGGGTGAGGTCGAAGACCACCATCCCGGACGCGTCGACGACCACCCGTCCCGTCGTGAGGTCCCATTCGAAGCTGCCCATGCCGTTGAGGGCCAGCCGCTCACCGGGGCCGGTGACCGCGCCCGGGCCCGGGCCCGGCGCACCGTGCGCCTCCGCTGCCATGGGGCACCACCTCGGGGTCGGTCAGGGGTCGGTCCTGCCAGGGGTCGGGCCCGTCAGGGGCCGGGCCAGCACGGCTTCGAGATCAGCCGCTCCCACTCCTCGTCAGGATGCCCCGGAAGAGTGCGCCCGGCCTCTCGCCAGCGCTTGACGAGGGACAGGTAGATCGCGGGGGCGGTCGAGACCGCGGAGGGGAAGGGCCCGGCCGTACGGTCCCGGTCGCGGTCCCGGTCGCGGTCGTACGGGGAGGCATGGGCGGGGGCCGCCCCCGGGGGCCCCGGTGCGGGGGCCACCGGCGGCTGTTCCGCCCGGCTCGCGGGAATGCGGACCCAGCCGCGCCCCTGTGCTCGCTCCCGGCTCATCACGGACCCCTCTCACCGCTGCACCGTCGACAGGCCGTCCAGATCGTCCTGGGCGTCCGCCGTCCGCCGCCACCCGGGGCGACCCGGCTGCGGGACCCGGGCGCCGAGACGCCGGCGGACTCCTGCCACCAGTTTCCCCGCAGTGAAGCCCGCGCCGTGCACGAATCGCATGGAAGGGCCGAACGAGGGAGCCGTCAGCAGCCCCGCGAAGAACAGTCCGGGGTACGAGGACTCGAACCACGGGCTCAGCTCCGGGGTCCGGCTCCGCCCGACCGTGCGCAGGCCCGTGCGCAGCCCGCCCTCCAGCAGGCCCAGCCGGGCCAGGTCCGGGGTGAAACCGGTCGCCGCGATCACGTGCGCGGCATCCAGGGCGACGCTCCCCCCGTCGGGCGCGGTCAGGCACAGCCGGGTGCGGGCGCCCGCCGGCTCCGCCCGGCGCAGGCCGTGCCCCAGCAGGGCGGGGACCCGGCCCTCGAAGCGTTCCCGCAGCCACCAGGCCCCGGCCGGGCCCAGTGCGGTGGCGGCGATCCGCTCGCGGGTGGCGGCCGGCAGCCGGCGCACCGCCCAGGGCAGCTCGGACCAGGCCCAGCTGCGCCAGCCGGTGCCGAGGCCGCTGTGCGGGGCGCGCAGGGCCCGCAGCGGCGGGCGGTCCAGCGGCTGGGGCACGGTGTTCCAGTTCAGCCGGTGCCTGCGGGCCACCAGGGTGGGCCGGGCGCCGGCCTCGGCGAGCAGCACGGCGGTCTCCAGCGCGGCCTGGCCGGCGCCCAGCACGGCCACGTCCGCCCCGGCGAACCGGCCGAGGTCACGGTGGGCGCTGCTGTGCGAGGCGTGCCCGGGCGGCAGCCCGTCGAGCGGGGCCGGCAGGTTGGTGAACGGCATCACCCCGACGGCCAGGGCGACCGTACGGGCGTGCAGGACCCCGCCGTCGTCGGTGCCGATCCGGAAGCCGGCGCCGTACGGGGTCACGGTGGTGACGGTCCGCTCCTCCACCTCCGGCCCGGCCCGCCCGGCGAACCACAGTCCGTACGCGCTGAACGTACCGATCGGCAGCGGGTGGCCGTGCGCGGCCGGGATCCCCCGGCTGCGGCAGTACTCGGCGAGGGTGTGGCGGCCGCCGGGTGCCGACAGGTCGGACGACCAGGGCTCCGACTTGAGGTACATGCCGTCGGGCATGTGGTCCCGCCAGGAGGCCATCGGCCGGCCGAGCACCCGGACGCCCAGTCCGGCTCCGGCCGCGTGGGCGGCGATCGACAGTCCGTACGGCCCTGCGCCGATCACGAGGAGATCGTCCATGTGCGTCACGCTTCTCCCCTTCCGTGCGGGCCTCCCGTTCACTCCGGCACGGCTGCACATCCCTCGCCCGAGTGACCCCCTGTTGTGTGAATCCCCTGCTGTCGTGTGGATCCCCCGACGAAGCGGCTCACGGCCTAGCGGCGGGCGACGAGGTCCTCCGGGGAGGGCAGGTCGGCCAGGTCGCCGTCCCCGTCGCGCTGGCGCGGCGCCCGGACCACGGCGCGCGCCGTGCGGCGGCCGCGCGCCGGGACGCCCCGCAGCGCGTTCCACAGCCCGTACGCCCCCTTCCGCGCGCCGCGCCCCAGGAACGCGGCGCCCATCGCCACGCAGGGCGCGGGGTCGTCGGACGCGAACCAGGCGGTCTCGGTCCCCCGGCCGGGCTCCCGCCCCGGCGGCCGGGCGGGCGGGCGGGCCCCCCGCAGTGCCGCCAGCAGGGCGTAGTTCTCCACCACGAAGACCCGGCCCGGCCCGCCCCGGTGCTCCGTACGGCCCTCCTGCCCGGCCTGCCCGGCCTGCCTGCCCTGCCCGGCCTGCCTGCCCTGCCCGACCTGCCCGACCTGCCCGGTCAGGTCCAGGTACAGCGCCTGCACCACGTCGAGCCCGGAGGCCGCCGTGAACAGCCGGAACTGCGCGCCGGGCCGCGGGTTGAAGTCCACCAGCCGGAAGCGGCCGTGCTCGTCCCGGCGGAAGTCCAGGTCCAGGATCCCCTGGTAGCCGAGCTGTTCGGCGAGCCGCAGGCCCGCCTCCTCCACCGCCGGGTCGGGCAGCCAGCGCCCCACCGCCGTCAGCCCCGTGCGGACCGGCCAGGAGAGTTCCTTGCGGCCCGACCCGGTGAGCAGCGGCCGCCCGCCCCGGGTGAAGCAGCCGTGGAAGAACCAGTCGGTGTCGGGTCCGGCCGGCAGGAACCGCTGGAGCAGCAGCCGGCTGCCCGCCTCCGCCGACCGCCCGTACAGCTCGCGGGCCCGTGCCGCGGAGTGCACCAGGGTGGTGCTGCGCAGGCCGCCGCCCGGGGGCAGCAGCCAGGGCCGGCTCCACTTCGCCACGACCGGCAGGCCCAGCCGCCACACGGCCTCGGTGACCTCCGCCGCGCTTCCCGGCACCGCCGTCTCGGGGTGGGGCACGCCCAAACGGTGGCAGAGACCGGCCAGTTCGGCCTTGTCGGCGACCCGCTCGGGGAGTCCGTCGGGCTGGTGCGGGATCCGGAACCGGCCCTCCAGCCGGGCCGCCATCCGGGACACCTCGATCGCGCTCAGGTCGTCCATCGCGACGAGCACCGCCGGCCGGCCGATCCGTTCGGAGACCCCCGTCAGGCAGTCGAGCAGGCCTGCAGGACCTGACGGACCGGCATGGACCGCGTGCAGGTACCGGGACCGGCCCACCGGCCCGCCCCCGGCCTCCACGACCGCGTGGACCTCCACGCCCCGGCGGCCCAGGGAGCGGACGGCACCGAGCGTCCCGTGGTGGAAGGGGTTCCGGTCGAGCCGGAGCAGGACGGCGGGCACTTGCGGGGTGAACACGTGCATGGGAACGGGGTCTTTCACCTAGTCGGACCAAGCGGGGGGGCGTGCGCAGCTGCGAATGGCCTACCAGCCGGGCATCGGACAGGCCGTTCATCGGATGAGCTGCCTAACGTCGTGTGCAAGCACACCGATTCGGGAATCCCGGGAGACGCCATGCCCAGACCGCGCCGCAGAGTGGCCAGTGCCGGCATCGGTGCCGTCACGGCAGGGCTGCTGCTCGCCTCCGGCGCCGCCTTCGCGGCACCGGAACAGGAGGACTCCGGGGACACCGGCATCGCCATGGGCGCCTACCTGGACTACGGCCCGGAGGGCGTGGCCCGCATCCCCCAGCTGTCGCGCTGGCTCGGCGGCCGGGAGATCCGGGTGGGCCACACGTACCTCCCCGGGGACCGGTGGTCGAACATCGAGGGCGCGCCGGACTTCCTGGAGGACTGGGCCGCGTGGCGGCGCGGCGACCCGGACCGGATGTTCGTCCTCAACGTGCCCATGCAGGAGCGCAACGAGTCCCGGGTGCCCGACCACCAGGTCGCCCAGCTGATCAGGGCGGGCGCCCAGGGGTACTACGACCAGCACTTCAAGACCCTCGCGCAGCGGCTGGTGGACCTCGGCGTCCCGGACACGGTGATCGTGCTGGGCTGGGAGATGAACGGCGTCACCTACACCCACCGGTGCGCGCCGGACCCGGAGAACTGGAAGCGGTACTGGCGGCGGATCGTCACCGCGATGCGCTCGGTGCCGGGACAGGAGTTCCGCTTCGACTTCGCCCCGAGCCGCGGCACCGACGCGATCGGCTGGGACCGCTGCTACCCCGGCGACGACGTCGTGGACGTGATCGGGATGGACTCCTACGACCAGGCGCCCGGCCGCACCTTCGACGAGATGATCAGCCAGCCGTACGGCCTCCAGGACCATGTCGATTTCGCGAAAGCACACGGCAAGCGGATCTCTTACCCGGAATGGGGCCTGTTCCGCTACGGGGACAACCCGGAGTACATGCGGCGGATGCTCCAGTGGATCGACGAGCACAAGCCGCTGTACCACACCATCACGGACTACTGCCCGCACGGCGTCTGGCAGTGCGCGGCGAACCCGCAGTCCGCAAAGGTGTTCCGGGACGCGCTGACGACGCTGCCTCGGCCGGTGCCCACTCCCGCGGAGCCCACTCCCACTCCGGCCGAGCCGAAGCCCTCCCCGGACGTCCCGGGGCCGGGACCGGAGCCGTCCCCCGACACCCCGAAGCCCTCCCCCGACGTCCCCGAGCCGAGCCCGGACCCGACGACCCCGCGGCCTCCGGTCAACAGCACCGAGTGGTGCCTCCCGCTCAACTTCGGCGACTGGCTCGGCCAGTTGCTCGGGAAGAAGTCCCTCTGCGTGAAGTTCGACTGGACCTGGCCCTTCTAGGACGGGCCGCGGGCACCGGACGGTCACCGGACGGTCACCGGACCCGCAGCTCGTTCAGCCGGGCCCGCCAGTCCCGGGCGGCCGGCAGGGCCTCCCGCAGCACGCCCACCGCCCGCTCGCGTCCCGTCACCTGCGACTCGTGCAGCCGCAGCAGGGGCGCGAGCGGTGCCGTGGCCAGCAGCAGCCGCCGGTTGACCACCACCTCCGGCCGCCAGTGGTTCTTGTACGGCTCGGTCCCGCGCAGGAAGCTCACCACCTCCCGCCCGTCCGCCAGCGCCCGCTGCGCCTCGTGCCGCAACAGCACCGAGGCCACGTCCACCTTCCTGGCCCGCAGTTCGGGATCGGCCCCGTAGAGGTACCCGCCGCTCAGCCCGGCCGACAGCAGGGTCACATTGGCCGCGACCACCTTGCCGTCCAGCCGGAACTCGGTCAGCCGGCCCTGTCCGGTGCGCACCATCCGCCGGGTGGCCCGGGTCAGGTGCTCGGCGAACCGCGGCTTCAGGTGCTCCGGCGTCACCCCGCGGCCGCGCCACTGCTTCTCGTGCAGCCGCAGCAACGACCGCACCGCGCGCGGCACTTCGTGCTCGGTGACCTCGTGCTCCTCCAGTCCGGCCGCGTCGGCCTTGCGCAGCTTGGCGCGCACCCGCTGCGCCCCGGCCGTCGGCATCCGCCTGACCAGCTCCTCGAAGGGCAGCACCGGCAGCTCCATGCAGGCCGAGTCGGCCAGCTCGGTGCGCGGCCCCTCCCACATCCCGAACAGCCGCTCGGCCGCGGCCCCGGGCCGCACCTCCCGCAGGTCGACGACCGCGCCCCGGGCCGCCCGGTGCAGGCCGCGGGCGAGCGCGGGCAGCACGGCCTCCTCGTGCGCGGCGTCCACCAGCACGTCGGAGTAGTCGGTGATCCCGCCGCCGAGCGGGACCAGCAGCGGCATCGGCCGGTGCACGAGCATCAGCGGGGCCGCGCCGACCAGTTCGCCGTCGCGCCGCACCAGGACGATGCGCAGCCGCCCGTCCCTGCCGTACGACAGCCACCAGGAGTGCAGCCAGGCGTGGCTCTGGAAGGGGGTGGCGGCGGGACAGGCGCGCACGAGCCGGTTCCAGGGCTGCTCCAGCCCGGCGAACTGCCGGGGGTCGCGGCACAGCGTCACCGTCAGGGCCCCGGCGGAGCCAGTGGTCATCGCGCCCGCTCCTTCTCCCGCGCGGTCGCGGCGCCGGCCGCCTCGCCCTGGGCGGGCAGCGGCGCGTACGCCCCCTCCGCGACGGCCCCGGCCGCCGCGGGCGCACCGGGCTCGGCCCATTCCTCCGTACGCCGCCGGCCGCCCGGCCGGGCCAGCAGCCACAGGCCGCCGGCCAGCCCGCCCGCGCAGAGTCCGACGGCCCCGCTGATCGGGGCGGACGGGGAGACGGGCTCGGTGGGCGCCATGGCCTGGCTGAACAGCAGCAGCCGTACACCGGTGTTCTTCGCGGCCTGGTTGCCGGTCAGGGTCAGCGCGTCGGCGACGGCGTTGGCGATGTCGGCGGCCTTCGCCGGGCGGGGCGAGGTACCGGTGATCGCGATCATCGGGGACTCGGGGGAGGTCTCCGCCCGCACCCGGGTGCGCAGCTGCCGCTCGTCGAGCCCGGCCCTCGGCCGGGCCTGCGCCAGGGTCGCGGTGCCGGTCGCGATCCGCGCGTACGCCTGGGCGAACCCGAGCGCGGTGGCCGGGTCGGTGGTGTCGTCCGGCACCGCCACGATGTAGCTGGTGGCGGCGTACTCGGGGGTCTTGAGCACCCCGTACGCGCCGCCGGCCGCCAGCCCCAGCAGGGCGCAGGCGGGCAGCGGCCACCAGGCGGGCGGCGGGAACAGGCGGCCCCGCGCCCCGCGCGGGCCGCCCTTGCGCCGGCCGGTCCGGGACGGGGGTCCGTCCGGTCCGCCGGCTCGCTGGTGGTCGGAGGTCTCGGCCATCTCCGTGCTCACTTCCTCGTGTGCTCGTGGTCCTCGTGTGCTCGTGCTCGTGCAGGCGCGTTCACGCCCGTGTTCGTGCCGGTGCCGGTGCCGGAGCCCGTGTTCGTGCCGGTGCCGGAGCCCGTGTCCGGCCGCCGTCGGCGGCGGCCGCCGACCGCCCGGGCCGCTCAGACCTGCGCCGGCACCCCCGGCGGACGGCTCCGGGTCAGCGCCTGGGCGTAGACGCCCAGCAGCTGTTCCGCGCTGCGGCTGATGTCGTAGCGGCGCACCACCGGGGGCGGCGGCAGCCGGGTCGCACCGGCCTCCATGTGCCCGCGCAGCGCCGCGACCAGCTCCTCGGTGCCGGTGCCGATCCGGCGGGCGCCGGGGGCCTCGGCGGCGGGCAGGTCGTCGATGGCCGGGCAGGTGACGTGCAGCACCGGCAGTCCGGCGGCCAGCGCCTCGACCACCGCCAGCCCGAACGCCTCCTCCCTGGAGGGGGAGACGAACACGTCCATCGCGGCCAGCAGCGCCGGGATGCCGGGCGTCCGCCCGTCCGCGCTGTCCCCCAGCGGGTCCCGCTCGCCCAGCAGGTGGATGCGGTTCTGCGCGCCCAGTTCGGCGGCCAGCCGGCGCAGCGCCGGGCGCTCGGGCCCGTCACCGGCCAGCAGCAGGTGCGCCCCGGGGAGCGCGGCCACCGCCCGGACCAGTACGTCGAACCGCTTGCCGGGCACCAGCCGGCCGACGCCGCCCGCCACGAAGGCCCGTTCGGGCAGCCCGGTACGGGCCCGGGTGGCCCGCCGTACCGCCGGGTCGAAGCGGAACCGCACGGCCTCGATGCCGTTGGGGACCACGTGCACGCGGGCCGCGGGCACCCCCCACCCCTCCAGCCGGCCGGCCACGGTGTCGGACACGGCGACGGTGGCCGCGCCCAGGCGTTCGCTGGCCAGGTAGAGCGCCCGCACCCCGCCCGACAGCGGGCGGCCCTCGATCTCGGCCTCGCCGAGCGAGTGCTCGGTGGCGACCGTGGCGCCCACCCCGGCGAGCCGGGCCGCCAGCCGCCCGTACACGCAGGCCCGGTAGAGATGGGTGTGCACCAGGTCGTAGCCGCCCCGCCGGATGAACCGGACCAGCCGGGGCAGCGCCCGCAGGTCGCGGTTGCCGTGCATGCCGAGGTGGACCACGCGGACGCCGTCCGCGCGCAGCCCGTCGGCGACCGGGCCCGGATTGGTCAGGGTCAGTACGTCGCACTGCATCGGCAGGTGCCGCAGCAGCAGCCGCAGCTGCTGCTCGGCGCCGCCGACGCCCAGTCCGGTGATGATGTGCAGCGCCTTGGCCGAGCTCACCGAGCCCACCATGGCCGCCCCGCCCGGGGGCGTCACGGGAACACCGTCCGGCTCAGTTCCCGCACCTGGTGCCGGAGCCGTTTGACCCGCAGCCGGCCGGGCCCGTCGGCCTGGCTGACGTGGGTGCGCGGCATGGCGTACGGGCCGGACAGCCGGCCGGGGACGATGGCGCAGGCGTAGTGGTACCCGGCCGCCCGGGCGGCGGTGAGCACCCGGCGGTCGAAGCTGCCGTAGGGGTAGCAGAAGCCCTCCGGGAGCCGGCCGGTCAGCTCGCGCAGCAGCTCGCGGCTGCCCCGCAACTCCTGCCGGAGCTCGTCGTCGGCGCAGGTGGTGAGGTGCCGGTGGACCAGGCCGTGTGAGCCGATCTCCATCCCGGCCCCGGCGGCCGAGCGGATGCCCTCCGCGGACAGCAGGGGCTTGCGCGGTCCCAGCGGGTCCCAGACGTTGTCCACGCCGAGCCGGCCGGGCAGCACGAACAGGGTGGCGGTGCAGCCGTGCCGCTGCAGCAGCGGCAGCGCCTGGGTGAGGAAGTCGGTGTAGCCGTCGTCGAAGGTGAGTCCGACGAGTCCGGCGCCCCGGCCGGCCTTCCGGGCCCGGCGCAGTTCGCCCACGGACACCCCGTGCAGGCCGCGCGAGCGCAGCCAGCCCAGCTGGGCGTCGAGCGTGCGGGGGGTGACGGTGATCCCGTACGGGTCCTCGGCGGGGTCGGTGAACTCGTGGACGGAGTGGTACATGAGGACCCAGGGCGCGGCGGTGCGCCGTCCGGGCCGGTCCGGTGCGGCGGGCGGGGCCGTGTCGGTGTCAGCGAACATGGCGGAACCTCGAGGTGAGCTGGGCGATCTGGGCGGGCAGGGCGGTCACTTCGAGCGCCCGTATGGCCATGCCGGTGGCGGCGAACATGGCCGGGATCAGGAGGCAGCCGAGGGCGGCGCTGAGCAGCGGGTCGGGGATCATCGGCCCGGCCAGCCAGCCGGTGGCGCAGGCCGCCGCCGCGGCGACGGAGAGCCGGCCCAGGCTGATGGCGACCCGGCGGACCTGGATGGCGATGATCCGGGAGCCGAGGCCGGTGAGGAGCAGCGCGGCGGTGGTGGAGATGCCGGCGGCGTTGGCGGCGGCGATGCCGTACGTGCCCCACCAGCCGGCGGCGAAGGCGCCCGCGACGACGTTGACGAGCAGGCCGCCGCCCATGGCCAGGGCGGGGAACCAGGTGGGGCGGTCGGAGGAGAAGAACGGCCGGGACAGCGCGCCGACCAGGCAGTGGCCGAGCAGGCCCAGGCCGTAGACGCGCATCACGGCGGCGGTGGCGAGGGTGTCCTCCCGGGTGAACGCGCCGCGCTCGAACAGCACCTGGATGATCTGCGGGGCGTAGCCGATGACCAGCGCGGTGCCCATGAGGACGGCGAGCGAGGCGAGCGCGAGGTCCTGCTCGACCCGTCGCCGTGCCTTCTCGCGTTCGCCGCCGGCCACGGCCTGGGCGACCACCGGGAAGGTGACCGTACAGATCATCAGGGACAGCACCATCGGCATCTGCGCGACCTTCTGCGCGTAGTTGAGGTGCGAGATGGCGCCGGGCGGCAGCGAGGCGGCGAGGAAGCGTTCGACGAGGACCTGGGACTGCCGGAACACGGCGAAGAAGATGACCGGGGCGATCATCCCGAAGGCGATCAGGGTGGGCCGGTCCCGCTCCCGGTCATGGCGGTTGCGGCGGTCGCGGCGGGCATGGCCGTCACGGCGGTCACGGCGGCGGCCGCGCCGCCCGGGAACGCCGAAGCCGACGTGCCGGACGAACGCGGGGAGTTGCACGAGCACCATCAGCAGCCCGCCGCAGGCCACCCCCAGGGCCGCGGCCCGCACCCCCCACACCCGGTGCAGGACGACCATCGTGCCGATGATGCCGATGTTGTACGAGACGTAGATCGCGGCCGGGGGCAGGAAGGAGCGGTGTGCGCGCAGGGCGGCGCTGAAATACCCGGCCACGCCGAAGGTGAGCACGGTCAGGGCGGTCAGCCGGGTGCACTGCACGGCCAGTTGCGGATCGGGCAGGCCGGGGGCGAGCACGCCGACGACGAGGGGCGCGGCGACCACCAGCAGGGCGGCGACCGCGGCGAGGAACACCAGCAGCCGCGGCAGGGTGGCCCCGACCAGCAGCCGCACCGGGTCCCGGTCGCGCGCCTCCCGGCGGCTGAGCCCGGACCGGGCGGCGGACCGGCGGGTGAGGGCGTGGCTGAACGCGGGCACCATCAGCAGGGCCATGGCGTCCTCGATGAGCAGCGTGGACGCCATCTCGGGGACGGTCCAGGCGATCAGGAAGGCGTCGCTGTCGTGCCCGGCGCCGAACAGGTGGGCGATGGTCTGGTCGCGCACCAGGCCGAGCACCGCCCCGGCGGCGGTCAGTCCCGCGGTGACCGCGGCGGCCTTGGCGAGGAACCGCCCCAGTGGCACACCGCTGCCCGGCGGCTTCGCCTGCGGCGCCTCCGGCCCCGCCTGCTCCGCGCCGGCGGGCCCGCCCTCGGCGGGCCCCGCCACGCGCAGGCGGGTGTCTCCCGCGGTCCGGTCCGCGCGCAGCACCGATGCCCGCGCCCGCCCGGCCGTCGGCCCCGGCGCACCGGCCGCCCAGGGCGCGGCCCCGCCGCCCACCGCCTCGGCCGCCGGGACGGCCGACCCGGAAACCGGGGCCGCCGGAGCACCCGCCCCGGCGGCGGCCGCCGTACCGGGAACACCGGTCCCCGGAAGGGTCGGTGGGGCCGTACCCGGGTGTCCCCGGCCCGGGGCCGGCCCGCCGGGGGGCGGGTCCGCCGGGGCGGGTGCGTCCGCCCGTGCGCCGGCCGCGGCCGGCGGAGGCGACGGCGGGGACACGGCGGGAGCGGCGCCGTCCGACGGGGCCGGGGGACGCCCCGCAGCCGCGGCGAGTCCGTTCGCCGCGGCTGCGGGCCGCCAGGGCGTGGTATCCGTCACCGGCCGGCCGCACCCTCACGGGCGACCGCGCCCGGGACCCGGCCGACGGCCGCCGGGGCCGGCACCGCCGGGCCCCCGGGCCTGCCCGTGGCGTCCGGACCGGCGGGGGCCGCCCCGGACCCGTACGCCCGGGTCCCGAACGTCCCGGTCCCGAACGTCCCGGTCCCGACAGCCCACCAGGCCGCGAGGCCGATGATCACACCGGTCAGCACCGTGGAGGGCCCGCCGATGTCGGCGTACAGGAAGTCGGTGGTCTGCCAGACGAAGAGCCCGACCGCGATCAGCCCGCAGTCCCGGGCCGTCCGGGGCGCCGCGCCCCGGACCAGGACCCGGCGGATCCCGGCCACCAGCAGCACCGCCCAGCCACCCGCCAGCGCCACCAGGCCCACCAGCCCCTGCTCGCTCAGCACCAGCAGGTACATGTTGTGCGGGGACAGCAGCGGCTGCCGGAGGTATCCGCGCCCCGCCCCCGCCGTGTCGCTGCCGGAGGACAGGCCCAGCGAGGAGTGCCCGTCCCGGTTCGCCGGGAAGCCCTTGAGGCCCACCCCGGTGGCCGGCCGCTCCCGCCACATCGAGGAGGCCGCCGCCCACATCGTGTACCGGTCCGTCACCGACTGGTCGGGCGCGCTGGAGACCTGCGTGATCGAGGCGAGGCGTTCGGCCATCATCTCGGAGCCCACCCCGAAGCCGCCCACCAGGACGACCCCGGCGGCGGTCAGCGCCACCAGCACCTTCAGCGCCCGCCGGACCCCCGCGAGCAGCATCACCACCAGCCCCGCCACGACCGTCGCGATCCACGCGCCCCGGCTGAAGGACAGCACCAGCGGCACCACCAGCAGCACCGCCGCGGCCACGGCGGCCCGCCGGGCCCGCCGGCCGCTGCCCGGTGCGAGGGCCACCGCCGTCGCGGCGATCAGCCCGTACGCCACCACCGTGGCCATGCCCATCACGTCGCCGGGCCCGAAGGTGCCCACCGCGCGGATGTCCTCGCCCTGGTACGAGGCCCCCGTCCCGGTCGCGTACTGGACCACACCCACCGCGCCCTGCACCAGCGCCAGCACCACGAAGCACCCCACGGCCAGCCGGAACTGCCGCGCCTCGCGCACCAGCAGCACCACCGCGCCCGGCACCAGCACGAACACCTGCAGGTAGCGCACGAAGCCGGGCAGGGCGGCGGCCGGGTCCCCGGCGGTGACGGTGGCCACCGCCAGGCCCACCGCCGGCACGCCCAGCACCAGCGCGCCCAGCAGGCTCAGCCGGCCCGTCTCCCCGCGCAGCGCCCGTACCGCGCAGACCGCCACCAGCAGCAGCGAGGCGGTGTCGGCGGGGGTGACCTTGCCGGAGGCGGTGACGTCACCGGCCGGCAGCGGGGCGACGAGCAGCAGGACGGTGGCCGCGAGCGGCAGCAGCGGCCAGTCCCGGAGCAGCGCGTCCCGGAAACGGCGACCCCGGCGGTGACGGTGGGGCGGCCGCGGCCGCGACGGACCCGTCGGCGGCGGACCCGTCGGCGCCGCGGGCGCGGCGAGGACCGTGTTCAACTTCCCCCCAGCCGGAAACGGAAGAACGACGCGGCGGTGCGGGCCAGGATCCACAGGTCCTGCCAGAGCGACCACGTGTCGATGTAGTGGTTGTCGAAGCGGGCCCGGTCCTCGATGGAGGTGTCCCCGCGCAGCCCGTTGATCTGCGCCAGCCCGGTGATGCCGACCGGCATCCGGTGCCGTGCCTCGTAGCCGGGGTGCAGCGAGGAGAACTTCGCGACGAAGAAGGGCCGTTCGGGGCGCGGGCCGACCAGGCTCATGTCACCCCGCACCACGTTCCACAGCTGGGGCAGCTCGTCCAGCGAGGACTTCCGCAGGAAGGAGCCGACCGCGCTCATCCGGTGGTCGTTCGCGACCGTCCAGCGGGTCGCCGACTCGTGCTCGTTCGCCGGGCGCAGGGTGCGGAACTTCAGCAGCGTGAACGGGCGCCCGTAGAGGCCGACGCGCTCCTGACGGAAGATCACCCCGGGCCCGTCGGCCAGCCGTACGGCCAGCGCGCACAGCCCCATCACCGGTGCCGCGGCGAGCAGGGCGAGGGTGGCGAGGGCGGTGTCCACGGCCCGCTTCACGGCCCTCTCCACCGGCCGGGCGGGCCGGGGCAGCAGCGGCTGCACGGCGAAGCCCCACAGCTGGTCGGCGGGGTGCGCCACCCGCATTCCGGTGATCTTGGCCGTGCCGGACGGGTCGGCCAGCCACAGCCGGCAGCCGTGGTCGTGGAAGAGCCGGACCAGCGAGGCGGTGTGCTCGTCGGCCTCCGGCGGGCGGGTGAACACCGCTTCCCGCACCGAGTTCTGGATCACCGCGCGCCGTACGTCCTCGTGGGTGGCGAGCAGCGGCAGCGGACCGCCGGCCTCCGCGCCGGGCCCCACCGTCCCGGTGTCCGCGAGCCCGACCGGCCGCAGCCCGTACTCGGGGCGGCCCTGCAGGGCGGCGGCCACCGTGCCCGCCCCGGTGCCGGGTCCGACCACCAGGGCGGACCGCGGCCGGCGCAGGGCGGTGCGGCGGCGCAGCAGGTGGACGGCCCCGCGCCCGGCACAGGCCAGTACGGTCTGCAGGCAGACGGCGGTCAGGAGGGCGCCCCAGCCGGGTGCGGCGCCGGCGTCGGCGGCCCCGGCGGCGGCCGCGACGGCACACCACAGGACGGCCGCCCGCCCGGCCAGCGCGGGCAGTTCGAACAGCGCGGAGGGCGCGAGCCGCGGCCGGTACAGCCCGGCCTGCGCGCTCAGCGCGACGGCTCCTCCGGCCAGCAGGACCCCGAGCGGTACGGCCGCCCCGGCGGGCAGGCCCGGACCCGTCCCGGCGGTGACGGCGGTGGTCAGTACGGCGGCCAGCGCGTCGGCGGAGATCAGCGGGACGGCGCCGCCGTGCCGGCGGATCCGCTGCGGCCGGACGGCCGGACGGGCCTGGTCGGCCCGCGGACCCCGCGGCGGGTGGATCGGGAGCACCGAACGGCGGACCGCGGTGGCGGGCCGGTTGCCGCCGCGCCCCGGGTGCGGTGCGTGTGCGCTGTCCATCGTCATCGGCTGTTGCGCTCCTGGTTCATGGGCTTGGGGTCGTCCCTCCGGTGGAGCCGCAGGGAGGGCCTGCCCAGCAGTTCCTGGTACAGCCCGGTGACCTCGTCCGTGGTCCGCCGGACGTCGAACTCGGTCCGGGCGTGCTGCTGCGCCTGCCGTCCCAGCTCGTCGAGCAGGCGCGGTTCGGCGAGCAGTCCGCTCAGGGCGCCGGCCAGGGCGGACGGCTGCTCGGGCGGTACCAGGCAGAGCCGTCCCTGACCGGGCGGCAGGCTCTCCCGGGCCCCGCTGACGTCGGAGACCAGGACCGGCCGGCCGCAGGCCATGGCTTCCAGCGGAGCGAGCGCCATGCCTTCCCAGCGCGACGGCAGTACAACGAGATCGGCGGCCCGAAGCCACGGTCGGATGTCGGCGGCCGCCCCCGCGAAGATCACCTCGGGCGGTGCTGTCCTGCGCAGCCGTTCGACGTCGGGGCCGTCGCCGACCAGGGCGAGCCGGGCGCCGGGGACGGCGGCCCGGACCTCCGGCCAGGCCCGGAGCAGCACGTCCTGGCCCTTCTGCTGGCAGACCCGGCCCACACAGACGGCCAGCGGGCCGCCGTCCCGGAGGGCGGCGGGCAGCGGCAGCGCGGCGCGGGCGGCTTCCTTGTCCCGGCCGGGGTCGGGCCCGCCGGGGGCGAAGTGGTCCAGGTCCACCCCGTTGCGTACGACGGCCCAGCGGGCGGCGATCCCGGCGGACTCCCCGGCGCGCCGTTCGGCCTCGCTGACGCAGAGCACCCGGTCGGCCCAACGGGCCGCGAACCGCTCCCATCTGAGGGCCAGTGCGGCCGTGGTGCCGCCGACCGCGTCGAAGGACCAGGCGTGCGGCTGGAAGACGGTGGGCAGGGTGCCGCGCAGGGCGAGCCGGCCGGCCAGTCCGGCCTTGGCGCTGTGCGCGTGCACCAGGTCGGGGCGGACCCGGCGGATCAGCCGGGCGGCGGCGGCCGCTTCGAGCGCGAGCCCGGGACCCGGTGCGCGTACCGCCCGCCAGGGGAGCACCTCGGCCCCGGCGGCCCGGGCGTCCTCGGCGAGACGGCCGGTGCGCGGGCAGGCGACGACCGTGCGCAGGCCGGCTGAGGTCTGGGCGCGGACGAGGTCGGTGACGACCCGGGCGACACCGCCCTCCACGGGCTGGACGAGATGGAGAACGGTCGGATGGTCGGGCGCATGATCTGACGACACGGCGAAGAGGCCCTCCGTGGTCCCCGTGCGTTTTCAGGGGGTGTGGGATCAGGAATGTGCGATCGGCGACGTAGTGGTCGCCTTTCAGGGACGCGCGTCCGTCGGAACGGCGTCCGTCTGGACGAAGAGCACGCCGAGGAAATGGCCCCGGCTCTCGCCCGTGAACGCGAAGGTCAGGCTGCGGGCTCCGCGGGACAGGGCGGGGCCCAGATCGAACACGTCCGCGTCGTACCCCAGGTTGTTCACATGGGCGGGCAGGCGCCGGAAACCGGCCTTTCCGAATTCCGTGATCGTCGAATTCATCACATCATCGGATGGATTTGCGGTATTGCCGAGACGGGTCCGGCGACCACCGTCCGCCGTCACCGTGAGCGAGTCCCCCCGGGTCCCGCGGTCCCCGTCGTAGCCGACGACCCCCGCTTTCCCCGACCCGCGCACCGGCACGTCCAGCCCCGTGATCCGCATCGCCGGCACGGCCGACCCCGGCACGCCGGCGGCCGGCGCCTCGAAGCCGTCCCAGAGCGAGATCCGCCGCAGCGGCTCGCCGGGGTGCTCGTAGGCCGCCACCAGGGTCCAGCCGCCCCAGGCGCCCACCTCCGAATGCCCCATGGCGATGTTCAGCTGGGACACGGTCCACATCCCGGCGCCGCCCCCGCGGACCAGCGGGGTGACGTCGGCGGACGCCTGGTAGGCGTCGCTGCCCGCGTCCGTCCGGTGCCCGATCACGGTGTCGGCCAGCACGTCCTTGTACGCCCCGCCCGGCTCGGCGACCAGCACCCGGCCGTTGTCCCGGGGCGGCTTCTGCTCGCCGACCCGCAGGTTCCCGCCCCAGTACAACCGCGCGTAGGTGACCTTCGCGCCCTGCGGGATCCGCAGTTCGGCCCGGGTCGAGTTGTAGGTGTCCGGGTCCTTGTCGACCTCGCTGTAGAACATCTCGTAATCGCTGTTGACCCCGGCCGCACCCCGACCGACCTGGGCACAGGTGGCCGCCCCCGGCTCCTCCTGCCGGCGGCAGCCGATCCCCGAGTTCGAGGCCCGTACGAGTCCGCCGTGCTGCACCGCCTGATAACGCTGGGTGAAGGGGATCCGGGGCAATTCCTTCACCACCGGAACGGCGGCCGCGCCGGCCACGGGTGAACTGAACGAAAGAGCGAGGGACGAGATCAGACCGAGTGCGCCGAGGATTCGGCGGAAGGAACCCATGACCCTGTCACCATTTTCGATCATTGGGACGCATTGGGATGAAACCGGTTCCGCACTTTGTCAGAAATCGGGCTCGAAATCACGCCGGACTCGCTCGTACGGCCTTTTGGGGGATGCTGCGCACCCTTACGGGCGGCGTGTCGTTAAGGAGGTGCACCGCGTTCGGCAGCTGCGAACATCCGGCCGTCAACGCGCTCACCCGAGGACGACATCCGGGTGAAGCCTCGCAACCCGAGCCGGGACCGGACCGTTGTTCCGGATGCTCCTGTACCGGGCAATCCTGCAGAAAAGGGACGACAGTGATCAAGAAGATGATGGCCACGGCGGCGGTCGCCGCCTCCGTCGTGGGCATGGGCGCGGCCATGGCTCCGCAGGCGATGGCTATCGGGAACGAAACCAACACCAACGTGAACGGCAACGGTGCCGCGCAGATCTACGGCAACCAGGAGACCCACGGGGCGATGAGCCCGCAGATGGCGCTCATCCAGGGTTCCTTCAACAAGCCGTGCATCGGCCTGCCCGCCAAGGCCAACGTCCAGTCCGTGCTGGCCCTGGTCAACGTCGGTGTCCAGGACATCCCGGTCCTGTCCGCGCCGCAGAACCAGCAGTGTGTCGAGAACTCGAACCAGATCAAGGGCGACGAGCCGCTCTCGCACATCCTGCAGAACATCCCGGTCCTCTCCGGCAACCTCTCCTCCGGCAGCTGACCGCACGCCACGCCGAGGCCGCCGCACCTTTCCGGGGCGGCGGCCTCGCCGCGTGACGGACGCTCCACTCAATACCGAATTCCACACCCGACGGGGTCCGGCCGGCAATCGAGCGCCCCACCGGCAATCGAGTGAACGAAATCGAAGCCCGGAGAAATATCCGGTTTCCTTTTCCGGCACGGCTCGTTGTTATTTCTGCAGCGGCAAACGTCACTGCGGGAAGGATCGAAGAAATGAAGTACAAGAAGGCCCTCGTCCTCGGCGCCGGCGTTCTGATGGCCGCCGGTGCGGCCGCCCCCGCCATGGCCGACTCCGCGGCCGACGGTGCGGCCATCGGCTCCCCCGGTGTCCTCTCGGGCAACCTCGTCCAGGTCCCGGTCCACGTCCCGGTCAACGTCTGCGGCAACACCGTGAACGTGATCGCGCTGCTCAACCCGGCCTTCGGCAACACCTGCGTCAACGCCTGACCAGGGGCCGGCCGGCGCCAGGCGCCGTCGCCCGGAAGGGCAAACCTCCTCGGGGTGGCCCCGGAGTGCACGGCGGTGCACTCCGGGGCCACCTTCGATTCAGCACCGGCCGTGGTGCCGGTAGACAGGGAAGAACCCATGCGACAGGTACTCAGCCGACAGGTACTGGGCAAGGGGGTGCTCACGGCCGCGGCGGCGTCGAGTCTGCTGTCGATCGCGGGCGGGGCGGCCTACGCGAGCCCCGGAGCGACCGCCGAGGCCTCGCACTCCCCCGGTGTGCTCTCGGGGAACAGCGTCTCGGCGCCGATCACCTTCTCGCCGAACGTGTGCGGCAACTCGGTGGATCCCGCGGGCGCGCTCAACCCGTCCTTCGGCAACACCTGCGTCACCGACACCGGCGGCCACTCCGGCCCGGCGGACGGGTACGACTACCGGCGCCACCTCAGCCCGGAGCACGCCGAGGCCTTCGAGCGCTACCTGGAGGAGCGCGAGGGGCACGGCGGCGGATACGGACCCTCGCACGAGGCACCGCCCCGCCATGTGCCGCGCCAGGAACCCCGGCACGAACAGCCCCGGCACGAACAGCCCCGCCACGAACAGCCCCGCCACGAACAGCCCCGCCACGAGCCGCGCCTGGACCACCGGGACCACGGGCAGCACGTCCAGCACGGGCAGGGCGGGCAGGACGGCTACGGCGGCCACGACGAGGACTGCGACGACCACCCGCCGGCGCAGCACGTCCCCCCGAAGCCCATGCCGCGGCCGAAGCCCGAGCCGAAGCCCGAGCCCGGGCCGCAGGCGGAGCACCCGGCTCCGGCCCCCCGCCCGGCCACGCCGGACCGGCCGGAGGCCCCCGCCCCGAAGCCCGAGCCGATGCCCGCACCGGTCCCGGCCCCCGCCCCCGCCCCGGTCCACGAGGAGGCCCCGCCGGTCACCCTGCCGGCGCCCGAGCCGGCCCCGGCCCCGGCGCCCGTGACGCTGCCCGCGCCCGCTCCGGCCGACGAGGAGGCGCCGCCCGCACCGCCGCACGGCAGCATGGTCGTCCCGCCCGCCGCCGAGACCGTACGTCCGCCCGCCCCGGTCGTGGACCAGCCGCCCGCCGTCCCCGCCGGGGACCTCCCGGTGCCGGCCCCGCTGCCCGCGCCCGCCCCCGCCCCGCAGCCGGCTCCGGCACCCGCGCCCGCGCCCGCCCCGGCGCCGCTCCCGGCGCCCGCTCCCGCGCCGGTCACCGCTCCGGTGCTCGCCGCGACCGGCGCGGGCTCCATGGAGGCCATGGCGGCTCTCGCCTCGGCCCTGCTGCTCGGCGGAGCCGTCCTCTACCGGCGGTCCCGCATCAACTGACACACATCGACCGACCACACATCGACTGATCGGAAAATCGGCGGCCGGGGAATCCAGCGGGATTCTCCGGCCGTCGGCATGCGGGCGGTTGGCGTTCGAAAAGCGGTGCCCGCAGAGTTTCCGCAGCCATGCCACCTCGTTGTCCAGGGCGATAGTGGCGCGAGGGTCGTCACTGGAAAAGGATTTCGACGATGAAGTACTCGAAGGTCGCCGTCGCCGTCGCCGGTTCCGTCGCCGCGCTGGCCGCCTCCGCGTCCGCCTCCGCCTTCGCCGCCGGCCCCGCGCCCCAGATGAGCCTCAACGGCGGGGTCACCGAGGCCGCGAACGCGCTGGCACCCGTCCTGGAGAACCCCGTACAGCACGTCGGCGACGACCTGGCCACGCAGAACGGGCAGGTCGGCAAGGTGCTCGGGACGGTCCAGGACGTCAACCAGGCCCGCAACGCGGTCGGCCCGGGCCAGGTGGCGGAGAAGGCCAACGTGGTCGGCGAGGTCGTCCCCATGCTGGGCGGGCTGAACGTGAACGGCGGCAGCAAGGGCTGACGCCCGGCGGCCGCCGGGACACCCCCTCGGCCGCCCCCACCGCCCCGGCACAGCACTGTGGGCGCCACCGGCAATGCCGGTGGCGCCCACAGTGGTTGGAGCCGCCTTCCGGAAGTCCGGCTCGGGGAGCCCGGACCCGGTGGCTCAGGATCCTACGGATCAGGCGTTGACGCAGGTGTTGCCGAACGCCGGGTTCAGCAGCGCGATCACGTTGACGGTGTTGCCGCAGAGGTTGACCGGAACGTGGACCGGGACCTGGACCACGTTGCCCGAGGCGACACCGGGGGAGCCGTAGGCACCGCCCTCGGCCCCGGAGTCGGCGACGGCGGAGCCCGCGGCACCGGCAGCGGCGAGTCCGGCGGTGGCCAGGACCACGGCGGCCTTCTTGGCAGTCTTCATGAGGAGCACACCTTCTCTTCGACGTTCTGCCCCGATCCGGGGCTCGCACCGATCGAAACGGTCCACTCCGCAAGGACGACACGGGCCGGGCCGCGATCCGACCTGTTCAGCTCAACGGCCGTAACCGCGGCCCGGATCCGGCGTTACCGGGCGCTCACCGGGATGTTGACGTCGGGGACCACCGGGATGTCGGGGACCTCGGCCTCCGGGACCTCCGGCACGATGTCGACCGGAGTGCCGGGGACGGGCAGCTCCGGCGGGGTCAGGCCCGGGATCTCGGGGAGCTCCACGCCCGGGATCTCCGGCAGTTCGAGGCCGGGGATCCCGAGGTCGGGCAGCTTGATCTCGGGCAGTTTGATCTCCGGGAGCTTGATCTCCGGAATGCTGATCGGGGGGAGCGAGACCCCCGCCGGCAGCAGCCCCTTGATCACGTCGAGGATGCCGTTCACCAGGTCGTCGATCGGCCCGGCCGCGGCCGCCGCCCGGTGGGATCGGGCTCCTTCCGCGTCGATGGCGCTCGCCGGGGTCGCCCCGCCGAAGAGTATGACGGCGGCAAGGGCGGAGGGGACGAGGACGCGAGTCGCCTTCTTGGGGTGCATGAGCGTTCCTTCTCTGGGACGTGCGGGCGCGGACCAGCAGGGGGACCCCCGGAGTCGGGAGACAGTCCGCTTCCTCACCCACCGTGCGAACACCTTGCACGGAGCGCAACCGGACCTTGGGCCCGCCGCCGGCCCGCGTCCTCCGCCGCGCCCTCCGCCGCATCCTTCGCCGGGCCCTCCGCTGCGGGCTTCGTACGGGCTTCGCGCAGGCGTCCGGGGCGGTTTCACCCGGGCTGGGGAAAAGCCGGGCGGGGACAGGCCGTTTGAGTGAAGGAGCGGAACCAACCCCCGGACCGGCCAGTTGATCAGGGCGCTCCATTAGCGGGCACTCGTGCGACAAAAGGACCAAAATGCTCAAGAAGATTATGGCCACCGCTGCGGTCACCGCCTCCGTGGTCGGCGCGGGCGCCGCCGTGGCCGCCCCGGCGATGGCCATCGGAAACGACACCGTCACCAACGTCAACGGCAACGGTGCGCAGCAGATCTACGGCAACCAGAAGACCGAGGGCCCGATGAGCCCGCAGCTCGGCCTGGTCCAGGGCACCCTGAACAAGCCGTGCATCGGCCTGCCCGCCAAGGTCAACGCGCAGTCGCTGGTGGCCCTGATCAACGTCGGCGTCCAGGACATCCCGGTCCTCTCCGCCCCGCAGAACCAGCAGTGCGTCGAGAACTCGAACCAGATCAAGGGTGACGAGCCGGTCTCGCACATCCTCAGCAACATCCCGGTCCTCTCGGGCAACGCGTCGGCCGGCAGCTGACCCCTGCTCCCCTTTTACGGTCCGGGCTACTGACGCCCGTGGAGCGATGCGGTGATGCGCAGAGCCCCGGCAGCATCCGGCTGCCGGGGCTCTCCGGTGTCCGGACGGCGCTCAGCTCGTCCAGAAGTCCCACCACCGGGTCAGGACGAGCATGCCGATCACCCCGATGTGCAGGGCCGGCGGCGCCCAGGCGAACTCGGTGAAGAAAGTCCGCAGCGGGGCGGGCGCGGGCAGCACTCCGGTACGGACGTTGTGCGCGGTCACCGCCCAGAACATCAGCAGCGTCGCCACCCAGGCCAGGGAACACCACAGGCACAGGGCGTTGATCTCGTACAGGGACTGCACCATCAGCCAGGCGCAGAAGCCGGTGCCGAAGGCGGTCCCGGCGTTGAGTCCCAGCCAGAACCAGCCTCGGTGGCGGGCGCCCGCGAGCAGGCCGGCGCCGACGCACACGACCACGGCATAACCGGCCAGTCCCAGCATCGGGTTGGGGAACCCGAAGGCGGCCGCCTGTTCGCTCTGCATCACGCTGCCGCAGGACACCACCGGGTTGAGGCTGCAGGCCGGTTTGAACGAAGGGTCCTCCAGCAGGAGGAACTTGTCGAGGGTGATGACCCAGGAGGCCAGCAGTCCGGCGGCCCCGGTGACCGCCAGCAGCCAGGCCAGCCCCTTGGGCGCGGCGGCCCCTTCGCGGTCCGGCCCCCGCCTCGCGCGGTCCGCCCCCTGCCGGGGAATGCCCGCGGTCTTCACTGCATCGGTTGTTGCCATACGGCCCATACTCCCGCGATACCCCACAGAACGTGGTGAACCCTTTGTATCCGTATGCAAGTTGACCTGAAGGGGTGGCGGGAACCCGGGATGCTTCCCGGACGTTTTACCGAACCCCGGACGTGATGTCAGATGCAGGGGCTACGTTGTGCTTCCGCAACGTGACGAGCTGCGACGGCCTGGAGACCCATCTTGAGCGATCCGTACGAGACAACCGAGGCCCACCTCGCACGACTCCTGGGCCGCGCCCTCAACTCCTTCGACCTGCCGGACCGGCTGGTGGAGCGCCTCGGCACGGCGCTCGCCCACAGCTCCTCGCTGCACACTGCGCACCACGGTCCGTCGGGGCTGTGGCGGGAGGTCCACCGGCACACGTACCTGCTGGCCGACGGCAGCGCGGCCGTGCTGTGGGAACTCGCCTACCGCCGGGGGCCGGATCCGGCGGTGCGGTACGAGCTGTTCGCCGGACGGGCGGAGGTCGCGTCGGCGGTGAACCGTATCTTCGACGGTCCGGAGGGGGCCGCGCACGCGGAGTTCACGCTGCTGCCCGACGATGCGGACGGCCTGGCGGACGACGCGGCGGCGCTCAGCGCGCTGTTCGCGGCGTCCGGGGAGTCCGCGGCGGCGCCGGACCGGCGGCACCGGGAGTACGAGGTCGAGGACTCCGCGGACCACGCGCGCCGGGTACTGCGCCGGGCGGAGAACCCGGACCGGCCGGGCGAGCCGACGGCCCGGCTGCTGAAGGCGGCGTACGCGCACCGGATCACCCAGGCGTTCGGGACCCGGCAGTGCCTGGCGTACGGGCGGGACGCCGGATTCAGCCTCTACGAGCACGCGTTCGTGCTGCTGGACGGCAGCGAGGTCAGCCTGTGGGAGGTCGAGCACACGGCGACGCCGGACGGCCGGCACATGTGCGAGGTCTACGAGACGGAGACGGCGGCGCGGGCGGCCATGCAATCCCGTTCCCGCGTCCGCTGACTCTCGCAGCCGCCCCCGGCCGAAGCGGGCCGCGGTTTCGCAGCGGGCACAGCAAGGGCCACCGCCGGAGCGGTGGCCCAGGTACACGCTGCGCGGTCCGGCGCGGCCGTCGTTCCGGTGTGCCCACCCGTCCCGCCCTGCGGGACGCCTGCCCACACCGGGCGGGGTCTAGGCCGCGGGGACCTTGACCGGGGCCGGGTCGGCGGCAACCGCGGAGCCGGCTTCGGCTTCGTGGCCCGCCCCCGCGGCATCATGCCTGCGCGGCAGCGCGAACATCACCGCGAAGATGACGGCCAGCACCCCCGCCACCCACCACATCGCGTGCCGGAACGCCTCCACGTACGGCGCACCGAAGACCATCTCGTTGTCGATCACCCCGAAGAACACCACCGAGGTGAGGGCGAGCCCGAGCGCGTTGCCCATCTGGTTGGTGGTGTTGATCAGGCCGGACGCGGAGCCGGCGTGCTCGCGCGGCACCTCGGAGAGCACCGTGTCGGTGAGCGGGGCCACGATCAGGCCCATGCCGATGCCCAGCACGATCAGCGGGGGCGCCATCTGCCAGGAGGAGATCTCCATGCCGTAGTGCTGCGACTCCCAGATGTAGAGCAGCAGACCGGCGACCATGGCCAGCGCGCCCGTCTGGAGCACCTTGCGGCCGAAGCGGGGCACCAGCTTCTGCACGGAGATGCCCGCGGCCAGGGAGACGGAGATGGAGAACGGGATGCCGGTCAGACCGGAGCGCAGGGCGCTCCAGCCGAGTCCGAGCTGCATCATCAGCGTCCAGACGAAGAAGAAGATGCCGGTCGCGATGCCGAAGGTGAGCTGTACGGCGATGCCGGCGGCGAAGCTCTTGACCTTGAAGAGGGAGAGCTCGACCAGCGGGGAACCGTCCCGCTCCGCCTTGCGCTTCTCGTAGACGATGAAGCCGGCGATCACCAGCGGCACCGCCCCCATGCAGACGAAGCCCCACAGCGGCCAGTCGTTCTCCCGGCCCTGGGTGAGCGGGTAGATGAGCATCACCATGGCGAGGGTGGCCAGGACGACGCCGACCAGGTCGAGGCGGAGGGCCTGCGGGGCCTTGGACTCGCTGATGAACTTGCGGCCGAGGAGCACTCCGGCGATGCCGACCGGCAGGTTGATCAGGAAGATCGGCCGCCATTCCAGGCCGAACAGGTTCCACTCGGTGAGCAGGGCGCCGAGCATCGGGCCGGAGACGGCGCCGAGGCCGACGATCGCGCCGAACATGCCGAAGACCTTGCCGCGCTCGTGCGGCGGGAAGGTGACGTGGATGATCGCGAGCACCTGCGGCACCATCAGGGCGGCCATGCCGCCCTGGAGGATCCGGGAGGCGACGAGCATCGAGGGGTTCGCGGCGAGGCCGCAGAGCAGGGACGCGGCGGTGAAGCCGGCGATGCCGATCAGGAAGAGCCGCTTGCGGCCGAAGATGTCACCCAGCCGGCCGCCGGTGATCAGTCCGGCGGCGAAGGCGAGTGCGTAGCCTGCCGTGATCCACTGGATGGCACTGGTGGAGGCGCCGAGGTCCGCCCGCATGCTCGGGATGGCTATGTTGACGATCGTCACGTCGACCAGGTCCATGAAGGCGGCGGTCATGACGATGGCGAGGGCCAGCCAGCGGCGGCGGTCGGCGGCCTCCGGCTGCTTCTCTTCCGGTGCGGGCCCGCTGGGTCTTGCAGGCGATTTCCTGGGCGTCTCAGTGCTCATGGAGAGGAATCTAGCCCCCATGTAGGTCAGTCCGTGTCCTATTTAAATGGGAGCCTGGTGACCATGAACGACACCCCGGGACGACTGCTGACCCTGCTTTCCCTGCTCCAGACCCCGCGCGAGTGGCCGGGCAGTGAACTGGCCTCGCGACTCGGGGTCAGTTCCCGGACGATCCGGCGCGACATCGACCGGCTGCGGGAGCTCGGCTACCCGGTCGAGGCCACGCTCGGCGCGGTGGGCGGGTACCGGCTGGTGGCCGGAACGGCCATGCCGCCGCTGCTGCTCGACGACGAGGAGGCGGTCGCGATCGCCGTGGGGCTGCGGGCGGGTGCCGGGCACGCCATCGAGGGGGTCGAGGAGGCGTCCGTACGGGCGCTGGCCAAGCTGGAGCAGGTGCTGCCGTCGCGGCTGCGGCACCGGGTGGGCGCCCTGCAGTCGGCGACGGTCGCGCTGACCCGGGGCGACGGGGCCCGCATCGACCCGCGCACGCTGACGGCAATCGCCGGCGCGGTGGCCGGGCAGGAGCGGCTGCGCTTCGGCTACCGGGCCGGGGACGGGACCGCGTCGAAGCGGCTGGTGGAGCCGTACCGGCTGGTGAGCACCGGCCGGCGGTGGTACCTGATGGCCTACGACCTCGACCGCGAGGACTGGCGGACCTTCCGGGTGGACCGGGTCGCCGAGCCGTTCCCCACGGGGGCGCGGTTCACGGAACGCGAGGCGCCGATGGATCCGGTGCAGTTCGTCGCGCGCGGGCTGCGCGGGCGGGAGGAGTACACCGTGGAGGTGGTCTTCACCGCGGTGCCCGCCGACTTGCCGTCGTGGCTGCAGCCGGCGGTGGAGGAGCCGGCCGGCGGCTGCCGGCTCCGCTTCGAGACTTCGGACGCGCCGGAGTGGCTGGCGGCCCGGCTGGCCCTGACCGGCGTCCCGTTCACGGTGGTGGAGCCGCCCGCGCTGGCAGCTGCGGCCGCCACGCTGGGCGCGACCCTGACCGCCGCCGCCGGCGCGGCGTAGGCATTCCGCTCCGCCGCGCGCAGCCTTCCTGCGCCCTGCCCCCGCCCGGGGATCGCTGCCGGCCGCCCTAGGCCACCGCGTCGAAGCCCGTGTCGCGGGCCATCCGCTTGAGTTCGAGCAGCGCGTGCTTCTCGATCTGGCGGATGCGCTCGCGGGTGAGGCCGTGCTGCTTGCCCACCTCGGTCAGCGTGCGCTCGCGGCCGTCCTCGATGCCGTACCGCATCTTGATGATCGACGCCGTCCGGTGGTCGAGCTTGCCGATCAGGTCCTCCAGCTCCTCGCTGCGGAGCAGGGAGAGGACGGACTGCTCGGGGGAGATCGCCGAGGTGTCCTCCAGCAGGTCGCCGAACTGCGTCTCGCCCTCGTCGTCCACGGACATGTTCAGGCTGACCGGGTCGCGGGCCCAGTCCAGGACGTCGCCCACGCGCGTCTCGGTGGAGCCGAGCTCCGCGGCGATCTCGGCGTGCTCCGGGTCGCGGCCGTGCTCCCGGTTGAACTCGCGCTGCACCCGGCGGATCCGGCCGAGCTCCTCGACCAGGTGGACGGGGAGGCGGATCGTGCGGGACTGGTCGGCGATGGAGCGGGTGATGGCCTGCCGGATCCACCAGGTCGCGTACGTGGAGAACTTGAAGCCCTTGGCGTAGTCGAACTTCTCCACCGCGCGGACCAGGCCGGCGTTGCCCTCCTGGATCAGGTCCAGGAGCGGCAGGCCGCTGCGCGGGTAGCGGCGGGCGACGGCGACGACCAGCCGGAGGTTCGACCGGATGAAGATCTCCTTCGCGCGCTCCCCCTCGGCGGCGAGTGCCTCCAGCTCGGCACGCGTGGCGACACCCCCCTCGGACTGCTCCGTCTCACCGTCGAGCATCTGCCGGGCGTACACACCGGCCTCGATGATCTGGGAGAGCTCCACTTCCCTGGCCGCGTCGAGCAGCGGGGTGCGCGCGATCTCGTCCAGGTACATCCCGACGAGGTCGCGGTCGGCGATCTCCGCGCTCGTGGCGCGACTGCTGCCGGCGGACTGACGACGGGCGACGGCGCGGGTTGCCATGCGTGCTCCCTTGCGATGAGTTCGGTCGCGGTGTGGCGGTGCGGGTGCCGGAACCCTCTCGTGAGCGCCGGCATCCGAAGGAAACAACGACCGGAATCGGGACAGAATTCCCACAGAGCGCCGCAATTTTCGAGATCTTGCAGTATCCTGCCCCGCCGCCGTCGGCGACAGGGCGGCGCCGCCCGTCCGCTCCGGCAGAGGCGCAGGTCAGCGCCGGTGCGCGCACCGGCGCGCGGACCGGTACGGGCATCTGCGCGCGTACCCGTGCGGGCTGCCACTTCACTCCTGTAGACGCCGGATCGCGCCGCGGGGTTGCCTCCGCACCACCCGCACACGAGGACGGGCCGCCCCCCGGGTGGAGGGCGGCCCGTCCTGGTGTGAAGCGGGTGGCCGCTGTCAGGCGGCTGCCGGGCGGGTCAGTGGGCGACCACCGGGATCTTGACCTCGGCGTCCGCCGCGTCCGGGTCCGCGCCGGCCGCGGGGCCGGTCTGCGGGCGCCCGGTGTTGATCAGGGTCAGCGCGATCACCGCGCTCACCGCCAGGATGCCCACGGCCCACCAGATCGCCGAGGAGTAGCCGTGCACCATGGCCTGCGCCTGCACCAGCTGCGCGGCCGGTCCGCCCGCCGCGGCCTCCGTGGCGTGCGAGGTCAGGTAGGCGGTGGTGGCCGAGGCGGCGATGGTGTTCAGCAGGGCGGTGCCGATCGCGCCGCCGACCTGCTGCGAGGTGTTGACCATCGCGGAGGCCACACCGGCGTCCGCCGGGTCCACCCCGTGCGTGGCCAGGGACATGGCCGGCATGAAGGCGGTGCCCATGCCCAGGCCGAGCAGCAGCTGGGCCGGGAGGATCAGCGTCGTGTACGAGGATCCGACCTCCAGCTGGGTCAGCATCAGCATGCCGGTGGCGGCGAGCAGGAAGCCGGGGCCCATCAGCAGGCGCGGCGGGACCCGGGTCATCAGGCGGGCGCCGATCTGGGTGGAGCCCGTGATCATGCCCGCGATCATCGGGAGGAAGGCGAAGCCGGTCTTGACCGGCGAGTACCCCTCGACCACCTGGAGGTAGTAGGTGAGGAAGAGGAACAGGCCGAACATCGCGATCACGGCCAGGCCGAGGGAGAGGTAGACACCGCCCCGGTTGCGCTCCAGGAGCACCCGCAGCGGCAGCAGCGGGGACTTCACCAGCTTCTCGGTCACCACGAAGGCGCCCAGCAGCAGGACCGAGGCCACGAACAGGCCCACGGTGACCCCGTCCGTCCAGCCGTCCGACTCGGCGCGGGTGAAGCCGTACACGAGGGCGACCAGGCCGGCCGTGGAGAGCAGCACGCCGGGGATGTCCAGCGGGGAGCGGTTGCGGGAGCCGGCGGGCTCGCGGATCACCAGGTACGCACCCACGGCCGCGACCACGGCGAACGGGATGTTGACGAAGAAGGTCCAGCGCCAGTTCAGGTACTCGGTGAGGAAGCCGCCGAGGATCAGGCCGACGGCGCCGCCGCCGCCGGCGATGGCGCCGTAGATGCCGAAGGCCTTGGCCCGCTCCTTGGCGTCGGTGAACATGACGGCGAGGAGGGACAGCGCGGCCGGGGCGAGCAGGGCACCGAAGGCGCCCTGGAGGGCGCGGGCGCCGAGCATCATGGCCTCGCCGGTGGCGGCGCCGCCGAGCGCGGAGGCCACGGCGAAGCCGATCAGGCCGACGATGAAGGCGTTCTTGCGGCCCCACAGGTCGGCGATGCGGCCGCCGAAGAGGAGGAGGCCGCCGAAGGCGAGGGCGTAGGCGGTGATGACCCACTGCCGGTTGCCGTCGGAGATCCCGAGGTCCTGCTGGGCGGACGGGAGGGCGATGTTCACGATGGTCGCGTCGAGGACGACCATCAGCTGGGCCAGGGCTATGAAGACCAGCGCTTTCCAGCGGCTGGGATCAGCCTGCTGCAGGGCGGGCTCGGGCGTTTTCGGCATGGGGGTACCCACTTCACGGTGCGGATGACTTGAAACGATGAAGAAAAGGGATCTTCTGGAAGAACTCGGCTTGAGAGGCTAGAGGGCGCAGCCCGGCGGAGTCATGTGGTTTTCGGCCCCGGCCCTCCGTCTCAGGTCTTCGAGAGTGATGGCGGAGCCGGGCAGTTCGGACCGGGCGGGTGCGCGCAACCCGTCGAGGAACAGCTGCAGATGGCGGTGGACGAACCCGTCGGCGTCGGGGCAGCCGGTGCCCGGCAGCGGACGGCTCAGCTGGGCGGTGGCCAGCATGTAGTCCCCGATGGCCACGTCCGGACGGAGCAGGCCGGTGTCCCGGCCGCGCGCCATCAGTTGGCCGACGGCCTCCTCCAGCGCGGCGCGGGCCGCGAGGAGTTCGGGGTGGTCGTGGTCGAAGTCGCCGCTGAGCATGGGGCAGAGGGCACCGATCCGCTCGTCGGCGGCGGCGTGGGTGAAGCGTACGAGGGCGGCGAAGGCGTCCGGCTCCTCGGCGAGGGACCGTGTCGCGTGGGCGGTGACCTGGTCCATGACGTAGAGGACCACGTGGTGGACCAGACCCGACCGGTCGGGGAAGTGCCGGTAGAGGGTGGCGTTGCCGACCCCGGCCCGGCGGGCGATCTCGTCGAGCGGGGCGTCCGGCCCGTGTTCGACGAAGGCCTCCCGGGCGGCGGTGAGGATCCGCTCGCGGTTGCGGAGCGCGTCCGCACGCGGCCTCGGCACCTTGCCCGGCGCCGACGGCTGTGGCTGCACTACGGCTTCCGGCGCCGGCTCGCGGCCGCCCTTCTCCGCGACTCCCATCGCCCCTCCTCCACACGTTCGGTCGGTCTGCGTTTCGGCCCGCCCCGCAAACGGGGAGCCCGTCCCCGCTTCGAGGACATCCATGCAAACGGGGAACCCGTCCCCGGTTATTTCACTCGTCCGTGTGAGCCGGGCCACAGGCCGCCCCACGTTCGGACGCGCCCGGCGCGCGGGCGCGGCGCGCCGGACGGAGGGTGGCGGTCAGAGCGCAGTCCGGGTCGGCCGGCTGCCGCGGGCCGGAAGGCGTATCCCATGACGCAGACCCGCCGGCGGATACGCACCTTCCAGGTCCTCCACGCGCACCGCCGCACCTGCGCATACATCGGTATCGCCGCACTGGCCCTCGGGATCACCGCGACGGCCAGCACCGGGATCACCGGCCCGGCCCGGTCCGCGGCCGGTCCGGTGGCGACGTCCAACGAGGCCGCGCTGGCTCCGTGCCGGATCGCCGGGGCGATGGGCGTCCAGATGTCCGAGGGCATGCCGACCGCACCCGGCTACGCGCGCAGCACCGGCGAGGTCCGGGCCCTGAACCTGATGATCGACTTCCCGGACGCCAAGGGCGAGGGCACGGCGTTGGACCGGCTGGCGGAGTTCTTCCCCCAGACGGCGGACTGGTTCCGCGCCAGCTCCTACGGCCGGCTGGACTACCGGCCGGAGTCCCCCATTAGGTCCTGGCTGCGCATGCCGATGCCGTTCGCGGCGTACGGGATCGAGCGGGGTTCGGCGTACGAGCCGGGCTACCAGCAGCTCATCGAGCACATCGTCAAGGCGGCCGACAGCGAGGTCGACTTCAGCCGGTACGACCTGGTCAACATCCTGGTCACGCCGAACGCCGGGCCGTCCGCGCTGGACACCGTGCTCTCCGTGACCTTCTCCGGGAACGCCGACGCGCCGGTCGCCGACGGGGTGCCGCTGGCGAACACCTCGTTCGTCTACAGCCGGCAGGACGACGGCTCCGGCAGCTACCGGGAGACCGGCTACCGGGTGCTGCCGCACGAGAACGGGCACGTCTTCGGGCTGCCGGACCTCTACACCGCCGACGGGGGCGGCGCGGTCGGCCACTGGGACATCATGAGCGAGGACTGGGGTTCCAACAACGACCTGCTGGGCTGGCACAAGTGGAAGCTGGGCTGGCTGGACGGCAAGCAGATCTCCTGCGCGTCCCGGGCGGGGACGAGCGTGCACGTGCTGGCGCCGCTCGCGACGGGGGGCGGGGTCAAGCTGGCCTTCGTACCGCTGTCGGCGAGCGTGGGGTACGCGGTGGAGGTCCGTACGCAGGCCGGGAACGACGAGGCGGTCTGCAAGCCCGGGGTCCTCATCTACAAGGTCGACTCGGACGTGGACACCGGACGCGGCCCGGTGACCGTGGCGGACAGCAAGCACACCAGCGGCGGCTGCACCCGGCGGGCCAACATCCACGCGGAGCTCTCGGACGCTCCGTACGGGCCGGGCGAGACCTTCACGGATGCGGAGGCGGGCATCAGCATCGCGGTCCTGCAGCGCCTGGAGTCGGGCAGCTACCGGGTGCGCGTCACCCGGCGGTGACGGGGGTCGCGGTACTGGTCCCAGGTCCACATCAGCTGCCGGCGGGCGAGCACGCCGACGGCGTGCCGCCGGTACGCGGCGGTCCCGCGGACGTCGTCGATCGGGTTGCACGCGGCGGCGGCGAGATCGCCGAACTGCTTGGCGATGGCCGGGGTGACGGGTTCACCGGAGTCCCAGAACCCGTCTTCCTCCAGTGCTGCGGTGAGGAACTCCTCGGCGGTCTTCGCCCGGACGGGCGTGGGCGCGGCGGACCCGATCCCGGTCCGGACGGTCCGGCTGTCGGGGTGGAGGGCGAGGCCGAAGGCGCAGACCGCGATCACCATGGCGTTGCGCGTGCCGACCTTGGAGAACTGCTGGGGCCCGGTGGCGTTCCTGACGTGCACCGCCCGGATCAGCTCGTCGGCGGCCAGCGCGTTGCGTTTGACCCCGGTGAAGAAGTCGTCGATGGGGATGAGCCTGGACCCGCGGACGGACTCCACCTCCACCTCGGCGCCCGCGGCGAGCAGTGCCGGGTGCGCGTCGCCGGCCGGTGAGGCGGTCCCCAGGTTCCCGCCGACTCCGCCGCGGTTGCGGATCTGCGGGGAGGCGACGGTGTGCGAGGCGAGGGCGAGGCCCGGCAGCGGACCCCGGAGGTTCTCCATGATCCGCGTGTACGGCACCGAGGCGCCGAGCCGGGTGGTGTCCTCCCCCACCTCCCACTCGTACAGCTCGCCGATCCGGGTGAGGTCGAGGAGGGTCTCGGGCCGGCGGTGATCGAAGTTGATCTCGACCATGACATCGGTACCGCCGGCGATCGGCAGGGCCGCGGGGCGCTCCGCCTTGATCGCGAGCGCCTCCTCCCAGTCGGCAGGACGAAGGAACTCCATGATCGCCTCTCCGGTGTCCGGGAGCGGGCGGGGAAAGCTCGACGTGGCGACCGGCGTCGCCCGAGTGGGCGGAATTTCACCCATACGATCGGAAATGTCCGAACCTCGCCATGATATCGCCGGGTCGCGGCGGATCGCCCCGCGCGGCAGCGGGGATCGGCCCGCCCGGCCATGGGGATCGGCTCGCGCACAGCGACGGATCGCCCCGCGCAGAGCGGCGGACCACCCCGCCCGGCAGTGGCCCATCACACGGGCGGGAGCGGATCGGCCCGATTCGCAGGCAATACCGATCATTCGGGGCAAATCGGTCCCGGGTGCCGGACGGCCGGCGGCGGCCACCGACCGGCCCGTCGGCGCGGTGGCGGAAACACGCGGTCGGAGGGCGGGCGCGGGCGGTGGATTTCAGCCAGTCGATCACGACAAAGCCGAGCTGACCTGCCCACCCGCACCCGCCTCCGGCCGTCGCCGGAGCACCTCTTCAGGCGCCCCGGCAGGGCCCCGCGGGTGCAGTAGTGACCAGCGAACTCACCAACGTGACATCACGGACGGACCATCTCTTGTAGAACCCTACGAAGAGCCGGTCCCAGCCCGGGGGCGTCTTCATATTTTCAGCCCCTCGCTGGCCTGACCCCGTTGGCTGTCTACTGCTCACACAAGGCGCAACGAAACGGGGTATTGCGCTCGCTGTGTCCGCATCGCCACCACCCAGGGGTGGCGCCTGCGTGATGCCGGACCCGCCGGCCAGGGCCTCCACCCTCCTGACAGCCTGTCCAAACGAAGGGGAGAGTCGTGGCTGCGACATCGTCCGGCCGGCCCGCAGTGGCCGCCCGGTCCGTTCCGCGCACGCGCCTGCGGGGACACGATCCGGCGGAAGACCGCCGGCCGTCCTCCACGGAGCGGGTCGGCTCCCGCTATGCGGAAAACCCCGTTTCGTCCGGTATCTTCCGGTCTGCGACATTGCGTGACCGACATCCCCGTACGGCGTACGTGGTGTCGGTGAACCGCCCACCTTTCTCCGCCCCGGCAGTCGTGTACGCCATCAGCAACGCGCCGGGACCGGTCTTGCACCACACCCCGGTCACCCCGGGACGCACCGTGGACGCACAGCCGCGGTGAGCCCCCGCCGGTACCGCCGACCGAACCGGTCGTGAGGCGGCACCCGCGAAACCCCCTGCATGAACCCGCGTCCGGCGTCCCGCACGGACAGAGCATTCGGGCAGTCCCCCACCGCCCCCAACAAGGAGTGACCATGACGGCAGTCCAGGAAACCAGCACCCAGGAGCTCGAGCGCGCTTGGCTCAACAAGGCGATCGAGCTCGCCACCACCAGCGTGGCCAACGGCGGCGGCCCGTTCGGCGCCCTGATCGCCAAGGGCTCCGAGATCGTTGCGCTCGGCAACAACAAGGTCACCTCGAACCTGGACCCGACCGCGCACGCCGAGGTAACCGCGATCCGCGCCGCGTGCAAGGAGCTGGACACCTTCTCCCTCGAAGGCTGTGTCCTGGTCACCTCGTGCGAGCCGTGTCCGATGTGCCTTTCCTCCGCTCTGTGGGCGCGTGTCGACCGGATCGTCTTCGCCGCCGACCGTGACGACGCCGCGGTGGCCGGCTTCGACGACCGCAAGTTCTACGACCTGTTCGAGAAGCAGGACTCGGCGGACTGGCCGCTGGAGATCGTGGGCCTGGACCTCCCGAACCGCACCGCGCCGTTCGACGCGTGGGTGGCCAAGACCGACCGCATCGACTACTGAAAACGCGGCGTCCCGGTTCACCGCGCTCCGGCAACGAGTGAACCGAACCCCGCGGACCGGCGTGGATCCCGGAACTTTCCGGCACCGCAACACGAGGTGAACGTCCACGGCAAGGACAGAAGGCCCCGCGCGCCCGGCGGCGGAACGACGAGAGTCGTCCGCCGCCTTTGGCGTTTCCAGGGGGTGTGAGGGCGCGGGCTCAGGCGCGGGCGCGGGCTCAGGCGCGGAGGTAAGGCGCGGGGGTCAGGCGCCGGCGGCCGGCTCCGCGTTCGCCTGCTCGTCGTTCGCCCGCTCGGTGATCAGGGCGAGCACGCGGCCCGCGACCGCGAGGTCCTCGGCCGGGATTCCCGCGTACAGCCGGGAGGCGATCCCCGCGCCCTCGGCGGCGGTGAGCTCGTACAGCTCCCGTCCGGCGGCCGTGAGGCGTACGCGGGACGCCCCCGCCGGGTCCTCTTCCAGTTGCTCCGCGGCCGTCAGCTCCTCGATCACGCCGCGTACGAGCGACCCGTCGGCCTTCAGTGCACCGGTGACCTCGGCGAGGAGCTCCTCGCGACCGATGGAACCGCCGGCCACGGCGACGGCCCGCAGCGTGACGCTCTGGTGGAAGGTGACGCCGCGACGGGCCAGCGCGTCCTCCAGGAGGGCGCGGGCGGAGTGGTGCGCCAGGGCTATGACGCGGGCGTTGAGGGCGGGTGCGGTGGTGGTCATGGCTGCTCCTTCTCGTTCTCGGTGCACGGATCAAAGGCGCGTCGGGCAGG
The DNA here is from genome assembly GCF_040684755.1 of Streptomyces sp. NPDC089799. Taxonomy (NCBI): domain Bacteria; kingdom Bacillati; phylum Actinomycetota; class Actinomycetes; order Kitasatosporales; family Streptomycetaceae; genus Streptomyces; species Streptomyces sp. NPDC089799. The sequence goes on along the minus strand of NZ_JBFBGR010000010.1, from coordinate 34,282 downwards.
ACCGCGTGCGCGCGGACCATGCTGTCCGCCGATCGGTGCCGGCAGCCATCGCTTTTCCCCGGCGGCGCGTTCCCCTACGGCGCCGGGGGCTTCGAGTGGAGGATCTCGCGGCCCTGCTCCGCGGCCCGGACCGTGCTCTCGGCGACGTAGTCGGCGAAGCGGGCGATGTTCTCCAGGCGGTTGGCGGCCGGGGTGCGGGGGCCGAGGACGCCGACGCCCTGCCGCGCGATGTCGACCAGGTGGGCGATGGCGCGGGCGCTGGCCATCATCGACTGGTACCAGACGTCGTCGTCGACGACGTAGCGCTCGCGGCGGCGTTCGTCGCGCTCCCGGCGGGCCAGGCCCTGGCTCTCCAGGAACGCGATGGCCTTGGAGATGGACGCCGGGCTGACCTGGAGGTGCCGGGCGAGCTCGGCCGCGGTGAGGCTGCCGCTGTCGGTGAGGGTCAGGCAGGCCATCACCCGGGCCATCATCTTGGGCATGCCCGAGCCCATGAGGACCGTGGTGAACAGTTCCTCGTACTCGCGCACGGCCCCGGCGTCCCGCCCGTGGGGCTGCGGGGCCCCCTCGGCCTCCCGGGGAGCCGGCTGCCGGCGCCGGTGGGCGCGGCGCTCGGTGGCGCGGTGGGCCAGCTCGGCGCGGTAGGCGGTGGGGCCGCCGTTGCGCATGACCTCGCGCGTGACCGTCGAGGTCGGGCGGTCGATGCGCCTGGCGATCTCCGCGTAGGCGAGGCCGTCGGCCACCCCAAGCGCGATCTGCTGACGGTCCTGCTGGGTGAGCCTGCCTCCCGGCATCACGGCCTCCTTCGTTCTCCCTGACACGCCCACCATAGCGTTCACGCTCAACACATTGCAACGAACGACTAGCTGACGTTGCGTTAAGCCGGAGACCCAGTGCAATGAATTTGCAGCTCTGACCTGCATAGATGCCAATCAAGCGCAACGCGTTCATTGCCAGATCCGTGAACGCAACTTAGCGTTTCCCAAGTCAGAAACAACGAGCCGAAGGAACGACACCATGCAGAACACCGAGAAGTTCCCGACCCCCGCCCCGATCGCCGCCGTCCTCGACATCCCCGCCGGCCGCATCCGCCTCATCGCCACCGACCGCGCCGACACCACCGTCCGGGTGCTGCCCGCGGACGCCTCGAAGGGCCGCGACGTGAAGGCGGCGGAGCAGATCAGGGTCGGGTACGCCGACGGCCTCCTGGAGATCGACGCCCCGGCGGCGAAGAACGCGCTCCTGGGCAACTCCGGATCCGTCGAGGTGACCGTCCAACTGCCCGCCGGCTCCCGTGTGGAGGCGAAGGCGGCCGCCGCCGAACTCCACGGCGTGGGGCGGCTCGGCGACGTGGTCTTCGAGGGCGCGGACGGTTCGGTCCGGCTCGACGAGACCGGCAGCGCCCGCCTCGCGCTCCGGTCCGGCGACATCGCCGTCGGCCGCCTGGGCGGCTCCGCCGAGATCACCACCCACAAGGGCGCCATCCGGATCGACGAGGCCGTGCACGGCACGGTCGTGCTGCGCACCGAGGCCGGTGACGTATCGGTCGGCGCGGCCCGCGGGGTCTCCGCCTCCCTGGACGCCGGCACCGCCCACGGCCGCGTCCACAACTCCCTCCGGAACACCGGCGGCACCGGCGCCGACCTCGCCATCCACGCCACCACCGCCTACGGCGACATCACCGCCCGCAGCCTCTGACCACCGACTCCGACCACCGACTCCGACCACCGGCCCCTGCCCTCCGAGGAGCACCCGTCATGAGCAACCCGGCCACCCGGGCCACCCCGGCCGTCTCGGCACGCGGTCTGCGCAAGTCCTACGGCGACAAGGTCGTGCTGGACGGCGTCGACCTGACCGTCCCCGAAGGAACGGTCTTCGCCCTGCTCGGCCCGAACGGCGCCGGCAAGACCACCGCGGTCAAGATCCTCTCCACCCTGATCACCGCCGACGCCGGCGAGGTGCGGGTCGCCGGCCACGACCTGGCCACCCATGCCCAGGACGTCCGCGCCGCGATCGGTGTCACCGGCCAGTTCTCCGCCGTCGACGGCCTGATCACCGGCGAGGAGAACATGCTCCTCATGGCGGACCTCCACTGCCTGCCCAAGCGCGAGGGCCGGCGTATCGCCGCCGAACTCCTGGAGCGCTTCGACCTCGCCGACGCCGCGAGGAAGCCCGCCTCCACCTACTCCGGCGGCATGAAGCGCCGCCTGGACATCGCCATGACCCTGGTCGGCAGCCCGCGCGTCATCTTCCTCGACGAACCGACCACCGGCCTGGACCCCCGCTCCCGCCACACCATGTGGCAGATCATCCGCGAACTCGTCGCCGGCGGCGTCACCGCCTTCCTCACCACCCAGTACCTGGAGGAAGCCGACCAGCTCGCCGACACCATCGCCGTGCTCGACAACGGGCGGATCGCCGCCCAGGGCACCGCCGCCGAACTCAAGCGCCTCGTCCCCGGCGGGCACGTCCGCCTCCGCTTCTCCGACCCGGCGGCCTACCGCAACGCCGTCGTGGCCCTCCACACCCATGCGACGCCGGACGAGGACGACCTCGCGCTCCAGATCCCCAGCGACGGCACCCAGCGCGACCTGCGCTCCATCCTCGACTGCCTGGACTCGGCCGGCATCGAAGCGGACGAACTCACCGTCCACACCCCCGACCTCGACGACGTCTTCTTCGCCCTCACCGGAAACGACGTACCGACCCTGCCCGGGCAGCAGTCCAACGACTCCCAGGAGACCGTCCGATGAGCTCTCTCGCCCTCGCCGTCCGCAACTCCTCCACCATGCTGCGCCGCAACCTGCTGCACGCCCGCCGCTACCCCTCCCTCACCCTCAACCTGCTCCTCACCCCCGTGATGCTGCTCCTGCTGTTCGTCTACGTCTTCGGCGACGTGATGAGCGCGGGCATCGCGGGCGGCGGGGCGGACCGCTCCGACTACATCGCCTACATCGTTCCCGGCATCCTGCTGATGACCATCGGCGGCACCACCGTCGGCACCGCCGTCTCCGTCTCCAACGACATGACCGAGGGCATCGTCGCCCGCTTCCGCACCATGGCCATCCACCGCGGCTCCGTCCTCGTCGGACACGTCATCGGCAGCGTCCTGCAGGCCGTGATGAGCGTGCTCGTGGTCGGCGCCGTCGCCCTCGCCATCGGTTTCCGTTCCACCGGCGCCACCGCCCTGGAATGGCTCGCCGCCCTCGGACTCCTCACCCTCTTCGCCCTCGCACTCACCTGGATCGCCGTGGGCATGGGCCTGATCAGCCCCAACGCCGAGGCCGCCGGCAACAACGCGATGCCGATGATCCTGCTGCCGCTGCTCTCCAGCGCCTTCGTGCCCACCGAGGCGATGCCGGGCTGGTTCCGGCCCATCGCCGAGTACCAGCCCTTCACTCCCGCCATCGAGACCCTGCGCGGACTGCTCCTCGGCACGGAGATCGGCCACAACGGCTGGCTCGCGGTCGCCTGGTGCGTCGGCCTCGCGGTCCTCGGCTATTTCTGGTCGACCGCGAAGTTCAACGCCGACCCGAAGTGACCCCCGAGACCCGAAGCGACCCCCATGATCAACCGGCTCCCCGGCGCCCGCCCCCGGGCGCTCCGGCTCTCCCCCGTTTACCCGGTTACCGATCAAGCGTCACCCGCTACACTGACCGCGGTGGCCCGGTCCTTCGCAGGTCGGGCGCCACCCTGTCGGCCGGCGCTCCAAGGCGCACGGTCCGGCGGATCCCCGCCTTCGTAGCTCAGGGGATAGAGCACCGCTCTCCTAAAGCGGGTGTCGCAGGTTCGAATCCTGCCGGGGGCACACCGATCCAGAGGCCCCCCTGCCGATCCCGGCAGGGGGGCCTCTGGCGTCGGGTGGGGGCGCGCCCGGTCGGCAGGTGTTGACGAACCCGGGGAGGGTTTCTACATTTTTGGTATGCCACATGCGGAATTGGACTTCCGGATTGTGGAAACATGGGATGGACCTGTTCGCGCAGGCTCCGTCAGGGGGGCGGCGATTCCGCCGTCCGCCAGGGTCGTCCCAGCGTCACCATGGTCACTCGCGTATCCCGGTCGGCGCTCCCGGGCCCGAAGCCACCACCAGCGTGTGGAGGGCCGGCAGATGCAACGCCCCACAGTGCTTTGGGGGTTCGCGACGTCACGGCACGTCACGGCAGCCCCCGCCGCGGACGCCCCGGCGGCATCCGCCCGGATGGAAATCCCCAGCGATACGAGAGCCGCCGGCAAGGCGCGGCGCTTCGCCGCCGCCCACCTCGACGAGTGGGGCTGCGCCGAGTTCAAGGACGATGCCGTCCTGATCTGCAGCGAACTGGCCACCAATGCGGTCGTCCACGGCCGGACCGCGCCCGAGGGGGAGGGCGAGCACATTCGGGTGGGCCTGGCGTGGCAGCCGGGCAGTGGGCTCGTCATCGCGGTCGAGGACAACTCCGGCGCCCCGCCCGCACCCCGCCACCCGGAGGCGTCGGCCGAATCCGGCCGCGGGCTGGAGCTGGTGGCCGCCCTGGCCGATCAGTGGGCCTCCGAGCCGGCCGGGGACGGGCGGGGCAAGAGGGTGTGGGTCCGGCTCCGGCCTCCCCGGCCGCGGCCGTCCGCCGCCCGGACCGAGCCCGGCCACCAGAGCAGCCATCAGGCCGGCCATCAGGCCGGCCACCAGGCGGGGCGGCACGACGGCCACCCGGCCGGGCGGCATGACGGGCGGCACGACGGGCGGCACGACGGGGCCGGTCCGGGGAGGTGACTCCCCGGACCGGCCCTTGGCACGCAGGGGTCAGCTCAGGCCCTTGGCGCGTTCACCGATGCGGTCGCCCTGGGGGGTGCCGGCCCGCTTGAGGTCCGCCTTCGTGTGCAGTCCACCCTTGATCTTGCTCCGCACGGGACCGTCGAAGCCGTGCCGGCCGGGCGGCGGCGGGGCTTGGTGGGTTTCCTCGGGCCGCTGGGCCTCCCGGATGTCCGGCCTCTTCCGCTCTTCGCTCATCCCGTCGTCACTCCCATCGGATCGAATCGACTCGAATGATGTTGAAGTTGATTCAATCGGAGTCAATCGGACTATGTGGATCGATCCTAGGCAGGTGGCGGGCCATGCGCACCCGGTGGCCCGGGGTCCGGCCCGGGGTCCGGCCCGGGGTCCGGCCCGGGACCCGACCTGGGATCCGCCCCGGGGCCCGCCCCGCCCGACCGGCGGCCCCCGCCGCCCCCGTCAGCCCTTGGCCCAGCGCTGTGTGAGCACGCCGATCGCCTGGGCGACCTCACCGAGTCGGCCGTCGGAAATCCGATTCCGCCGGGCGATTTCAAGGTGCAGGAATCCCAGCTTTTCCTCGGCAGCCAGCAGCCCCTGCTCGTTGGACGAACCGGACAGGCGGCACTTGCGGGTGTAAGCCCGGCACACGTCGAGCCCCCGCTCGTCCAACTCCCGCGACAACAGCTTGGCCTCGCTCACCGCACGGTCCCCCGCGCCGGTCGAGACGACCGCGTCGAACTCGGGGATGGAGGAGTTGGCGAACCCGTGCAGCTGCAAACCGGGCAGGCGCCGGTTCATCAGCTCGCCGATCACGTCATGGAAGACCGAGTCGGTACGGTGCGCCACGTCCGCGGCACCCCCCTCGGCCGCGTTGCGGTGCGCCCCGGCCAGCACCAGCACCCCGCCGGGCGCCCCGCGCAGCACCTGTGCGCCGAGGCGCTCGGTGTTCTGGTCGGCCACAGGGTGCGGCACCTGCACGATCCAGGCGGGCTTGGCGTCCAGGTCGACGTACACCCGGCCCCATCCCCGGTTGGCGCCGTCCGAGCGGGCGGCCGCGTCGGCCACCTCGGCAAAGCGGCGGCCGCTGACCGAGTCCTTGATCGGTTGCACAGCGAAATCGACCTCGGCCAGCCTGGCGCGCGCCTCGTCCATGCGGCCGTCCAGCACCAGGGCGACCCCGCCGGCCACGGCGTGCCGCTCACGCTCCGTGGGAATGCGGTAACCACCTCGTTCACCGAAACTCTGGGTGAACCCGGCAATACGCTTTTCTAGATCGACAGCGTCGGCGCTCGCATCGCGGACGGATCCTTTCACCGAATCGCCCGACGGTTGCACGTCGGGGAGCATGAAATACACCACAATTCCGGTGAGGGCGGCCGCCAGCACCAAAATTGCTGAAATCGTTATTCGTCCCCGGGGCGACGAAGGGCGAAAGAAAGTCATGGTCATATAAAACTATCGAAGTGACGACCAGACCCTCCCCCGGCCGACTCCGCACCGGCCGACTCCGCACCGGCATGCTCGCACTCCTGCTGACCGGCGCCCTCACGGGCTGCAGCCTGCTCGGCGGCGGCGACGGCGGCACCGGTGACCCGGACGGGGCCAAGGGATCGGGCGGGCGGTCGTTCACCGTGGCCGCCGCCGGTGACGTCCTGATCCACCCGGAGCTGACCGCCCAGGCCCAGGCGGACGCGAAGGCCGCCGGCAAGAAGGGCATGGACTTCGGCGCCATCATGGCGGGCATCAAACCGGTGATAAGCCGGGCGGACCTGGCGATATGCCACATGGAGCCGGTGCTCGGCAAGCCCGAGGGGCCGTTCCGCAGCTTCCCCGACTTCATCGCCCCTCCGCAGATCACCGCCACCCTCAAGGACATCGGCTACGACACCTGCTCGACGGCGTCCAACCACGCCCTCGACCACGGCGAGGGCGGCGTCCGCAGCACCCTGGACGCCCTGGACCGGGCCGGTCTCAAGCACACCGGCTCCGCGCGCAGCGCCGAAGAGGGCGGCAAGCCGCTGATCATGGACGTCAAGGGCGTCAAGGTGGCCCAGATCTCCTTCGCGGGCGGCTTCAACGGCCGCGAGGTCCCCGCCGACAAGCCCTGGCTGGTCAACAAGACCTCGCTGGACTCCATCTCCGCCGCCGAGAAGGCCGCCCGCAAGGCCGGCGCCGAAGTGGTCATCCTCAGCATCCACTGGGGCAAGGAGCACCAGCCCGCACCCAACTCCCTCCAGATCAGCCTCGCCAAGAAGATCGCCGGGAAGACCGGCGTGAACCTCGTCATCGGCCACCACGCCCATGTGGTGCAGCCCATGGAGAAGGTCGGCGACACCTGGGTCGCGTACGGGCTCGGCAACCAGCTCGCCCGGCACGAGGTGCCCAGCGGACTCTCCGAGGAAGGCGTCATCGGCTGGTTCGAGTTCACCGAGAAGGACGGCAAGTGGGACGTCCGCCCGCGCTACGTGCCGACCTTCGTCGAACTCCCGCCGGACCCCGAGCAGACGGCGAACGGGCCGAAGCTGCCGGAGGCGGGCCAGGTCAAGGACCACCGGCTGATCGACCTCGCCGCCGCCCTCAACGGCACCGGGGCGTACCAGGACGTCTCCGACCAGCGGCGCGCCCGCTTCCGCCTCGCCTACGACCGCACCCAGGGCACCCTGCTCAACCGCGGGGCCGGCGCGGACGGCCTGGAGCCGCTCGTACGCCTCGACTGACCGGCACCCGGCCCCGAACCCCCCTCCCCGAGCCCGCACAACCTCAGGAGACCTCCTTGTCCGCGTCGCGCACGAAGCGGCAGCAGAAAGCCCGCCGAAGAGCGGACATGTCGCTGCTCGGCGGCATCCGGCCGCCGATCGCCGCGCTGTCCGCACTGCTGCTCGCCGTCGCCGCCCTCACCGCCTTCCTCGGCAAGGTGGCCACGGCACCGGTCAGCGAGGCCGTCCGCACCTCCCAGCAGCACTTCGCGGAAGACGGCGCGATCGCCCTGCGCGCCTCGCTCGACGAGTCGATCACCGACTTGTCGCGCACCACGACCCTCTTCAACGCCGGCCCGCCGGTCTCCGCCGACACCGTCCTGGACAAACTGGGCAACGTCTACCAGAAGTGGCGCGGCACGGCCGTCATCGAGATCAACTCCGGCCGGCTGGAGGCCCAGCGCGGCGAGAACCTCCCGCTCACCGCCATCGACCGCAGCAAGCTCGGCGAGCCCGACGGGCTCGCCCCCCGCATGGTCCGGCTGGAGAACGGCGAGACCCGCCTGCTCACCTTCGCGGTCCTGTCCTGGCCGGGCCGGCCCCAGATGCTGCTCGTCGCCTCCAGCAGCCTGAAGTTCCCCGGCATCAGCCTCGGCAAGTTCCGGGCCATCGCCGTCGCCGACTCGGCCGGCCAGATCCTCAGCAGCGACGGCCTCGCCAACGACGAACAGATCCAGTCCGACGACGTCAAGGCCGAGACCGAGAAGGCCCGCAAGCAGCTCAAGAAGTTCGCCAAGACGGCCGCGAAGAAGACCAGGGCCAACCCGCTCACCACCAAGGAGCCCGGAGCCGGCGGATTCCTCGGCGTCAGCGGCAGCCTGCTCGGCCCCGGCGAGGGCGGCGAACGCGCCGTCGTCGGCTACGCCTCCCTGGCCGGCCCCGAAGCCGGCAAGGGCACCGACGCCACCTCCCTCGGCCTGACCGTCGTATCCCTGCTGACCGTCACCGAGGAGAGCACGGCCGCCGTCGACTCCTTCTTCGGCATCGCGGCGGCGGGCGCCCTGCTCGTCGTCGGCCTCCTCGCCGTCGCCCTGCTCATCGGCACCGTCCAGCGACCGCTGATCACCCTCTTCCTGGAGAGCCGCCGCATCGGCCGCGGCGATCTGCGCCGCCCGGTCAACCGCCCCCGCTACGGCGAGGCCGCCCGGATCGGCACCGCCCTGGAGCGGCTCCGCCGGCAGCTCCTCGGCGAGGCCCCCGAGGACCAGGACGGCCACGACCCGGGCCGCGGCCGCGGCCGGATCGGCGCCCGCGCCCTGGTCGCCGCCTGCGGCGTACTCCTGCTGCTGTGGTCCGCGCCGCTGGTGCTGCTGCTCAACCGGGCCGGCGAGAACGTCGCCGTGCCGCAGACGATCGTCCACGACCAGCGCGAACGCACCGACACGATGGCCGACCGGATCCGCCGCGCCCTCAACGAGGGCCACGCCGACCTCACCTCCATGGGCCTGCTGATCAGCGAGAACAGCACCCCCGCGGACGTCACCTCGATCCTGGAGCGGACGCTCACCCAGCACCCGCGCTACGCCTCGCTCTACGTCCTGCGCACCGACGGCACCGTGACCGCACGGGCCGGCGCCGAGCCCCATCACCCGGCCGGCAAGGGCCCCTCCACCACCCCCGTGGTGCTGCGCGAATCGGGCAACGAGCCGGTCATCACCGAATACGCCCCGGCCCCCAACCTCAAGGGCGCCTACGTCGTCGGCGAGCTGCGCATCGACTTCCTCAACTCGCTGCTCAAGCGGCCCGGCCTGGGCGAGATCCGGGTCCTGGACGAGAAGCAGCGGGTGATCGGCGGCAACAACGGCTACCTGGCCTTCAAGAAGCTGCCCGACGAAAGCCTGCGCGCCCTGGTCACCGGCGCCAACCAGAAGGTCGGCATGGCCCCGCGGCCCAGCAGCGTGCTGCTCCGCGGCAAGGGCGAGGAGATCACCATCGCCGCCGCGGTGCCGATGGCCGGCGGCGGCGCCGCCAAGTCGCTGAACTGGACGGTGGTCAGCTGGCAGCCCGCCAAGGGCCTGGCCATCCCCGAGTACAACCTGCAGAACCGCACCGTGCTGGCCGGCCTGCTCGGCCTCACCGCCGCCGTGGCCTGCCTCGGCTGGCTGCACATCATCGTTGTCCGGGCCCTGCGGGAGCTCACCGAGCGGGCGGAGGCGCTGGCCGACGGCGACCGCCGCACCGTGCTGTTCCCCCGCCACCACGACGAGGTCGGCGCCGTCACCCGGAGCCTGGAGGTCATCCGGCAGCAGCTCGTGGAACTGCGCAAGCGCGAGGCCGCCACAGCGCAGGCCGGAAGGAACTGATCAGCGTGCTCTTCCTCTACATCGTGCTCCTCGTGAGCTCCCTGATCATGCTGGTCGCCGGCATCGTCGAACAGCGGCGGCACTTCGCCAACCTGAACGAGATACCCACCCGGGTGCTGGTCAACGGCATCCGCGGCAAGAGCTCCATCACCCGGCTGTGCGCGGGGGCGCTGCGCGGCGGCGGTCTGGTGACGGTGGCCAAGACCACCGGCACCGCGGCCCGGTTCATCCACCCGGACGCCACCGAGGAGCCCGTCTACCGCAAGTTCGGCATCGCCAACGTGGTGGAGCAGATCGGCATCGTGCGACGGGCCGCGGCCTACCGGCCCGACGCGCTGGTGATGGAGTGCATGGCGGTCATGCCGCCGCTGCAGGAGCTCAACCAGGAGAAGCTGATCCAGTCCACGATCGGCGTGCTGTGCAACGTCCGCGAGGACCACGTCGCCGAGATGGGCCCCACCCTCGACGACATCGGCCGCTCGCTGTCCCGCTCCATGCCGCACGGCGGCATCTGCGTCACCGCCGAGAAGGACCGCTTCCACATCCTCCGGGAAGAGGCCGACGCGCGGGACTGCCGGCTCATCTACGCCGACCCGGAGACGGTCAGCGACGAGGAGCTGCGCGGCTTCAGCTGGTTCACGTTCAAGGAGAACGTGGCCATCGCGCTGACCGTGGCCGAACTCCTCGGCATCGACCGGGACACCGCCCTCCAGGGCATGTACGACGCGCCGCCGGACCCCGGTGTGCTGTCGGTGGAGCGGTACGTGGCCCCGGGCGGGAAGCGCGTGCGGTTCGCCAACGTCTTCGCGGCCAACGACCCCGAGTCCACGCTGATGAACATCAACCAGCTGCTCGACCTCGGGGCGATCAGCCGCCCGCTGAACGTGGTCATCAACTGCCGCCCGGACCGGGTCGAACGCAACGGCCAGATGGGCCAGATCGTCCCGGACCTGGAGCCCGACAGGGTTTTCGTGATCGGGCACCCGGCGAAGAGCGCCATCGACGCCATCCCCGCGCAGTGGCGCGATCGCGCCGTGGACCTGGGCGGCGACGGGCGCGACGGCGAGGAGTTCATGCACGAGCTGCTGGGCCACCTGGGCCCGGAGTCCTCCCTGGTCGCCATCGGCAACATCCACGGGCAGGGCGAGATCCTGCTGGAGCACCTCGCCGAACTGCCGTCCTTCGAGGAGGAGGACGACCAGGCGCACCCGCCCGCGGCCTCGTCCGCCGCCGCCCCCGCTGCCGCCCCGCCCGTGGGGTCCCCGGTCCACGGCGTCCCCGCACCGCGGCACGACCAGACCGTGCCGCTGTACACCCGGCCGCTGGACCCGTACGCCGACCTGAGCGCGGCCGAGGAGGCCCGCCGCCGGGAGCACGCGGCCCCCCGGATGCAGCCGCAGCGGCCGGGCTTCCCGCAGGACTACCTGGACCGGAACACCTTCCGGCCGGCGCACCACCCGGACCAGCAGGGGTATCAGGGGCAGCAGGGGCAGCAGGCGCGCCCGAACCAGCAGGGCCATCAGGCACAGCAGGGCCAGCAGGCCCTGCAGGGCCGACCGGGATATCCGGAGCGGCCTGAACACCCGGGCCACCCGGGCCACCCGGCGTACTCGGGTCACCCGGGCCACCCGGCACATCCGGGGTACTCGGGATACCCGCCGGCTCCCGAGCACCCGGTACGCCCCGAGCCCCCGGTACGGCCCGAGCACGCGGAACTGCAGCCGTGGCCCGTCCGGCCGCCCCAGCAGCCCCAGGAACTCCAGCCGCCCCGGCTGCCCCAGCAGCCCCGGCCTCCCCAATACCCCCGGCCCCCGCAGCAGTACGTGCAGAACCACGACAACCCCCAGGCCCCGCAGTGGCCCAGCTCAGGAGAACCCCGTTGATCCCCGCCGTCCTCACCCCCGAGATCGCCGCGATCGGCATCGCCCTGGGGCTCCTGTTCTCGCTCGTCTGCTACCTGACGACGAACCTCTCCCCCGGCGGCATGATCACGCCGGGCTGGCTCGCCCTCACCCTGATCGAGGACCTCCAGCGCGCCGCGCTCGTCGTCGGCGTCACCGCGCTCACCTACGCGCTCACGCTGCTGGTCCAGCGCTTCGTGATCCTCTACGGAAAGCGGCTGTTCGCGGCGGTCGTGCTGATCGGCGTCCTGCTCCAGGGCGGCGTCGTGATCGTGCTCCAGATGGAGTTCCCGCTGCTGTACGCGAACCAGACCCTCGGCTTCATCGTGCCGGGCCTGATCGCCTACCAGCTGGTCCGCCAGCCCAAGGGCGCCACCCTGCTGGCGACCGGCTCCGCCACGCTCATGACGTACGTCGTCCTGACCGCCGGAATCCTGCTCGGCGTCATGCCGCACGCCTGACCCGCACACCCCGAGCCCACCGCCCCGCGCCCGCCCGCCTCACAACCCACGCCTCCGGAAGCGACCGATGACCGCCAAACGCCGCACCCGTCCCGTCCTGCACGCCGTCGTCCTGACCGCGCTCATCGCCGGCAGCGCGTACTTCACCGTCGAGCTGCGCAAGGAGGAGCAGACCAAGGCACCGGCCGTGATGTCCGTGACCGACACCCCGAACGGCGGCGGCTCACAGGGCGGCGACGGCGAGCAGAAGTGGGAGCGGCTGAAGAACCCCGAGCGCTCGGTGCTGCGCGACGGGAAGGGGGCGATCCTCGCCACCTTCACCGACGGCGCCCGCACGGCGACCCTGACCGGCCCCAGCCGCACCTTCACCGAGCCCGCCACCACCAAGACCCGGGTGGTGACCACCGACTGGGTGCGGTTGATGCCGGAGGAGTGGCGGCAGGGCGCCGAGCGCGAGCAGTGGTTCAAGGACTGGTTCAAGAAGTACTTCCGCAGCGAGGAGGACGACCTCTTCGCCATCGCCTTCCAGTACGGCGACCAGGCACCGGTGAAGAAGGACGCGAGCGGGGTCCCCTACGCCGGCGACGCCAGCTTCGGCCCCCTCAACCCCAACGGCTCCATGGGCAACGACTACCGGCTGGAGGAGTCGGACTTCTACGACTACCTCGGCATCCCCTACACCTTCCGCAGCGGGGCCAAGGGGCAGCCCGAGAAGGTGCGCTACCGGGCCATGGACTGCTCCGGCTTCGTCCGTACGGTCTTCGGCTACCGGGCCCGCTTCCCGCTGATGGCCGGCGACACCACCGGCGACGGCCTGCCGCGCACCGCGAACGGCATGGCCCGCTCCAGGACCGGTGTGGACGTGATTCCGCTGAAGGGCGTCGGCGCGGACGCCCGGCCCGCCTCGATCGACGTGCTCCAGCCCGGCGACCTGCTGTTCTTCAAGCTGGACGCACGCACCGGGCAGCGCCTGGACCACACCGGCATCTATCTGGGCACCGACACCGACGGCCACAAGATCTTCATCTCCAGCCGCGAGGAGGCCGACGGACCGACCATCGGCGACAAGGGCGGCACCTCACGTCTGGACGGCAACGGCTACTACGCGTCCACCCTGCGCAGCGCCAAGCGCCTCTAGCCCGGCCCGCGGGCGCCTCTCCCTTCCCCCGGCCCACCGGGGGAAGGGAAGCGGAACCGGACCCGCTACGGGACGTCCGGCCGCCGGGGGCCCGGTCCGTCCGGGCCCACCCGGTCCGGCATGCCCAGCTCCGCCGTGATCAGCTCCTCCGGGCAGGGCGTGCCGCGCGGCAGCTGGTACTTCGCGGCCAACCGGTAGCGGCCCGGAGCCGGAGCCAGCAGCCGCGTCCACACGTCGCCCTCCGGATCGGCCTCCGCCTTGAACAGGCAGCCGGCGACGTTCTCGTACTCCTTGCGGGCGTGGGCCCCCAGGGCGGCCCTGGACTCCGCGGTCTCCCGCGGCGGGGTCACCGACTTGCCGGCCGAGTCGACCAGACCCAGCCACGGCGAGTGCGGCACCTTGAGCAGCACCGGACCGGCCGCCTTCACGTCGATGACGATCTCCCCGGCGGAGGCCCGGACCACCTCGGCCGGACCGCTCACCATCTGCGCCGGCTCGGTCACCTTGAACAGCTGCCAGTTCGCGTCGCCCCACACCTGCTGCAGGTAGGGCAGCCCCTCCCGGACCAGGACGGCCTCGTCCTCACCGCCCGAGTCGGGCTTGTCGGCGGGCAGCACGACGTAGTGCACCGCCCAGCGGTCCAGCCAGGTGCGGTAGTTGTCGGCGTCCAGGGTGTCGTCGTAGAAGAGCGGGTTCCGCTCCAGGTCCGCCTGCCGGTTCCAGCCGCGCGCGAGGTTCACGTACGAGGGGAAGGCCGAGGACTCGCGGTGGCTGCTCGCCGGGACCACCTCGACCCGGCCGCGCTCGGCACCGGCCTTCTGCAGCTGGTCGACCAGCGGCGCCAGCTCCCGGTTCCAGGCGGCCATCGGGGTGGTGCGGACGATGTCGGTGATGCTGTTGGTGGTGATCCAGATGTTGACGGAGGCGAACGCGATCAGGACGGCGTACCAGCGCCGGGTGCGCGGGACCTCGTACGCGAGGGCGGCGAGCAGCACCGCACCGCCGAAGAGCATGGCCAGGCGGGTCACGTTGGAGCCGACCTGGGAGTCGATCGCCCAGGTCAGGAACACGCCCAGGGTGTAGACGGCGGCGGAGATCCGGACGGTCTTCCACTTCTTGGGCACCAGCAGGAAGACCGCCAGCCCGGAGGCGAACGGCAGCCAGGCCGAGCCCAGCTTCATCGGCTGGGTGCCGGAGAAGGGGAACAGCCAGGCCGAGAGCCCGACCACGGCCACCGGCGCGAGCCCGAGCGCGTACGCCCCCGGCCGGCGCCCGCTCAGGAACAGGGCGGCCGCGATCACCCCGAGGAACAGTCCGGCGACCGGGCTGGAGGCGGTCGCCAGTCCGGCCAGCAGCGCCGCCACGGCGGCCTTCGCCCAGCGGCGCCGGGCCCATTTCCGGGGCCAGCAGAAGGCCGCGGCGACCGCGCCGAGCGCGAACATCACGCCGAGGCCGAAGGTGACCCGGCCGGACAGGGCGTTGCAGAAAAGCCCGTACACACCGGCCAGGGCGGGCCAGACCGGCTGGCGCACGGCGCCCCGGCAGCGGGTGAGGACCAGGGCGAGCAGGCCCGCGGAGATCGTCCCGGCGATCATCAGCGTCGTACGGACGCCGAGCATGTGCATCAGGTACGGCGAGACCACGCTGTACGAGACCGGGTGCATGCCGCCGTACCAGGCCAGGTTGTACGCGGAGTCCGGGTGCCGGCCGACGAACTCGGCCCAGGCGTCCTGCGCCGCGAGGTCCCCGCCGCTGTTGGCGAAGGCGTAGAACCAGAGCACGTGCAGCACGGCGGCGAGCGCGGTGGCCACCACGACGGGGTGCGCGCGGACCCCGTCCAGTCCGGCGCGCAGGGCCCGCCCGAGAGCTCCGGGGCCAGGGTCCTGACCGAGGGGTCCGGAGCCCGGGGTGTGGCCGGGCCCCGGGGCGTGCCCGGTGTCCCGTACGTCGTCCGGATCGGCGGCAGAACCCTGCCGCGGGACCCGCTTCTGCTGCTCGGCGGTGGTCACCTGCGCCCTCTCCACTGCGTCCCGTCCCCGGCACCTGCCCCGAAGACGCGGACCGGCGCCCCGGGGTTGCCCGGGGCGCCGGTACCGGATCCCTGATCCTGCCGCCGGCCTCAGCCGATGCGGGTCAGCTTGCTGCCGATGCCGGGTGCGGCCAGGTCGCTCTTCAGCGCCACCGGCACCTTCACCTGGCTGGCTCCCTCACCGACGGTGAGCATGCCGACCTCGGTCCCGGCCGTTGCCGACTGCGGCAGCTTGCCGCCGTCGGCCAGCTTGATGTTCACGGTGACCGACGGCCAGCCGACGGCCTCCACGTCCGCGGTGGCGATGACCTCCGTGCGGCCGCCGAGGCCGTCGTCGACGTAGCCGACGACCTGCCCCTTGGTCACCACCTTCGCTCCGGTCAGCAGCTTCTGCGTGGACAGCATCATCTGCTTGCTGGCGTTGATGGCCGTGCCGAGGATCGGCGGCTTGTGCTGGGCCAGGACGGCTCCGACGATCAGCTGCCTGGTCTTGCCGACGTTCTGGTAGGCGGCGAAGAGGAGGTTGCCGCCGGCCTTGGTGGTGGAGCCGGTCTTGATGCCGAGCGAGTTGTTGAACGGGACCAGGTCGTTCCAGTTCCGCCACTTCTTGCCGTACGGGTCGGTCCATTCGGGCTTGCTGGTGATCTCGACCAGGGTCGGGATCTCGACCAGCTTCAGGCCCAGCTTGACCTGGTCCTCGGCGGTGCTGACCGTGGTCGCGTCCAGACCCGAGGGGTCCGTGTACGTGGTGTTGGTCATGCCGAGTTCCCGGGCGGTGTCGTTCATCTTCTTGACGAACGCCTCCTGGCTGCCGGCGTCCCAGCGCGCGAGGAGCCGCGCGATGTTGTTGGCCGACGGGAGCATGAGCGCGGCGAGCGCGTCGTACTCCGAGATCTTGTCGCCTTCCTTGACCGTGTTGAGGGTGGACTCGTTGTCCGACTTGTCCTTCTGGCCCTCGGTCTCGGCGGTCTTGTCGATGTCGATCATCGGACCGTGGTCCCCCTTCTTGAGGGGGTGGTCGCGCAGGATGATGTACGCCGTCATCGACTTGGTGACGCTGGCGATCGGGACGGGCTTCTGCTCGCCGGAGGAGCCGACGGTGCCGAGGCCGGCGGCCGCCATGAAGGACTGGCCCTGGCTCGGGTACGGGAGGGTCGGCTTCCCGCCCTCGAACGTGTAACTCGTCGAGGCGGTCATGACCAGCTTCGGCTCCGGCAGCGGCCGGACCAGCTGGACGACACCCAGGATGACCACGAGCAGCAGCGCGATCGGGGTGTAGATCTTGAGCCGCCGCACGGTGGTCCGCAGCGGGCTGGGCGGCGGGGGCGGGTTGTTGGTGAGCTCGGCGAGCAGGTCCAGCGGCGGCCGGGGCGGCAGCGGCTGCTGGGTGGTCCGCTCCGTGCCGTCGCGGAGGAGTGGCGGGGCGGGGGTGTCGGCGGGCGCGGCGGACGGGCCGCCGACAGGGCCCGCGGCGGAGCCGGCTGCGGCGCCCGGCCGGTCCGGACCGGCCGGAGCCTTGGCCGACGCGGCCGACGCGGCCGATGCGGCCGATGCGGCCGGGGCACCGGCCGACGCGCCCGGGGCCCGGGTCCCGGGTGCCTGCGCCGCGGCGCGGTCGGCGGGGTGCACCCCGGGGCCCTTGGGCGCCATCTTGGGCTGCTGGCCCGGCGCCGCCGGGCGGGGCAGGTCCTCGTCGGTGCGGAGCGGTACGAAGGTGCCGGCGCGGTCGCCCTCGCCCTCGGACCGCGGTGCGGCGGTGCCGGTGCCGGCCGGGGTGGTGCCGGCCGGCCGCACGGCACGGAACACGGTGGTCTTCTCGCTGTCACCGCCCTGGCCCTGAGCAGAAGCGGAATCCTTGGAGTCGTCGCGCATGCCCCCATGAACGCGGTCGCCGCCCGCGGAGTCACCCCGCCCGCGCTCGGAACCGGAAGCAGGACCGGAAGTCTGACCGGATCCGGGCGCGGCGGCACCGCCGGACGGCTTCCCGCCCGTGGCCGAACCGGGCTTCACGGCACGGAAGACCGCGGTCCGCTCCGAGTCCGACTCTGCGGCGGCACTCCCGGAACGCCCGGCGCGCGGGTCGGCGGCCGCACCCCCGGCCGGCTTGGCCGGAGCGGCGCCCGGGCCCGAAGCGGAATCCGCTCCGGCCGCCGTGGACGGCTTGACCGCCCGGAAGACCGTCGTGCGCTCCGCGTCCGCGTCCGCGCCGGACTCCGGCTTCGGACGCCCGTCAGCCGAAGGAGAAGGGGAGGAAGAGGCAGGCGAAGGGGAATCGTTGTTGCCGGCGCGCGCGGGCCGGTCGAACGCACGGAACACGGCGGTCCGCTCCGAGTCCGGAGCGGCGTCCTCAGGAGCCGAAGCGGAATCGGAATCAGAACCGGAGGAAGACTCCGGGGAAGACTTCGAGGAAGACTGCGAAGAGGGTGCCGCGGAGGGCGCCGAAGGGGTCTTGGGGTCCGCCTCGGGGTCCGCCTCGGCGGCCTCCGGGGCGTCCCTCTCGGCCGCGGACGGCTTGACCGCACGGAAGACCGTCGTACGCTCCACGCCCGCGTCCGCACCGGCATCCGCCTTCGGACGCCCGTCGGCCGGAGCGGAAGCGGAATCGGCGTTGGCGCGCACGGGCCGGTCGAAGGCGCGGAACACGGCGGTGCGCTCCGAGTCCTGAGCGGAACCCGCCTCGGCGGGAGCATCGGCAGTTGCAGGCGCGGGGGCGGCTTCGTCCGACGCGGCGTCGGACTCGGCGGGGGCATCGGCACGGGCATCGGCGTCAGCGCCGGCAGCGACATCCGCATCGGCACCGGCATCTGTGCCGGTAACGGTGTCGGCGTCCGCGGAGGCATCGGCATCGTTGTCGGAGTCGGCCGTCGCCACCCATGCCGCGACCGCGGCGCGCAGCGGATCGTCCGCCGCACCCTCGGCGCCCTCGGCATCAACGGCGTCCACGGTGTCCGGCGCATCCGCCGCCGGCGTCGGTGTCGGCTTCGACTGCGGTTCCGGGTCGCGCGGGCGCAGCACCGACAGGCGGGGGTCGCGCTCGCGCTCCTGCTCCGCGGAGGCCGCCGCACCCGACGAACCTTGCTCTACCGACTTGTCGGGGGACTCGCCCGCCACCAGTTCCTCCTCCATCGCTGTCCGAACCGTCTACCAGTGTCCCGTCTCGGGGGCATCGCCCCCGCGCTAGACGAGAACGACATGTCTGCCGGTTCCCCCACAAAGAAGACAGGCACTCTCGACAGATGAATGTGAGAGGGGTCACCCTGTCACTCATCCACGCGGGGAGGCATGGA
The DNA here is from genome assembly GCF_040684755.1 of Streptomyces sp. NPDC089799. Classification (NCBI taxonomy): domain Bacteria; kingdom Bacillati; phylum Actinomycetota; class Actinomycetes; order Kitasatosporales; family Streptomycetaceae; genus Streptomyces; species Streptomyces sp. NPDC089799. The sequence goes on along the minus strand of NZ_JBFBGR010000010.1, from coordinate 15,663 downwards.
TGGGCAGGAGCCGCAGAACAATTCCCGAGGAGCTTCTGCTGCTCGCTTTGGACCCGACCACGGGTACCACTGCGCAGCCGCAGTCGCTCGACCTCGGACTGGCCGGAGCACAGCTCGTGGAGCTGGCTCTGGCCGGACGGATAGCCCCTGATGGGGATCGTATCGCCGTGGTGATGCCACGGCCGACAGGAGATCCGACCCTGGACTCCGCACTGGAGCTGCTGCGCCGTCGTGGCAGCCCGGTGAGGGCGGTCCACTGGATCGGCGGACCCCGGCTGGGGCTCCGCCAGACGTACCTCTCTCATCTGGAGCGGTGCGGCATGGTGCATGCCGTGGCGGGACAGATGTGCGGGGTGCTGCCGACGACTCGCTACCAGGCGACCGACACGGCGATCAGCCGGGAGATCCGTGCCCGGCTCGACAGTGCGATCCGCACCGGGGTACCCCCGGACCCGCGGACCGCGGCGCTCGCCGCCCTGGCCCACGCGGTCGGGCTCGGCAAGCACCTGTACCCGGGCAACGAAGGACGGTCGTCCCGCTCCAGGCTGCGCGACCTGATCCGGCACGACCCCATGGGCGGCCTCGTGGCACACGCCGTGATGGACGTCCAGAACGGTGTGGCGGCACAGCCGCGCCGGGAACGCGCCGCGGCACCGGCCGTGCGCGCCACGGCGAGCGGCGTTCCGATGCAGCCCCGCCGGGGTGCCCCGATGGCCCGCGCCGGCGCGGCGCACTGACACACCGCCGCACCCGCCACCGGCACACCGCAGTACGGGTACCACGGCACGGGCACGGCAGCACGGGCACGGCAGCACGAGCACAACAGCAGCACGAGCACTGCAGCATCAGGAACACATCAGCACCGACGGCAGCCCCCGGAAGATCCCCAACATCCGTCCGGGAGCCGCCGAAGCGCGGGGTGGTGAGGGCCGGTACGCCGGCCCGGCCACCCCGCGCCCCCGTTTCCGCGTCCGTTTTCACGCCCGAATCCCGCGCGATCAAGGCAAGATCACCGCGCGATGGCGCATTCCCGCCCGCCGGGCCCGTCTTCGGTGGCAGTCTGCTCACCAGCAGACACGCAGAGCTCCCAGAGCAGCAAAAGAGCGACAGAAGGCGGAGGTGCCGTTTCCGTGGCGTCCAATGTCAATCCCACCGTCCGGCGGCGCCGGCTCGGCATGGAGTTGCGCAAACTCCGCGAGGACAAAGGCATGACGGCCGAGCAGGTCGCCGAGCGCCTGCTGGTCTCCCAGTCGAAGATCAGCCGATTGGAGAACGGCCGCCGCTCCATCAGCCAGCGGGACGTACGCGACTTGTGCGAGGTGTACGAGGTGCAGGACCCGCGGGTGGTCGACTCCCTGATGCAGATGGCCAAGGAGTCGCGCCAGCAGGGCTGGTGGCACGCCTTCGGCGACATCCCGTACAGCGTCTACATCGGTCTGGAGACCGACGCCGCCAGCCTGCGCGTGTACGAGCCGCAGATGGTCCCCGGGCTGCTGCAGACCGCGGAGTACGCCCAGGCGCTGGTCCGCGGCGCACTGCCGGAGACCTCGCCCGTGGACATCGACAAGCGGGTGCAGGTCCGCATGCACCGCCAGAAGCGGCTCTCGGAGAGCGACAACAGCAATCCGGACGTCGGTCCGCTGCGTCTGTGGGCCGTCATCGACGAGGCGGTGCTGCGCCGGCGCGTGGGCGACGCCCAGGTGATGATCCGGCAGCTGGAGCACCTGATAGAGCAGTCGGAGCGCCCGTACGTCACCGTCCAGGTGATGCCCTTCGACATGGGCGCACATCCTGGGGTCAACGGCCAGTACGCCATTCTGGAATTCCCGGACGCGTCGGACTCGACCGTCGTCTACATCGAGGGCGTCACCAGCGACCTGTACCTGGAGAAGGCCAATGACGTCCAGAAGTACAGCGTGATGTACGAGCACCTGCGCGCCCAGGCCCACAACGTCGAGCAGACCCGCGACTTCATCTCCGACATCATCGCCGAATACGCGAAGAAGGGCTGAGAAGGACCGAAACCCCCAAGAAGGACCGCGAAGGGCCGAGAAAGGCAGCGAAGGGCCGAGAAGGGCCGTCATCAGGCCCGTCGGCGAGGCGGCCGGTACGGTACACCGTCACCACCCGACCGCAGAAGACCCGAATGGAATATGCCACCCGGTCGGGTGAATGACCTCTTCACCCATCAGGTGGGGCCGGTAGCGTCGATCACGCCAGCCGGGAACAGTGGACAGGGGCTGGCAGCCATCGGAACAACTCGCTGAACCGGAGAAGAAACATGGCCATTCGCCTGGGCGCCACGGAAAACTGGATGAAGTCCTCCTACTCCGGCGGAAACGGCGCGTGCGTCGAAGTCAAGTCCCCCGTCACCGAAGCCATCGCGGTCCAGGACTCGAAGGTGCAGAACGGCCCGGCCGTCACCTTCGCGCCCGCCTCGTGGACCTCCTTCGTCACCGAGGTCACCTCGGGCCGGCTGGGACGCCTCGTCTGAGCTGCGCGACGAGCGCCCCGGCAGGCCGGGCCCGGCACCGTTCGCGACCGGGTCACACAACAGAAGAGCCACACCGACAGAGCCCTCTCGACTGGTCCGCCGTCCCGGCCGAGGGGGCTCGGCCTTTGCCCGGAGGCCGCCGTCGGAGACGGCCGCCAGGGCCCCCGTCGGAGGTCCCGTCAGCGGAGCAGGTCGACGTACGTGTTCGTCCCCGGCACGGTCGGGACGAACGGCGCCACCAGCTCCACCCGGCCGCCCGGTCCGGACTCCGCGAGCTCGGCGTCCAGGCCGCGGAAGCGGTCCCAGCAGTCGCGCGGGTCGGCTTCCAGGAACCACAGCAGCGTCAGCCGGGTGTCGACCCCCTCGACCTGCTTGACGTACGTCATCCGGTCGCCGGGCAGCGGCGTCGGCCGGAAGACCGTCACCATCGCCGCCGGGCCGCCCGCCAGCCGCCGCGGCAGGCACCGGGAGCGCAGCCACTCCAGCACTTCCGCCCGCTGCTCCGGTCCGTCCGCGTCGACGACCTGCACGACGAGCCCGGCGTACGGGTGGTCCAGCGCGTGGAAGTCGCGGGGTCCGGCGGCACCGTCGCGGTAGACGGTGGCCTCGTGGTCCTGGAAGGACGTGAAGACGTGCGTGCGGTCCTGGTAGACGCGGGCGTCCCGGTTGAGCCGCTTGTTGATGCCGACGGTCCACTTCATGTGCTCGTCGTAGCGGCCGTCGGTGATCCAGTACGTGGAGATGTAGCACCCGGCGGTGACGGGCTGCGCCACCGCCGACTTCTCCGGGTAGCGGAGCTCCTGGAGGTCCCGGGTGGCCACCCAGCGGCGCCCGGCGTACATCCAGGGCATGGCCATCGCCCCGGCGTAGTAGTGGTCGTCCTCGTACCAGCGGTTGTACGCGTACTCGTGGCCCGGGTGCGGCTCCACCATGGTGATCAGCGCGTGCCCCGGGTGGACGCCGTACGGCCCCACGGCCGCGAGCCCGGCGTAGTCCTCGACGCGCCGCGCGTCCCGGCTCTCCTGCTCTTCGTTCGTCATGCCACCGGTCTAGCTGATGGAGCATCAGATGGGGAGGGGTCGGGGGCGGTCGGGAGAGATGGGGGCGGCCTGGCCGCCACGCGCGCTGCCCCACCCGGACCCGACTTCTTGACCTACAGGTCAAATAATCACTACAGTGCCCGCATGGGCAGGCCGAAGAGTTTCGAACCGGACGTGGTCATCGCGCAGGCGATGGAGGCGTTCTGGACCAACGGCTACGTGGGCACCTCTCCTGCCGACCTCGCCGCGGCGACCGGAGTGGCCAAGGGCAGCCTGTACCACTCCTTCGGTTCAAAGCGCGAGCTGTTCGCCAAGGCGCTGGACCTGTACGCCCGGAGGTGTTCGGAGTTCGCCGAGGAGTCCCTCTCCCGGCCGGGCACCGCCAGGGAATGCATCCGCGCGTACTTCGTCCTGCTCGTGGACATGAGCCTGGACGGGCCGGCCCGCCGCGGATGCCTGGCCCAGAAGACGATCGAGGAGCTCGGTGGGCGGGACGAGGAGGCGACCCGCGCGGTGCACCGCATCGAGCAGCGCAGCATCGAGCTGTTCACCGCCCGCATCGAACAGGGGCGGCGGGACGGCGACGTCGGACCGGAGGTCGACAGCAGGGCCCAGGCGCTGCTCCTCCAGACCACGCTCGCGGGGCTCCGGGTCATGGTCAAGACGTTCGACCGGCCGGTCCTGCACCGGATCATCGACACCGCCCTGGCCGGCATCTGAGTTCACGCCACCCGGGGCAGCGCTTTTTTGTGCCCTGATTTTGGACCTGTAGTTCAAGAACCAGTCGTCAAGAGGGGGAGATCATGGATCTCGGCATCAGTGGAAAGACCGCCCTGGTCACAGGCGCGAGCCGCGGCATCGGCCTGGCCATCGCCCGGAACCTGGCCGCGGAGGGCGTCCGCGTGGTGGGTGCGGCCCGGACCGTCACGCCCGAGCTGGAGAAGGTCGCGGCCGCGGCCGTGTCCCTGGACCTGAGCACCCGCGAGGGGGCGCGGTCGGTGGTCGAACAGGCCCTGGCCGCGGTCGGCGGGATCGACTTCCTCGTCAACAACGTCGGCGCGGGCGACGCGGAGGACCTCTCCCTCGCCGGCTTCCTGGACGTCGACGACGAGCAGTGGCAGAGCATGTTCGACCTCAACCTCTTCAGCGCGGTGTGGACCACCAAGGCAGCCCTGCCGAGCATCCTGGAGCGCAAGGGGGCGATCGTGAACATCTCCTCGATCAGCGCCCACGTGCCCGGCGGCTCGCCGGTCGGCTACGCGGAGGCCAAGGCGGCCCTGACCCAGTTCGGGAAGCGGCTCAGCGAGGAGCTGGCACCGCGGGGCGTCCGCGTGAACACCGTCTCCCCGGGAGTGGTCACCAGCCCGCTGTGGACCGACCCGGACCGCTTCGGCGGCAGGGTGGCCGCCGCGTTCGGGGTGGGTCACGGCGACCTGCTCGACGGTCTGCCCGGGCGGTTCGGCATCTCCTCCGGGCGCCTGACCGAACCCGGCGAAGTGGCCGACCTGGTCACCTTCCTGCTGTCCGAGCGCGCCGCCAGCATCCATGGCGCCGACCACGTCATCGACGGCGGCACCCTCAAGGCCGCCTGACCGGGCTGCGGGGTCGGCCCGAAAAGCAGCCCGCGGCAAGGGAGTTCAGCCATCGAACAAGTGGTTGGCGGGTACACCTTTATTTACTAGGGTGTCCGCCAACCACACCGTTCCGGCCAAGGAGCCCGCATGCGCGACCAGAATCCGCCGCCCGCGTTCGCCGCCCGCGCGACCTCGGTCGGAGGGTCGCCCGTACGGGAGATCCTCGCGCTGACCGAGCGCCCCGGGGTGATCTCCTTCGCGGGCGGGCTGCCCGCGCCCGAGCTGTTCGACACCGCCGGCCTGCGGGCCGCCTACGACGCCGCGCTCGCCGCCGCACCGCGCCGGGCGCTGCAGTACTCCACCACCGAGGGCGCGCCCGAGCTCCGCGAGGCGGTGGCGGCCCGGGCGACCGCCCGCGGCCTGCCCACCGGGCCGGACGACCTGCTGGTCACCACCGGCTCGCAGCAGGCCCTCACCCTGATCACGGCGACCCTGGTCGAGCCGGGCGACGTGGTGCTCGTCGAGAACCCCACCTACCTCGCCGCCCTCCAGTGCTTCGGGCTGGCGGGCGCCCGAGTGGTCGCCGTCCCCTGCGACGAGCAGGGCGTCCTCCCGGACGCCCTGGCGGAACTCGTCCTCCGCGAGCGCCCGAAGCTCCTCTACTCCGTCCCCACCTTCCAGAACCCCACCGGCCGCACCCTGCCGGCTGCCCGGCGCGCGGCGGTCGCCGGGATCGCGGCCCGCCTCGGCCTCTGGCTGGTCGAGGACGACCCGTACGGCGAACTCCGCTACGAGGGCACCGAGGTGCCGTGGATCGCGGCGCATCCGGCGGCCGCCGACCGTACGGCGCTGCTCGGCAGCTTCTCCAAGATCATGGCCCCGGGGCTGCGGCTGGGCTGGCTGCGGGCCCCGGCGGCGCTGCGGCGCGCCGCGGTGGTCGCCAAGCAGGCGGCCGACCTGCACACCTCCACGGTGGACCAGCTGGCGGCGGCCCACTATCTGGCGGCCTCGGACCTGGACGCGCACGTGGACCGCATCCGGGCCGCCTACCGGGAGCGGCGGGACGCGCTGCTGTCCGGACTGTCCGCGGCCCTCCCGCCGGGCTCGGAGTGGAACCGGCCGGAGGGCGGCATGTTCGTCTGGGCCCGCCTCCCGGAGGGCCACGACGCCACGGCCCTGCTGAAGTCGGCGGTCGGGCAGGACGTCGCCTTCGTGCCCGGCGCCCCGTTCTTCAGCACCGACCCGGATCCCCGCACCCTGCGCCTGTCCTTCACCACCCACACGCCGGTGGAGATCGCCGAGGGCCTGCGCCGCCTGGCCGCAGCGACTGCCTGAGGGCCCGCTCCGGCGGCCCGCCACGAGGGCCCGCCCGGAGGGGCGATCCGCCCTCCCCCTAGGGGTGAACCAGCCATATCACCTAGGGGGTTGGGGCCTCGTCCGGCGTGGCAGGAAACAGTCGAGGAAAAGGAGGGAACATGCCGATTCCCCTACTTGCCGCCGCCGGCGTGGTCGTGAAGATCGCACAGAGCGTCTACACCTGGACCCAGAAGACACCACAGGGCCGGGCGACCCTGGCAGCCGCGACCGCGGCCGCCGCGTACCAGCACGCCAAGAAGAACCCCAACGACGGCATGGCGCAGCAGCACGCCTTCGAGGCGGGGAAGAAGCTCGGCGAGGACGTCGTCAATCCGGTCACGCAAAGCCTCTACAACCACATCCGGAAGGATCTGAACAAGCCCTGACCCGATGACCGCGGGCGTCGGCCGCGCCGGTGGTCACGGTCCGGAAGGACCGGCACCGCGCGTTCGGCGCCCGCACCGTCCCGGGTCCTGCGGGGCGCCCCCTCGGGGGCGCCCCCGAGGCAGCGGCGCTCAGGCGTTCACCGGCTTGTAGGTGAGCACCTGGGCGCCCTTGTCGTTGGACGCGGCGGAGACCAGCTCCATCGCGCGGAGCCCGTCGTCCTCGGGGAAGATCCGCTTGCCGCCGCCGAGCAGCACCGGCATGACGACGAGCCGGAGTTCGTCGACCAGGCCCTCCGCGAGCAGGGTGCGGACCAGGGTGGGGCTGCCCATCACGGTCAGGTCCCGGCCCTCGCCCTCGCGCAGCTTGCGGATCTGCGCGGCACCCTCCTCCACGCCGAACCGCACCGAGTCGCCCCAGCCGGCCAGTTCGGTGTCGGTGAGCGTGTCGGACACCACGTACTTGCGGATGGAGTTCATCCAGTCGGCGAAGGGGTCACCGGCCCGCTCCGGCCAGGCCCCGGCCATGGTCTGCCAGGTGCGGCGGCCGAACAGCAGGGCGTCGGTGGTGCTCGACCCCTGGGCGATGAACCCGCCGATCACCTCGTTGTCGAAGTACGGGTGGCTCCACCCGCCGTGCCGGAAGCCGCCGTCGAGGTCCTCCTCGGGACCGCCGGGGGCCTGCACGACGCCGTCCAGGCTGATGAACTCGTTGACCACAACACGCATCTGAATCCGCCTCCGTTATCGGCACCGCATGTGTACGGCGTCCACATCGATCACTCTAGCGACTGATGTGGACGCCGTCCACATCTTTGCCGCCACGTCCCGCTCCCGCGTCCCGCTCCCGTGTCCCACCCTCGCGGCCGGCCCACGTTCATCAGGTCAGACCGCCCGGCCGCCCGGAACTCATCGCCCGCCGACGGAATTTCTTCCGGCGGATCCCGGAGCACGCCGCAGCGCACGGCCGGCACGCCGGAAGGCCGGCGCCCCCGTCGTACGGGGCGCCGGCCTTCCGGCACGGAACAGCGGGCGGGGGGAGGGAGATCAGGCCGCCGCCACCAGCTCCTTCTCCTGCGCAGCAGCTTCCCCTTCCGCCCCGGCCGGGGCTTCGGTCTTGTTGTCGCGCATGACCACCACGGCGAGCAGGGCGGCGGCCAGGATGCCGATCGCGCTGACGGTGAGGGTGGTGGACATTGAGGCGGTGAATGCCTCCTTGGCCGCCCGCACCAGACCCGCGTCACCCTGGGCGGTGGCCAGCGCACCGCCGATGGACTGCCTGGCCTGCTCGGGGGCGCCGGCCGGCATCTTCGCCGAGAAGGTGCTGCCGAGGAGCGAGCCGAGGATGGCGATGCCGAGGGCCGTACCGGCCTGCTGGATGGTGTCGTTGAGGGCGGAACCGACGCCCGCCTTGTCGGCCGGGATGGTCCCCATCAGGGCACCCACCGCGGCGGGCATCGCCACACCGGCACCGAGGCCGAGCAGGCCGAGCGCGACCGCCGGGACGGCGAACCCGCTGTCGGTGGAGACGGTGGTCAGCAGGCCGAAGGAGGCGGCCATCAGCAGCATCCCGGCCAGGACCAGGGGGCGGAAGCCGGTCCTGGCGGCGAGCTTGGCACCCGCCCCGTTGCCGATGAGTGCGGCCACGGCGAGCGGGGTGAAGGCCAGCCCTGCCTTGACCGGGGAGTACCCGAGGACCGACTGGAGGTACTGGGTGAGGACCAGGAGCAGACCGCCGTTGCCGATCTGGACCAGGGCCAGCGCGACCGAACCGCCGGTGAAGTTGCGGTTCCGGAAGAGCACCAGCGGGACCATCGGGGAGGCGGTGGTGTTCTCCCAGACCACGAAGCCGACGAGGGAGACCAGGGCAACGGCCAGGGTGATGACCCCGCGGCCCTCGAAGGCACCGTGCTGCGGGATCTCGATGATCCACCAGACCAGGGAGGTCATGCCGACGGCGGAGAGGACGGCACCCAGCGGATCGGCCTTCTGCCAGGGGGCCTTGGACTCGGGCATCAGCAGCAGGCCGGCCGCGACGGCCAGGAGGACGACCGGGACGTTGATGAAGAAGATCGAGTGCCAGGAGAACCGGTCGATCAGGACGCCGCCGAGGACCGGGCTGCCGACCAGGCCGAGCATGGACACCGAGCCCCAGGCCGCCATCGCCTTCGGGCGCTCCTCCTCGTCGAACACCGTGATCAGGATGGACAGCGTGGACGGCATGATCAGCGCGCCGCCGACCCCCATGGCCACCCGGGCGGCCACGACCTCACCGGGGTTCTTGCAGAACACCGCGGCCAGCGAGGCGGCCCCGAAGAGCAGCAGGCCGATGATCATCACCTTCCGGCGCCCGAAGCGGTCTCCCAGGCTCCCGGAGGTCAGCAGCAGACCGGCGAAGACGAGCACGTAGGAGTCGAGGATCCACTGGATCTGCTGCGGGCTCGCGCCGATGTCCTCGGTCATGGCCGGTACGGCGACGGTGAGCGCCATGCTGTCGACCACCAGCACCAGCGTGCTGAGGCACAGCACGATCAGGATCCACCAGCGGTGCGGGCTACGGGCCCCGGCGACCGCGGCCGCGTTCGTATCCGTCATCGATCTCTCCCCCTTCGGGTTGCGCACACCGTTCCGCCCGGTGCGCACACTGTTCCGTGCGATGCGAACACCGTACGCCGATGCGCACAGTGTTCGCAACCGGGTGACGCCTGTACGCTGGATGCGCACGCCGTACGCAGAGGAGTGAGCCCATGGCCGCCGGCCAGAAGACGCAGCCCGTCCCCTCCGTGTGGGCCCGCCGGGCCGCACGCGAGGCGGAACAGCCCGGGCTCTCGCAGGACGCGATCGTGCGCGAAGCCATCGCGATGCTGGACGCCGAGGGCATCGAGGCCCTGAGCATGCGGAAGCTGGCCGCCAGGCTGAACGCGGGCGCGACCTCCCTGTACCGCCACGTCGCCACCAAGGACGAGCTGATGGAGCTCGCGGTGGACGAGGTCTTCGCCGAGGTGGTCGTCACCCCCGCCGGACCGGGCGGCTGGCGTCCCGCGGCCACCGCGGCCGCCGGCTCCTTCCGGGCCACCGCCCTGCGCCACCCCTGGCTGTCCTCGGTCCTCGGACAGGCGGGCCTGGCCTATCTCGGGCCGAACCTGATGGATTTCTCGAACCGCCTGGGATCGCTCTTCATCGAGGCGGGCTTCCCCTCCCCCACCCGCGCGATCGATGCACTCTGCGGATACGTGATCGGCATGGCCACCTCCGAGGCGGCCTGGCTGACCACGGTGGCCAAGTCGGGCGAGAGCGAGGCGGAGTTCGTCGCCCGCCTGATGCCGACCGCCCGGCAGGCGGCCGAAGGCCACGAGCACCTGACCGACGCCTACGCGGAGGCCGCGACCGACGTGTTCGACCCGGTCGCCGCCCGCGAGGACAAGTTCACCTACGGCCTGGAGGCCATGCTCGACGGCCTGGCCCTGCGCATCCCGGGCTGACCGGCCGGGCGCCCGTCACCCGGCGTACCGCGGAAGCCCTTCGGTGGAGATGGTCCAGTCGGCGACGGTGACGTCCTCGCCGTAGACGAAGTCCTTGCGGGTGGCGTAGCGCGGGCCGTCGGGCGTGGCGTGGATGTCGGACATCACCGCGCCGGTCCCGGTGCGCGGGTCGAAGACGGCGTAGACGGGGACGCCCATCAGGGGGTACTCGCGCATCTTGCCGACCCAGTCGTTGTCGGGATTCGACTGGGAGACGACCTCGATGGCGGCGATGAGGGTGCGGGGATCGAAGGACCCTTCGCCCTCCATCTCGTCCAGCGCGATCACCATGACGTCGGGGCGGCGCATGATGCCTTCGGGTTCGTCTTCGACGTCCGGCTCCCCCGCAACCGCCCAGATGCCCTCGGGCATGACTCTCTCCAGGCGTCGGCCGATCAGGCCGGCAGTGAACACGTGCGGACGCCCGGGCGACATCATGTCGTGCACAATCCCTTGCTTGCTGATCTCGAACTTGCCCGGAACGGTGTCGTCCAGCGACTCCAGAACGCCACGCATGGCCGTGTACGGCGTCGAGCTCTGCCGCGAGTCGTCCGGTGCAACGGTCATGGTGTCGGCTCCTCGTCTGCGCCCTGGGCCCGAGTCATCACCTCCATGCTAGGCAGCCTTGCCCTCGATGGGTCCGCAGTCGCGGCAGCGGGCGCCGGGGTACGGGGCGCGGAACCCGCGTTCGCAGCCGTCGCAGGTCGCCATGGGATGCGGGCGCTGCGGGTCCGGCGCAGGCGACGGGGTGGCGGCCGGGAGCGGGGGCGCGAGGTGGGTGGCCAGCCGGTGCGCCAGCAGGCCGGCCGGGTGGCGGAGGTCTTCGGGGAGCCCGGCCGTGAGGGTCCGGCTGACGGCCGAAGGCCGGGCGCCGTTCTCCAGCCAGCGGGTCACCTGCGGCGCCAGCCGGTGGATGTCCGAGAAGGACAGCGTCAGCCGGGGATCGCTGCCGCGGAGCCCCGCCAGCAGCTTCCACGCCTGGCCCCGCATCCGGTCCTGTTCGGACGCCGATTCCGCCGCGGGGGCTGTTCCGGGCGCGGGGGCTGCCTCCGGCGTGGGAGCCGGCTGAGGCTCAGGGGCCGGCTCCGCGTCGGCCGCGGGCAGCTCCTCGCGGGCCGGGCCGGCAGCCGCGTCGGGCACGGGGGCGGCGGACGTGCAGCCCGGTCCGGGGGCGCCGTCGGGGAGTTCCGGGTGCTCCATGAGCGCCGGGGGCGGGTTCTCGCACAACGCGAGGGGCAGGCTGTACCAGTACGTCCGCGTCACGATCCGCCCGTCGGGCAGCCGTTCGCGGTTCCGCGCCAGGTAGCCGTGTCGTTCGAGCTCGCGGAGCGCCTTCGCGATCCGGTACTCGCCCTCCCTGAGCCGCCAGGAAAGGGCCTTGACGCTGATGTTCGTGCCTTCCGGCAACGACTGGATGTACACGCCCAGCCCGACCGCCGTCAGCGACAGTTCGGAGTGCTGCGCGAGGTGGTTGCCGATCGTCGTGGACCGCTCGTCCTGGTCGGCGACCACGTGAACGACACCGGCTCGGGGGGACCCTGCGGGCATCCCGGGCCGTGCGGGCGCGCCCGCGTTAGGGTGTGCGATAGCCATCGGGAAGGGTTCGCTTCCTCGTCGGTCAGGCCCTCGGTCGGGATGCCATTCCCGGCCGGGGGCCGACTCATGTCTGGGGTTGTCGCGGCGAGCATATGCCCGCAACCGGTGCGTAATTCCAGTCCGATTGGGACAGTTCACCCGTGCGAGCGACGGGCGCCCCGGTTGGTTGGTTTGGTTCTTTTCCCCCCGACCACCAGGGTGGTTTACGTCGTGGGCGCCCGCCCCGCGTCCCGGCCGGGTCGCGGTGTCCTCGACCCGGTGTCCGCAGCCCAACGCGCTCAGATGCTGCGGGCCGAGATGTTGCCGTACGAGGTGGTGGCGTGGATGTTCACCGCCGCGGAAGCGCCTTCGGTGTTGCTGAGGGCGTTCTCGATACGGCCGTAGGCGGTGCCGGCGTCGAGGGTCGCGGAGACTCCGCGGGCGGCGCCGACGGCGATGTCCCCGTGCTCGGTCCGCAGGGTGACGGTGCCCTGGACGACCTCGGCGATCCGGAGAGCGCCCTTCTGGGTGCTGACCTCTGCGGAGCCGCCCAGCCGACCGACGGTGATGTCGCCGGACTGGAGGGTGAGGCGGGCACCCGCGGTCTCGTCGATCTTGACGGCGCCCTGCGCGCCCTCGAAGACGACGTCGCCCAGGCGCCCGACGCCCCGGAACTCGGCGGCGGCCGTCACGGCCTCGACCCGGGACCCGGCGGGCAGCTGGACGGTGACCTCGATGGCGCCGGACTGACCGAGGAGCTTGTTCCCCGACTCCGGAACGTCGATCCGCAGGACGCCGTCGACGTACGAGACCTCGGTGCGCTCGGCGGCCTTCACGTCCGCGCTCTTGGAGGTGCTGATGGGCAGGACCTCCACAGTGGCGTCGGCACGGTCGGCGGCGATGAGCTGGATGCGGCCGGCGGGGACGTTCAGGACGGCGACGACGGGGGCGGTGGCGGCGAACTTCTGCATGACTCTCTCCTGTTTGTTCTTGTGTTCTTCGTTGCCTGCTCGGCGTTTCCGACAGGAGAAACGCTAAGTTGCGTTCGCCGTTACGGCAACAACTTCATTGCGCTCAACGGGCATCTGCGCAGCTCAGAGCCCCACAATCATTGCAACGACCTTGACGGGTAACGCAATGAAACATCCCCGACCGTTGCAATGGAATGACAGCGAACGCTAACCGGCACCAGGATCGATCTCGGCCCAGACCGTCTTGCGCTGTACGGGTCCCCGGTCGACTCCCCGCCGGTCGGCCAGGGCCCCGACGATCGCCAGCCCGCGCCCCGCCGTTTCCGGCTCGCGGTCACCCCGGGTATCGGTGACCTCGATCCGGAGCGGCGCCGCCGCGCCGGCGGTCAGGACGAGCCGGAAGTCCCGCCCCGGCACGCGTCCGTGGGTCACGGCATTGGCGGCCAGTTCCGCCACGATCTGCGCCGGAGCGTCCAAGGGCAGCCCCCAGCAGCGGAGTTGCTCCACTGCCAGCAGCCGGGCGAGACGCGCACCGCGCGGGGTGGAGGACAGCTGCAGCGGCCCCGAGGGAGACTCCTGCGTCGAAGTTGCCTGGCGCAAGAGCAGCTACAGCGACGGTGGGGACATCAACGACTGCGTCGAGGTAGCGACCACCCTCGCCGCCGTCCTCGTCCGGGACTCCAAGGACACCGCCATCCCCCACCTGAGCTTCTCCCCCGCCGCCTGGGGCGGGTTCGTCACCGCAGCCCGACGGGGTTGACCGGCGTAGAGCCCCGCGTCACGGAGGCGATGACCAGGGAAAGGACGGAAGTCGCCACGAGGCTTCCGACCATGACCATGCTCACTCCGATCACGAACAGGCCGCTGGCGTCGTCCGACCAGTCGTAGTAGACGGCAGCGGTCAGACCGGCCGTGGTGCCGAGCACGGCGGGCGCGATACGGCCCCGGGACGCGGCCCAGTACAGCGGTGCGAGGAGGGTGAGCACCAGCCCGATCACCTGCCACGCCTCGTACGGGCCGCTGACCGATCCGTCGGGGTGGACGTCCCGGTTCTGGTCCCATCCGAGCCAGGCGGCCCAGGCCACGACCGGGATGGCAACCATCAGGCAGGGGAGGAGCTTCAGTGATATTCGGCGCATGCCCCAAGCGTCCCTTCCCACCCCGGTCCCGGAGCAGCGCGCACCTACTCATCTCCCCTGAGTAGCCGCACAGCAACGTCCCACCTCTGCACACCACTGTCAGTGGCCCGGAGGAGGATGGGGATCATGGCTGCGACCCTTCCACTGACCCTGCCCGCCGCCGTCGTGGGCGACCACCGCGTCGACATGACCGGCACCCCCACCGCCGGGTGGGGCTTCAGAACGTACGCCGTCGCCGCGAACGCGGACGGTGAGACGTACGCGTACTCCTGTGCAATGCGCTACCGGGGGCGTTCGGCCGTACCCTCCGACCCCTTCCAGATGGACTTCACGTACCACCTGCTCACCCGTTACGCCCCCGACGGGACGCCCACCGCGACGGCCCGGCTCGGCGGGGCGACCCGGGGCAACGTCCCGACGGGGCTGACCGAGGGATCGGACTTCGACCTGGCCGTCCTCCCGGACGGGACGGTGGCGGTGAGTTCACACCCCGGGAACACCCACCTCTTCTCGGCCGATCTGAGCCGGCTCGTGGAGTCCTGGCGCTCGCCCTGGGGGCGGGATGAGGAGAAGGAGCGCAACGGCGATCCGTTCGCGCACTCGATCGACGTCACGCCTTCCGGTCGGCTGCTGTGCGCGGTCGCCGAGTACGGAGTGAAGAACTGGGCCGGTCGGGTCGCCAACCTGGTCGCGCTTTCCGAGCCCGGCAGCACGCTCGGCCCCGGCTCCAAGGCAACCCTGCGGGCGATCGCGACGCACGACGGGCTCACCGACCGGCAGACCGAGGCCGACCACTACCCGCACGTGGTCTTCGACGGCGCGCCCGTCGGTGGTGGGAACCGGCCGTCGCCCACCCTCACCGAGATGGTGTCCACGGACGACCGCACCCGCTTCGACTACACGAACTGCCGGATGGGCCGCCCCGCCGCGATGGGGGACGACCTGTTCGTCGTCCCCGTCTTCGGCAAGACGTACCGCTCGGGCAGCCGCGGGCAGGTGTTCTCCTTCCTGCTGCTCGACGGGCAGGGCGCGGAACGCGGGAGGCTGGAGGGGATGCACCGGTACGAGGACAGCCCCTTCACCGGGGCCAACTGGACCGTGGTCGGCGATCCGTACCGCGCCCGCGCCTTCCACCTCAACCGCTACGGCCTGTACGCATGGGATGCGGAGGGGCAGATGCGTTCCCGGATCCCGACCTCGGACACGCCCTTCAAGGCCCTGACCAACTTCTCGCTGATGGGCTGCTCGCCCGCCGGGGAGCTCCTCCTCGTGCACCAGAAGCAACACCTGTTGCTCCGGGTGCCGGTACCGGAGGACCTGGGTGACCTGGAGGACGCCGTCCGGGCCGCGCTGAAGGCATACGGCCCCGGTCGCAACGCTCTGAAACGCCAGTACGCCCCGGTGAACTGGCACTGGGTGGACGACACGGCCCCGGTACACCACCACTGAACCTCGTGGATCCCACAGGAGCTTGGCCGCGCACCCGCAGCCAAGCCTTCGCCTGGACGGAATCAGGGTGGTGCCCGGGGGTGGCCCGTCAGTCCCAGTGTCATTACGGGTCCGTCAGTCCTGTCAAGGGCGCTCCTTCGTCGCGTCGCCCGGAGGGCGAT